>JAULYI010000077.1:0-5840 GCA_032117915.1 Kapaibacterium sp. (SeqCode) | reverse complement strand
TCCCACGCAACGTTGTTGATCGCGGCACGCACGTGGAGTCTACCCCAACCGGTCTCGGCAACACTGAACATTGCACGGATGTTGGCCGACACTTCGGCCGGTAGCGATATGAAGTGCCATGAGGCCGGACCGTCATACTTCCAGACTTCTCCTGAACATGTGTACGTGGTCATGGTAGTCACCCGTGCAACATCGAATAGCGTTGCAGCAACATTACGACCATGCAATCGAAAGGTGAAATCATTTCGAAAAACAATCTGATGCTGCATGCATGAGTTGTGCCAACGTGGCGCGAGGGAACGCTGTGCCGCACGTTGCTCCATGTACGTATTCGTGTGTGCGAATCCGACGGCTGTTAAACCATCAGGAATCGTTGCGCACCAAAGGCCTCGCATACCATGTCCGTACATCGTTCTAAACCATCGCCCCTTATGATAATCCTCCTGCTACTTCTTGCGCTTGCCGGCCCGGCCGCGGCGCAGAACTACAACTTTTCGGCCGTTGACCAAACGCTTCAAGACTCGTTATCAGTACTTGGCGGAACTGGTGACGGAGACTTTGGAGGCGCTTGTTTGCTCCTGTGGAAGGATGGTCGTTTGATCTACGAACGGTCGGTCGCTCTTCCGGGTAAGACAATGCCAAAGACGCGTCTCATCCCCATCGCTTCTGCATCCAAATGGGTGTCGGGGGCAGTGATAACAGCGCTGCTTGAGCAGGGGACGTTGCGCCTTGACGATTCTGTGGCGCAGTATATCCCGACAGCCAAGGGCGACATGCGACGCATGACCATTCGACAGCTGTTCTCGTTCACATCCGGACTACGAGGCAACGCTGGGCCGTTTACGCCCTGCGTCGAGGACGTGAATGCGAAGATCACGCTAGCGGAATGCGTTGACAGTATTCTTGCGGGTAAGCTGGCAACACAGCCCGGCGCCTTTCTGAACTACGGTAGCGAGGGCATGCACGTGGCCGGACGTATGGCCGAGGTGGCATCGAATTTGCCGATAGCATCTGGATCGTGCTGGGACTCGCTCTTTACGCAAGCACTGGCTCGTCCGCTTGGATGGACGCGAACATCATGGGACATCCGAAGTGTCTATGACACCGACAATCCGCGCATCGACGGAGGTGTGTGGAGCACAGCCGAAGAGTACATGCGTCTGCTTGTGATGATTCTCAACGACGGCATCTACGATGGCAAGCGTGTGCTCGGCTCGCAGTGGATCGATTCAATGCTTGCCGACCAGACGCGTGGAGCGCGAATTGCCTATTCGCCGTACATGGGCATCGACGCGAGTGATGCCAACACGAGGTATGGTATTGGCGTATGGCGAGAGCGAGTCGACCCGTCGAACGATACACTCATCGAGGGTGCTTCGCAGGGCCGCTTTGGCTTCAGTCCGTGGATCGATTTCGGACGTCGCTACTGCGGCGTACTTGCCGTCAAGTCCAGCAGTATTGTCGATATCTATCCTACGTACATGAAACTCAAAGAACAGATCCGAGCTGCACTCGACGCCGTCACTACGGTTGATGACGAAGCGACCGCCGGCGAATGGACGCTCGAAGGAACCTACGACGTTCTGGGTCGCACCGTCGATGCATCAGCGCCGGGTTTGACGCTTCGCGTCGAACGCAACGGCACGCGGGTGAGGACAGTGACCGTGCTTCAGTAAGGCGACAGTCGTCTCATATCCCATACGCCTTGCGGATCATTCCGAAGAAGGCATTATCTGACAGTAGTTTCCGAAATCGCAGCAACATTGGTGAGGGCTTCCCTACGGGATAGCGGAGTTTGGAGCTGCTGTCGGAAGATGCGGCAACGATCGTCGTCGCGACGACGTCTGGACTTACGGCATCCTTTAATGCTTTGGTTGCTGCGGCTGTGAACTTCTTAATGAACGGGTCGTAGGCACTCGCTTCGGTGGGAAAGACCATCTCTGCGCTGCGTCCGGCAAAGTCCGTCTTGATAAGCCCAGGCTCGATGAGTTTCAGTCGAATGTTCAGGTCCTTCAGCTCGTAGTGAAGCGATTCGCTGAATCCCTCGACGGCCCATTTTGTAGCGTGGTAGGGGGCATAGAGCGGAAACGTCATTCGACCGCCCATACTCGAGACCTGGACGATGGTGCCACCACCGCGAGTGCGCATGTGCGTGATAGCTTCGCGGGTCACGCGCATGAGTCCGAGAACGTTTGTGGCGAACTGTCGCTCCAGTGCTTCGTCCGAGATTGCCTCGAAGACACCGGCCAGGCCGTAGCCGGCATTATTGACGACGACATCGATTCCGCCGAAGTCGCGGATCACATCGTGGAAGGCCTCTGTCACCGAAGCGGCGTCTGTCACGTCAAGTCGATACAGCCGGACGCCGCGGAGAGTCTTCAGATCTGCGCCTGCTTCGAGCGAGCGCATGGTTGCAGCTACGTTCCAGCCTGCTTGCGAAAAGAGCGTTGCTGTTGCTTTGCCGATGCCACTGTTGCAGCCCGTAATGAGTACTGTCTTCGCAGCCATGGTTGACGTGTCTTTCGTATTCACGTGGTAAGAATCGTTGGAATTCTTCGAACCTACAGCGATATTTGCCTATGTATCAACCGTAGAGCATAGTCTATGGTTAATGAATAGTTATCCACCAGCCATTCCTTGGATGCTGATCAACGAACTTGCGAAGCGCACAGGCGTCAGTGTTCACACCATTCGGTTCTATGAACGCTACGGGCTCATCCGTGGTCAGCGCAATACCGCAGTTACCACGAACAACTACTTGCATTACGATGAGGAATCCGTGGGTCGCCTACAACTCATCCTTGATGCCAAGTCTGCAGGATTCACGCTGCATGAGATCAGCGAGATCATAGATGCCTGGTATAAGGATACCTACACCAAACGCCAGAAGCGTCAGATCCTTGAGCGCAAGCTTCAAATGCTCGACGATAAGATCAAAGAGCTACGGCAAATGAAGAAGATCATCAGTGACTGTGTAGACGAGCTTTAATCAAATGTCAACGGTCATGAGTGCAGGGTCCTCAAGGCTGCGTTCGGAAGTACTCAAGCGTCTGCCGAATTCCTTGCTCGTTCGATGTGACTGCAAAACCGGGAAACTTGTCGCGAAACTTCCTGTCTGACATCACATACGGTTCGGTGAACTGATACAGCATTTCCTCCAGCTCTTTCACTGGGCGGACGAAGAGAGACAGGAGCTTTCGTATGGGGCCCGGTATGATGCTGGTGCGATAGCTCGTGCCAAGCATGGTATTCACCAACTGTACAATCTCGCCAAGCGTTATGGGATTGCCTACGGGCAAGTGCCATACCTGACCGTAGCATGACTCATCAAGTGCCAGCTCGACAAGGGCACGTCCTACATCGGAAACGTAAGAGTATGTATGCGGAACGCTGATAGTAAAAAGCGATTGAGGAGACTTCCCGTTCAGCACACGCTCGATCACTGAAATGTACAAAACGCTGTTGCGGGATTTGGGCCCATAGAAGTCCGCACTTCGTCCTATGACACCACGCAAGGAACCAGACGCAAAAGACTGCACGAGTTCCGCTGCAATCTGCTGTCGAAGTCTACCCTTACGTGATAGTGGCCGTTGATCATGAGACTCGTCGAACGGAGTGGCAAGAGGCGTCGGTCCGTACATGTACATGTTATCGAGGAAGACCAGCACAGCTCCTTCCGCCCTACAGGCATCGATCACCGACGACATGAGCATCGGCCAGTCTCGCACCCATACTGAAGTGTCATAGGGCATTCCTACGCACAGATAGACATGACTCGATCCTTGAATGGCAACCATCGCTTGTTCAGGATCGCGCAAGTCTGCCTTTACGGTCTCACGACCGGTGAAGTCCTTCGTGCGTTCAACAACACGGAAGGGTAGATCGCGTGCAGCGAGTTCGGCGACAACGGCGGCGCCAGCAGCGCCAGTTGCACCAAGGACTGTATGAAGCGGCATGGCGATCAGCTCCGAATGGAAATGCAGAAGGCAACAACGATCGTCGGAATGTACCGGCCGTAGAACATATACGTGGTTGCCAATGATTAGAAGTTGTACCCAAATCGTATCGTTCCGAGCAGGAACGGCGACTCGCCGACCTCCTTCGAAAGCGTATTGTCTTCGAAAATGGGCCATGGGTTCGACTTGTACACCACGCCGGCTACTCCGAACTGAGGCAGAAGGTAAAACTTGTCTCCAGCAAACTCGAATTTGTATCCCACATAGCCCGAGACCAACCAGTCGAAGCTGTTGTAGGTCTTTCCGGTACTCACATGGTTTTCGAGGACTCCAAGTCCGGTGGTCTGCGAGAATTCAAGATGAAGTCCGTTCCAGAGGAACTGACGGTAGCCTGTAGCGAGGCTGTAGTCGGCAAAGCGGCCTTCCGTCTCTCGATCTCTTGGAAAGTCAATATTCAGTCCGCCGTACACATCGCCGCGCAGATGTCCGTTCTGCCAAACCTTGACAATGAAGTGTGTTCGTGTTGTCTGCACAAGGAATGGCCAAAGGACATCTGTTTCAATGCCATACGTGCTCTTTGGATCGTTTGTTTGAGCAGAAGCTGTAGTCGATAGCATGAATGCAACGACGACGATAAGGAGTGATCGAGTCATATCTGGTTCCTCAATTGACGAAGGGGGCGGAGTTGAGCGTAGGGCGATCGAATGCAATCAACATGTGTCTTGAACTACCTGAGGAGAAAGAACTCCTTCTGTACAAGCGAGGCAGAGCCCCATACGCCAAGGCCACCGGACACATTGCCGAGACGGTAGTCGTATGTGCTGCGGCGGCCACTGCCGACTTGCGAGAACCATTCCGAAAACGCTTGGTCTGGAGCATAGATGCGTATCTCGTGTAGACCGTACCAACGGAAGATGCCCCACACAGTTGGCGACGATGCAAACCTGCTTAAACCAAGTGTTGTGCGTTCGTTCGCAATCAGCGTCCCAGACCTATCAAAGAAATCGGGTTCTGATCGGATCGTTCGATCGTTACGCTCCTGCGTCGGCGGTGTCAGGTACGATCCATAGTTGACAGTGTCGAGACATGTAACGGCGATGATGTACAGATCGGTGTTTGGGACTGGCGTCCACGATAGAAACAGCGAATCGTCAACTGGCAGCATCAGTGAGTCTTTAGGTGGAAACTGAACAAGATTCGGCAGCGTAGCAACCCACGCAAACGTCTGCGGAGTGCGTGTCGCGGCCGTCAGAAGGGTGCCGCGAACCGCAACCCTTATGGTGTAGAGCGTATTGGGCTTGACACGATAACTGGTATCGAGGGCGCGATAGGTTCCGCCACGCTGCCCTTCGACAAACGTCATCGGGATTTCTTCGCCATCAGCTGTAACCACGATGTTGGCGTCGTCGAGAATTGCCTCTTCGAACCGAAAGGTGTCTGTAACTGGTAGTGTGCGCATGACGCGTATCTCAGCAAGGGGTTCACCAACAAGAAGGATGCCTTCCAGTACGATCTCTTCGGTGTAGTCCGTTAGCACGGGATCTTCGCAGCCGGATATGACGAGTGCGGCGCATGCTGCGAAGAGCAATCGTTTCCACGTCATTGATGTCATCAAAACCTCAGCTCGGCAGAAATGGACGGAAGAATTGGTAGCAGGCGTACGTCACTCACTGTTGGTACGCCGTTCTCGGTCTGGAACAAGCGGAACCAGATATCGCGTCTGGAATAGAGGTTGTACACGTCAAGGAACAGTCGAAAGGGCAGGTCCCAAAGTGTGGTGTTGTAGTTGACGTTCACATTCAACTGATGCGAATTAGGAAGTCGAAGTCCCCAACGCTGCGACGGATTCACCATAACGATGCCACCTTCCCATCCGGGAAACCT
>JAULYI010000076.1:0-2473 GCA_032117915.1 Kapaibacterium sp. (SeqCode) | reverse complement strand
CCCATCTTGTGCACGTCTCGACCGATTACGTGTTTGACGGTCTTCGTGGTCCATACGTCGAGCAGGACACGCCCAATCCGCTCAGCTACTACGGTAAGTCGAAACTTGCCAGCGAGAACATTGTGTCTAGCAGCGGCATCGACGCTGCCATCGTCCGTACCAACGTCATCTATGGTCCTAGTCCGGACCATCCGGACTTTGTACGCTTCGTTTTGCAGTCCATCGATCAGGACCGACCGATCAACGCGGCCAGCGATCAGTATTCTAATCCGACCTATGTCGATGATATCGCTGATGCCCTGATACGGATCGTTCGCAAGCGTCGCACAGGGATGTATCACGTGGGTGGACGTGACTACATGAGCCGCTACGAGTTTGCCGTGGCTATCGCCGAGACGTTTAAGCTGCCGACGACGCTCATCAACGCTGTGACGACGGAGTCGCTTAACCTGCCGGCGAGGCGGCCGCTGCGCGGCGGATTGATAAGCCTGAAGGCCGAAGCAGACTTGGGCATGCAGATGACCGGTGTTACTGCCGGCCTGGTGACGCTCAGGCACAAACTGTTCCAACGGGCAAGCCCCGCAGCCAACAAAACGTAGCGAACCTGCCTGGCGTCCAGCCGATGAACCATCTGCAACGCCAGTCCCCCGTAAAAAGGCAAGCCCCGCCGGGGACTGGTCGGGCGGGGCCTGGGGTGGGACGTGGAAGAACGGGGACACGTTCTTCAACGATGGAGGGGACGCGGAATAGAACGCAGAAACTCTGCGCCTATTGTAGATAGTTCCATTGTTCGTGCAAAGGGCGGTATCTCCTTGTTGTCAGAACCCCCACATAGCGCGATCCAAACTTCGATACTGTATAGCCTCGGCCACATCGTCCACCAAGATGTCGTCGTGGCCCGCCAGATCGGCGATCGTTCGAGAGACCTTGATAATGCGGTCATACGCACGCGCTGAAAAGCCCATCGACGTCATGGCGCGCCGCAGCAGCGCGGCACCATCGACGTCGAGCACGCAGTAGCTCCGGAGGTCGTTCGGCGTCATGTCGGCATTCTTGTACACCGCGACCGCCCCGCGAAAACGCTCGTGCTGGATCATCCGCGCGGCCTCCACTCGGTCTCGGATCAACGAGGAATGTTCACCCATGGGAGCGGTCGATAACTCCTCGACCTTGACGGCTGGCACCTGCACGTGAATGTCGATCCTGTCGAGCAGCGGCCCGCTGACCTTGGCCAGGTATTTCTGAACCACTTCGGGCTTACACTGGCAGTGGTGGTAGGGGTTACCATAGTGGCCACACGGACACGGATTCATCGAGCACACCAGCATCACATTGGCCGGATAATCCACCGACATCTTCGTCCGGGAGATGCATATCCGTTTATCCTCGAGCGGTTGCCGCAGCACCTCGAGCACGTTGCGCTGGAACTCCGGCACCTCATCAAGAAACAGCACACCGTGATGGGCCAACGACACTTCGCCGGCCCGCACCACCCCCACACCACCCCCTACAAGGGCCGCGTCACTTATCGTATGGTGTGGTGCGCGAAAGGGGCGCTGCGTCACCAAGGGTTGTCCGGGCCGGAGCATGCCGGCCACGGAGTGGATCTTTGTGGTTTCGAGCGATTCGGCCAGGGTGAGGGGCGGTAGAATGCCCGGCAGACGTTTCGCGATCATCGTCTTGCCGGACCCGGGCGGACCGATCATGATGATGTTATGGCCTCCGGCCGCAGCTACCTCCAGGGCCCGCTTCACCGACATCTGCCCCTTGACGTCTCGCAGATCAAGATCGGTCCGATCACGTTCCTGCCGGAACAGGGCTTGGACATCGACCGTCACCGGCTGCGGCACCAGCAGACCATTAAGGATCGCCACGGCATCGGCAAGGGTCTGAATCGGGATCACGTCGATGCCATCGACAATGGCTGCCTCGCGAGCATTGGCCTCAGGAACCAGCAGACGCCGGAATCCGCGGTGCTTCATGGCCATTGCCACGGGGAGCAGACCGTGGACGGGGCGGACCGCACCATCAAGTGCCAACTCACCCATGATAACCGTGTTCGAATCATCCATTGACGGCAGACGCTCGATCGAGACGAGGAGTCCAATGGCAATGGCCATGTCAAAGGCACTTCCTTCCTTGCGCACGTCAGCCGGTGCAAGGTTGATGATGAAGCGCCTGGGGGGCAGGTCAAAGCCTGTGTTCTTTAATGCGGCCTGCACCCGCTCTTTGGCCTCGCGGACGGAGTTGTCGGGCAGACCAACAATGTGCATCCCGGGAAGGCCCATCTCTGCGTGGACCTCGATCTCGACCGGTACGGCTGTGATGCCGAAGACCGAAGCGGCATGTGTTTTTGCATACATACGCCGTCGTGACACGGGGGCGGTAATGTGTGACATGGGTTTCGCCGTCATACGCCGTCACCATATGCCCGGATACTGGTGCGTAATTTGCCGTCATGGCGAAGCAGCGC
>JAULYI010000075.1:0-2127 GCA_032117915.1 Kapaibacterium sp. (SeqCode) | reverse complement strand
GCATTGATGCGTGGTGGTCGCGGTAGGCCACCGGCGAGTGACCCCATCCGCTCATCCATCGCCCCTGATACCGTGTGATGTGCCAGGCCTTCAGGGCCTGCTTTCGCCATGACGGCATCGTGAGATGGATGTCTGTCAGATGCAGTGCCGTGAGGCGCTGCATTGCCTGCCGCAGTGACCACGGAGTATGTGACCAGGTGGTCCTGGGATCACGATTCCATGCCACGGCATAGCCCACGCGTAGGGGGCTGCCGGAGTCGACTGCTGCGGATGGAGACATGGAGACAAACATACGCACGTATCTTTGCAACGTCTGACGCTACCCCTCTCACCCATGGTGTCGAGCATGCAGGTTTCAACAACGCCGTTTCCAACAGCTTCGACCATCCTCCACCTGTGGAAGTACAAGTGGCTGCTCCTTATCACGGCCGCCGTGGCCGGTGTGGGCACGTACATGTACGCGATCTCGCAGCCGGAGTACTTCAAGTCCAGCATCAACTGCGTTCCGCCAAAGACGGACCAGTCGGCGCTGGGCAATGTTCTTGGTGGCATGAGCTCCACCCTGCGCGACTTTGGTCTTACCAAGCTTGGTGCAGGCAAGGGCGAATCCTATGACTTCATCGTATTGCTGTTCAGCCGGTCCATCCGCGATAGCATGATCCGGCAGTTTGACCTGGTGAACGAATACGAGTTGCAGGGGAAGCGCTTTCAGCTCGTGCGTGACGAGTTCGACGACAACATCGAGATCGAGCTGCACCCGGAGGGTAACTACGAGATCTCGATCTGGAGTCGCGACCCCAAGAAGGCCGTCACGATGTGCTCCACCTTTGTGGCCATGGCCAACGAACTGGCCAACCGCGTAGCACGCGACGAGGCGGCACGTGCCACTACCTATCTCGAGCGACGTCTCCGCTCGATGGACAGTTCGATCGCCGCCATCGGCTCGGAGATGAATGTCTATTCGAAGAAGTATCTGCTGTTCTCGCCGGAAGAACAGGCGAAGTCGACAGCCGGCGCACTGGCCGACCTCAAGGCCAGCATGATGAAACAGGAAAGCATTCTCGGACTGCTCCAGCAGACCTACGGTACAGACGATCCGCAGACCAAGACCCAGCGTTCGCTGGTCGAAGAGTTGCGCCGTCAGATGAAGGCCGCACAGTCCGAACCGGGCTTTGCCGGCAACTTCGCCATCACGGACGTTTCCGGCCTTGGAGCCTCGTACATGAAGCTGTATGCCGAGCTTGAGGCCATGCTCAAAGTCAAGGCCTTCCTGACGCCGACGCTCGAGCAGGCACGTCTCGACCAGCATCGCAATACGACCAGTCTGCTGATCGTTGACGAGCCGGTACCGGCCGAAAAACGTGATCGTCCGAAGCGCCTGCTGATGGCTGCCGGTGCTGCCTTCGGTATTGACGTGCTCATCATCATGGTCCTGCTTGCCATGCGTGGCTTCGGT
This sequence comes from Kapaibacterium sp. (SeqCode), assembly GCA_032117915.1. Lineage (GTDB taxonomy): Bacteria > Bacteroidota > Ignavibacteria > Kapaibacteriales > Kapaibacteriaceae > ZLKRG46. The sequence goes on along the minus strand of JAULYI010000075.1, from coordinate 671 downwards.
GCTGCTCGCGTCGCCGAAGAACAGACAACGCCTCAACAGTCCGCCGCCTGACCGTGCCACTCGAGTCGTACATCCTTACGGCTGTCCTCTGTGGCATCGCCCTTGTGATCGCCATGGTGCGATGGCCCAAGGTGTGGATCTATTCGTTCCTGCTTGCCCTGCCCCTTTTCCTGACCGATACTGGCGTTGGCATTAACGTGCGCGAGATCGTGATCGGCTCCTTCTACAGCGGAACGGTCTTGCTCTGGATGATCTGGTCGATCGGCCGATCGGATCGCCGTCTCGTCCGACACTGGGTCGACTTCCTGCTTCTGCTGTACGTCCTGTTCACAGCGTGCAACATCGGGATCGCGGCGCTCAACGATGTCGAGCTCCTTGAGTGGGCGGCCGATTTTTCCGTCGTCTGCCTGATGCTGTATTACTTCCCTATCAGGGAGTACTTTGGCGGTGAAGAGGAGCTGAAGCAACTGCTTGTCGTTGCAGGCCTCTCGGCCATCGGCATGGCCCTGTTCACGGTCTATCATTACCGCCAGCGAATGGCCTCAGGCGGCCTGATCTACGCCTACCAGCTTGTTGCATCACGGAGTGTAACGCTGGCCGCCATCCACCTCCTGGGCGTGCTCTTCGGGGCCATCGGCATGTTCTTCGCGAAGCGCAGAACGCAGGTCCTT
>JAULYI010000074.1:0-2959 GCA_032117915.1 Kapaibacterium sp. (SeqCode) | reverse complement strand
CCCCAGCCTTGGCTGGGGGGGGGGCGCGAAACCCCACGCTACACGAGCAGCAGGTATCCCAATGTAAGACCAATGCCCCATCGCACTCGTGAGCGGATGGTGGCGGTGATTTCCGATCGTTCGTAGCGGTCGATGCCCCAGGCAAGCAGAAGCGTGGTGACCATGACGAGGGCTACGATGCCGAAGCCCTCTGGGAGAGACAGTTGACGCTGATAGTAGCGTGCAATGCCGTCGAACCACGGTGTGCCCCAGAGCAGCGCTAGATGGATGACATAGATATGCAGCGACTTGCGCCCGAACAGGCCGTACCACTCGCGCCACTTCCATGTTCGCGCAACGAAGAGCATCGAAGCACTGAAGATGACAAGGACGATACCGATGCGGCGGATGGCAAGGAGCGGACTGCTGGCCGACTCGAGATCGACGAGAGGGATGCCTTGAGCCAGCAGGTAGGCATGCAGCGCATAGGCGGGGACGGCGATCACCAGACCGTAGATCCACAGACGATGCAGCAGCACATGCATACGCCGCTCCGCCGGTAGACCGTGCAACAGCGAGCCCACGTATAAGCCAACATAGAGGTAGGCACTGAAGACGAAGACCGGGAACAATGTGCCTTGGCGAACCGTCAGGTATCCCTCGACGATCATGGGCACGATGCCCGTCCAGTCCGTGGCGGCAACAGCCGGAGACAACGCAATGATGACTACCGCCGTGATGAGACCTACTCGGCCCATACTCCGCACGCTACGCGTATGTTGGACCAGCACAACGAACAGCAGCATCGTAACGCCGGTGAGCTGCAGAATATTGACGGCATGGAAGAGCGTCCACCCCTGCTCCGGCACAAAGGGCAGGTCCCATATACGATTGGCCGGAAAGACCATCAGATACCCGATGCCAGTGATGGTGATGGCCCATCGGATACGGCGCTCAAGCACATGCTCGAGTATGCGTCCATGCTCGTCGCGCTTATTGGCAAAGGCATGGACCGCGCCGGATACCATCAGGAAGACGGGTGCTGTAAGACCTCTGGTCACAAACCACCAATCCCACGGGAACGTCCTGATATCGAGCTCCGTGGTTCGAACCAGGGCATCCAGGACGTGACCTTGCATCATGAACAGCATCGCCAGGAAGCGCGCAAAGTCCAACGCATACAGTCGGTCGCCACCCGGTGATACGGTCGATGCGCGGCGGCGTGAAGATTGTTCGGCAACAGTCACCCACGAATTTACCGACGTCACGGAACACGACGCCCACGGTATATGTTTGTACGCCCATTCATCTCACCATGGAGTACGACGTTGAAGGTAATCGTCATCGGCAGCGGATTCGGCGGCCTCACGGCCGCGATACGACTACAAGCAAAGGGATTCGATGTCGAGATCGTGGAAAAGCGCGATAAGCCCGGCGGCCGCGCCTACGTGTACGAGCAGGACGGCTATACGTTCGACGGAGGTCCGACGATCATCACGGCTCCGTGGCTGATCCATGAGCTCTTCGAGCTTGCCGGTAAGCGCACCGAAGACTACCTGACCATGGTGAAGCTGAATCCGTACTACAACGTGCGCTTCGAAGACGGCACCGTCTTCCATTACAACGGCGAACACGATGATGTGGTGCGCGAGATCGAAAAGTTCAACCCTGCTGACGTAAAGGGCTACGACCGGTTCTTCGGTAAGACCCATGCTATCTTCAAGGCCGGCTTCGATCTGATCGATCAGCCGTTCACGCATCTGTCCGATATGATGCGCGTGCTTCCCGAGCTTGTTCGCCTGCGTGCGAACGACTCCGTGGCTACGCTCGTGAACCGCCATATCAAGGACTATCGCCTACGTCAGGTCTTTTCCTTCCACCCGCTGCTTATCGGCGGCAACCCGTTCCGCACCACGAGCATCTATGCACTGATCCATAAACTGGAACAGGAATGGGGTGTGTGGTTTGCCATGGGGGGCACGGGCGCTCTGGTGAAGGCACTCGTGAAGCTCTTCAAGGACCTGGGTGGCAGCATACGGTACAACACCGAGGTGGCAGAGATCCTGGTGAATGCCGATGGTGCGGCGTCAGGCGTACGCCTTGCCGATGACACGGTGATGCCGGCCGGAGCCGTGGTCTGCAACGGCGATATCTCGCAGGCCTACCTGTCGCTCATCCCGTCGCGCTATCGAAAGGTCAACACAGACAGGCATATCACGAAGATGGACCACTCGATGTCGCTCTTCGTGATCTACTTCGGCACAACCCGTAAGTACGAAAACATCGCCCACCACGAGATCCTGATGGGGCCCCGTTACAAGGAGCTGGTCGAGGATATCTTCACGCGGAAGATCCTGGCTGACGATTTCTCGCTCTATCTGCACCGCCCTACCGCTACCGACCCGTCGCTGGCCCCCGAAGGCTGCGATTCCTGGTACGTACTCTCGCCCGTGCCGCACCTTGGGGCAGACGTGGATTGGACAACGATGGCACCGCGCTATCGCGATGCCATCATGCAGTATCTGGAGGAGCGCTACATGCCGGACCTGCGAAAGCACGTGGTGGCCGAGTCGTACATCGACCCGCTGCACTTCCGTCATACGCTCAACAGTCACCTTGGCAGTGCGTTCGGCGTGGAGCCGACGTTGCTGCAGAGTGCCTGGCTACGTCCGCACAACAAGAGCGAAGACGTCAAGGGACTTTACTTCGCCGGTGCCGGAACCCATCCCGGGGCCGGACTTCCCGGCGTGATGAGCAGCGGAAAGATCGTGGCGCGCATCCTCTCGGATGAATTCGCCATGGCCTCTGTTGCCTGATCCGCTGCGCGGATGGTTACCACATCTCGGTAGTAGCGTGTAGGCACGCCATCAAGCGGATGCATCGTGCACGTTAATGCGCGGCCACGACGCTCCAGCATGAGGTAGTGCAGTGGACGTCGTGCAGGCCCGTCATACTGATCGTCGAACCGCGCACCCTCTTC
>JAULYI010000073.1:0-16013 GCA_032117915.1 Kapaibacterium sp. (SeqCode) | reverse complement strand
CCTACGACCAGGCAAAGACCTCCGTCGATGCAGCCGACCTCAATGGTCGTGCTCAGCGCATGCAGACGGCGATCGACGTGCGACGTCAGTTCATCACCGTGCTGCGCTCCATGCAGATCGTGAAGACTCGTCGAGAGAACATCGAGCTCGGCAAGCAGACCCTCGAACGTGTGCGTGCCGGCCTCGAAGCCGGACGTCAGCCCATCACGGCTGTATACTCGCAAGAGGCAGATCTCGGAGCTCAGGAGTTTGAACTGGTCCGTGCCGAAAATGATCTCGATCTTGCCAAGGCCCAGCTTCTGGCCATTATGGGGCTGGATCCCAACAATCCAGCAGAGTTTGCAGAATCCAGCCTTCCGTCTTCGATCGAGGCCGAGGATATCCGCGGCTACCGAGAAACGCTCGGCACCGAGGAGGCCTGTGTCGCACGAGCACTGACGTCACGTCCGGACGTCATCGCCGCAGAGCAGCGGATCCAGGCCGCAGAGGCTAACATCGTCGTTGCCCGCTCAGGATACTTCCCTACCGTCACGGCCAATACCGGCTATGCATGGAATAACAGCGAGATCGCCGACTTTGATCGGCAGGGACAGATGTCCTTCGGCGTGAATCTTAGCATCCCCGTGTTTGACCAGTTCCGTACGAACCAGCAGATCGAGAGTGCTGTGTTACAGCAGGTTCAGCGTCAGGCCGATCGTCAGCGACTCGATCAGCAACTCCGTCAATCCGTGCAGGCAGCCATGCTGTCTCTGTCCGCTGCCGAAAAGCAGCTTGATATCACTGCACGTGGTCTTACATCGGCAGAACTGAACGACAAGGCGGCCCGCGAGCGCTATGCTGTCGGTGCCGCAACACAGTTCGACGTACTCCAGGCCAACACACAACTCATCACGGCACGGATCAATCGTATTACGGCCGTCTATACCTACTATGATGCTCGCTTCCAGGCGGAGTTCGCCTCTGGCATCGTAGACCAACGCTGAACCATTGCCCCTCACTCAATCAACATTCATCATGGCACAGAAGAAACGACGCAGAGGACTGGTCACCACACTCGTGATCGTGGCGCTCCTGATCGCAGGCTCCGCAATCTGGTATATGACAGGGGGCAAGGCGGCACCGGTACTGGTGAGTGCCGAGGAGGTTGGTACGCGAACGATCACACAGACCGTAAGCGCTATCGGCAAACTGCAGCCCGAAGTGCAGGTTAAGATCTCGTCTGAAGCCAGCGGTGAGATCATCTTTCTCGGTGTCCATGACGGAGACAGCGTCAAGACCGGACAACTGCTGGCCCGCATTCAGCCCGACCTTGTGCAGACGCAGGTGCAGCAGTCAGAGGCCGCATCGGAATCGGCACGGATGAACATCACGATCGCAAAGGCCGAAGTCGAACGCAGTGAGGCCGACCTGAAGCGCGTGACCGACCTATACAAGAAGCAGTTCGCATCGAAGGAAGAGCTTGACAGAGCCAAGGCTACCTACGAAGGCGCCTTCGGCCGATATCAATCGGCACAGTCTGACTTCTCACGTGCACTTGCTGTGCTGCGGCAGACGCAGGCATCGGCATCACGTACGACCATCTACTCGCCCATGAGCGGCACCGTGACCTACCTGGCAGTTGAGCGCGGCGAGAAGGTCGTAGGAACGGCACAGATGCAGGGCACGGAGATGATGCGCATTAGCGACCTCTCCACCATGAGTGCCTGGGTTGACGTTGATGAGAACGATGTCGCCTTGGTGAACATCGGCGACACAGCCCGCATCAAGGTCGATGCCTTCCGCGATCGCGTTTTCCGCGGCGTGGTGTACGAGATCGGCAACAGTGCGCAGACCGCAGCTGCCGGCACCCAGCAGGAGGTGGTAAACTTCCAGGTGCGGATCAGACTGGTGGACCGTGACCTGAAGATGCGTCCCGGCATGTCATGCAATGTCGAGATTGAAACAGAAACCCGTGCAAACGTGCTGGCCGTACCCATCCAGTCGGTCACCGCTAAGCAGGCAACCATGGCCAGCGACGTCCAGGATGGACCTGCCGTGGAGAAGCGCGGCGAGGCCGTGGCCAAGAAGCAGAGCGACAAGCCGGCCTCGTTGGTGTGGATCCTCAGTGGATCCACGGTCAAGGCCCGCGAGGTCGAGACCGGCATCAGCGACAACGGCTTCATCGAGATCATGAAGGGGCTCAAGAATGGCGAGCGTATCGTCAGCGGCCCGTATGCGGCTGTTAGCAAGCAGCTCAGCGAGGGTAGTACCGTGCAGGTTGAAGGTGCGTCCGAGCGGAAGCAACGCTTCGAGTCCATGAGGAAGGGCGAATGACGTCGCAGCCACCAATCATCAGCATTGAGCACATCTCAAAGATGTACGAGATGGGTGACGAGCAGGTGTTCGCACTCCGCGACGTATCGCTGACAATCCGCCAGGGCGAATACGTCGCCCTTATGGGTCCGTCCGGCTCCGGGAAGTCCACCCTGATGAACATGCTCGGCTGCCTTGATACGCCAACGAGCGGCCGCTATGAGTTCAACGGCGTAAATGTGAACGAGATGGATGATGACGACCTTGCCGGCATCCGCAATCGCGAGATCGGCTTCGTCTTTCAGACGTTCAATCTGCTACCCCGCGCAACGGCGCTCAGTAACGTCGAACTTCCCTTGGTTTATGCCGGTATGAAGACCGAAGATCGACACCGCCGTGCCGCCGAAGTGCTGGCCAGCGTCGGCCTTGCTGAACGGTCCGGCCACCGTCCCAACGAACTCTCCGGCGGTCAGCGTCAGCGTGTTGCCATTGCACGCGCGCTCGTGACACAACCGTCGATCATTCTTGCCGATGAACCTACCGGGAACCTCGACTCGAAAACAGGCCAGGAGATCATGGCGTTGTTTGACGAGCTCTACAAGCAAGGCAATACCGTTATCCTGGTGACACACGAAGAGGACATCGCCCGCCATGCACGTCGCATTGTACGACTGCGTGACGGACTCATCGAGTCCGACAGTCCAAACGGAGACGCCGCATGATCCGCGCAGGTGAAATCGCAGAGTCGTTCCGCATCGCCATCGAGTCCGTTCGGGTGAACCTTCTGCGTTCCATCCTGACCACGGCCGGCGTCGTCGTCGGCGTCGTCCTGGTCGTACTCATGGGCTGGACCATCAACGGTCTTGATGCCGTGTGGGAACAGACGATCTCGATCATCGGCAAAGACATGATCTACGTTGATAAGTGGAATTGGACCGGCGGCGGAAACTGGCGGTTGATGGAAGCCCGTAAGGATATCTCGCTCGCACAGGTCGAACAATACGTCACGCGCGCCGAGGCTCCCGAACTCGCAATGCCTACGGTGCGCTCATGGGGCGCCAGTGTCACGGTCGGTAATCAACGCCTAGGCTGTTCAGCCATGGGCGTGACCTTCGAATACGGCATGACGCCTGCCGGCGAGATCGCCGACGGACGCTTCTTCAATGCCATCGAAGACGAACAGGCCGCCGATGTCGTCGTTGTTGGCCACAACGTGGCCAAGACGCTCTTCCCCGGCGGGAACGCCGTTGGGCAGACCCTAAAGATCAACCAGCGCCCCCTTCGCATCGTTGGCGTGGTAGAGAAGCGCGGATTCCTATTCATGGACTTCATCGACAACCAAGTATTCGTCCCCTTGTTTACGTTCCGTGCATTGTACGGATTTCAGGGACGGAGTTTCAGTGTCGCGATCAAGGCCGGGAACGAGGCCATGCTGAATACCGTACGCGACGAAGCCGTGGGGCTGATGCGCGAGATCCGGAATGTTCCTCCGGCCCGAGATGATGACTTCTCGATCAATGAAATGAAGGCATTTGACGAACAGGCAAAGAACATCCGTCTCTACATCTGGATCGTTGGTATTGGTCTGACGTTGCTATCGTTCGTTGTCGGCTCCATCGGCATCATGAATATCATGTTCGTATCCGTCACCGAGCGCACGAAGGAGATCGGTGTTCGCAAGGCCATCGGTGCAAAGCGTAGCAGCATTGCCATCCAGTTCCTGATCGAGTCCGCACTGCTCTGTCTTACAGGTGCGTTGATCTCCTTCCCTATCTCGCAGCTCATCGTTGGCTCCGTGCAGTGGTCTGCCGTCCACCTCTTCGACTTCGAGGCAGCCACGGTCGTGTCGCCCTTCATTCCGCTTGACCTTCTTGGCATTGCCGCCGTTGTTGCCGTCATCGTCGGCTTGGCTGCCGGCCTGGTGCCCGCGCTGAAGGCTGCCCTGCTCAACCCTGTCGAGGCATTACGATTCGAATGAACGCAAAAGAGTCCATCGCTATCGCCATCGATGCCGTCCGTTCACAGAAACTGCGCTCGGGCCTTACCCTATTGTCCATCAGCATCGGCGTCTTTGCCATCATCGCCTCCACGGGTATCACCACGGCCTTGCAGAATGCCGTCAATGCACAGATGGCCACCTTGGGTGAGCACTCGTTTCTGATCCAGCGAACGCCCACAATCCAGTTCGGTGGATCCTGGCGGAAGTATATGCGACGCAAACCCATCACGCTGGAACAGGCACGGCAGTTCAGGGACAGGCTAACACTGACCAGTCTGGTTTCGATCTCCAATACGAATCCTTCGTACGTGATCAAGGCCGGACAGACATCGACCGATCCCGATGTTGAAGTCATTGGTGTCGATGACCTCTATTTCAACGTGAATGCCGTTACCCTCACTGAAGGACGGCCCTTTACCCAGCATGAGGGTGAGGTTGGGGGCAATGTTGCTATCCTGGGCAACGACGTGATCGTCAAGCTCTTTCCACGCGGTGGTGCACTTGGACGCACCGTGACCATCAAGAATCAGTCATTCCTTGTTGTGGGTATCCTCGAGATCCGTGGCGGCGTGATGGGACAAAGCCAAGACAACCGTGTGCTGATACCCATGCCGACGTTCGACCGCTATTACACGTGGGAATGGGACCGTAGCGTTGACGTTAGTGTGAAGGCCATGTCCGCCGAAGCGCTGCCGGCCACGGTTGACGAGGCGATCGGCATCATGCGGTCGCTGCGCAATGTGAAGCCGTGGGAGGAAAACACGTTCGAGCTTGACACCAATGATGCGCTGACGGCTCAATTCTCGGGCTTCTCCGTGGCTCTGCTGGCCGTTGCCTGGATCAGCGGCATCGGTGCACTGATCGCCGCCGGTATCGGCATCATGAACATGATGCTCGTGAGCGTGCGGGAGCGGACGCGTGAGATCGGTGTGCGTAAAGCGCTCGGTGCAAAGCGTGCGTGGATCGTCCGCCAGTTCCTCATTGAAAGCGTCACGCTCTGTCAGCTCGGCGGTATGGCCGGAACGGCTGCCGGTCTCGGAGCGGCATGGGGCGTCACGGCCATGCTCCGTAGCACGGGTATGCAATCTCTGACGTTTGACCTTCCTTGGGGCGCCGTGCTCTTCAGTATTATCAGCTGCACGGCTATAGGCATCGGCTTTGGGTTGTACCCTGCGTTCCGCGCCGCATCGCTCGATCCCATCGAGGCACTGCGCTACGAGTGATCCTGATTATCTGCGGTTGGTAGGGACACCCCCTGCCCCTGATTGGTTATTTTGAGGCATGTACGCCAAGCTCATCGCTCCAGAGATCGAAGAGTTGATCGTGGCCCGGGACTTCGCCACGATCCGCGAGGTCTTTGTCGATTGGGATGCGGTAGACCTTGCGGCACTCGTTGCCGACCTCAGAGCCGAGTCTCGTGTCGTCGTCTTCCGTCTGCTCAGCAAAGACCTTGCGGCCGACGTCTTCACGTATTGCGAGTTGGAGACGCAGCAGGAGCTGCTGCACGACATGGCCAAGGAAGACGTTGCCGCCATCCTGAACGAGATGCCGGCCGACGACCGTACACAGCTCTTCGAAGAACTTCCCGGCAATGTCGTCTCCGAGTTGATCAACTCGCTGAGCGCCGAAGAGCGCACCATTGCGCTGACGCTGCTGAACTACCCCGAAGACTCCGTCGGACGTCTGATGTCGCCCGACTACGTCATCGTGAAAAAGCACTGGACGATCCAGCAGGCCCTGGATCACATCCGTACCTATGGACGTGACTCCGAAACGCTGAACGTGCTGTACGTCACGGAGCACGGCTCGCTGATCGATGACATCCACATTCGTGAGGTGCTGCTTGCGCCGCCGGATGCGCTGATCAGTTCGATCATGGATTACAAAGTCGAATCGCTGACGGTTACCGACGATCAGGATACGGCCGTGCTGGAGTTCAAGCGACTCGACCGATTTGCCCTACCCGTGGTTGACAAGGACAGAAAACTGCTGGGCATCGTGACGGTCGACGACGTGCTTGACGTTGCCGAAGAACAGGCGACGGAAGAGATGCAGATGTTCGGCGGTATGCAGGCACTGGATGAGCCGTACATTTCCGTTCCGCTGTGGGAGCTGATCCGCAAGCGTGCAACGTGGCTTGTTGTGCTCTTCCTTGGCGGCTTCCTGACGGCCACGGCCATGTCCTACTTCGAAGCAACCATCGAAAAGGCCGTCTTCATCGCCCTGTTCCTACCGCTCATCATTTCATCGGGCGGTAACTCCGGCTCACAGGCAGCTACGCTCATCGTCCGCGCCCTCGCCCTTGGCGAGATCACCCTGTCCGACTGGTGGCGCATCATGAAGCGCGAGCTCGCCGCAGGCGCACTGCTTGGCACCCTGCTTGGTCTGCTCGGCTTCGGGCGTATCGCCTTCGGCGCTATGCTCGACGGCACCTACGATGCAACGATCACACCCTTGGTAGGCACGGTCGTCTGTCTTTCCCTGATCGGTATCGTCCTAGCCGGCACCATCGCCGGCTCTATGCTCCCGCTCGTCATGAAGCGTCTTGGCTTCGACCCCGCCGCATCAAGCGCACCCTTCGTTGCCACCTTCAGCGACGTCATGGGCATCATCATCTACTTTACGATCGCAACGCTATTCCTGAGCGGCGTGATGTTTTAATGCCGGGCGAAACGGCGAAACGGCGAAATGCATAGCCCGGGCCGACTTCAGCCCTGCGAATGCAACAGCATTTCCAACGAGCGCCCTGCCGGTACGGGCACAAGCCTGTCGGCTAGTGCCAACAGTTCGGAATAGTCAGGCAGGATGGGTGAATCTGGATGTAGCTCCAGGACTTGTCCGTCCCTCGAAATGCCAACCGGCGTATTAGCTGCCCGGGCGGTGTCTTTGACATCTTGTCCGGCACGGATGCATGCCGCAGCAATCTTCCGGGTTTGTTCGTCTGGGCTCAACAGGCGCTGTCGAAGATGCTCCAAGTGCTGCTGGTTACGCGAATCCACCAATTTTCTCCCACGGCCAAGGCCGTGGACTATTTGCTTTTTAACGGCCACAACACGATCAGGGCGCTGCCGATAGCCACAACAAGCATGAGCACAGTCTGTATCGACGAATGCGGCATAGCCGAACCGGTAGGGATCGCCGTGCCTATCATCGTGACGACGCTAAGGCCAACGACGGCCGTTGCGGCCACGGCTACGATGGCCGGAGCAACGATGAGCGGTACCCAGGCCGGACGAATGGCAGCCAGCAGGCCCGGCACAAGCAGCGCGGGACCTGCCATCAGGTAGAAGCCAAGGATCGTGAGATCTGTGTTCATCGACGCCGTGCTCATGCGGCTGCCCCAGAGCAGCTGCGCCCATTGCAGCAGGGCCAGACCGCCCGCACCGAGGAAGATGGCCACGACGGCCCATCGAGCGACGATGCCGGACATAGACTCCGTACGAGCCCATGCGGCAGTGCCGAAGATGGCACAGATAATGCCGTAGGCGATGATGATCGTGGCAAGAACGCCGCCCCCTACCATCCACATGATGGTACCGATGATGGCTGCAGCACTGCCACCGAGCGTGGCTGCTGGACCCAGAACGCGAGTGTAGGCGCGCGCCTTAACAAGATTGGGTGGTTCGGCAAATCGTTGGTGCAGCTCACTCATAGCCCGTCCCCAGGGTGTTGAATGTCTGAACATACAACATCGCCACAAGGGATGATAGCCTGACACGGCGCCTGGGCCAGCAATTCCGTAGTGCCCTAGTACCGGATCACTGACTCAGCACGTACACCAGCCATGATGATGTGTAGGCCATCACGAACGTGATAGCGAAGGCAATGGCAGGCCACTTCCACGAGCCGGTCTCACGCTTCATGATGGCCATGGTGCTGATACACTGCAGGGCAAAGACGTAGAACGCCAGAATGCTGAGTCCCGTGGCCAGCGGCATCGTCGAATACAACACGTCGCGTAGCGAAGCATCGGACTCGCTGACGTCGGCTGCGTAGATCTGTCCCATCACACCCACGAAGGTCTCGCGGGCGGCAAACGAGCCCAGAACGCCCAGCGTGACCTTCCAATCAAAGCCGATAGGGGCAAAGATGGGCTGGATGGTCTTACCAAGCTGCGCTGCATAGGAGCCCTCAAGCTGCTGCTGCTGTGCCACCAGAGAAGGCGTGCCCGGTGCAAGGTCGGCGCGTGGCAGCTCCGTAAGGATCCACAGTGCGATACTGAAGGCCAGGATAACCGTACCGGCCGTTGCCAGAAAGTCTCGCGCACGCCCAACCATGGTCACGGCAAGACTCTTGACCGACGGCATGCGGTACGGCGGAAACTCCATCAGGAAGGGTACGACGCCGCCGCGGAAGACCGTGCGCTTGAGCAGCAATGCGATCAGCAGACCCGACAACGCCCCCGCCGCATAGAGTCCGGCAAGGACCACGGCCTGCAACGAGAAGATGCCGCCGACGGTAGCGGCAGGGATCATAGCGCTGATGAGCAAAGCATAGACAGGCAGCCGCGCCGAACACGTCATGAGCGGCGTAGCCATGATCGTGGCCATGCGGTCTTTATACGACGGAATGATGCGGGCCGACATGATGCCGGGAATAGCACAGGCGAACGATCCGAGCAGCGGAATGAAGCTGCGTCCCTGCAAGCCAAACAGTCCCATAACACGGTCAACAATGAAGGCCGCACGTGAAAGGTAGCCGCACTCTTCGAGGAACGTGACCAGGAGGTTCAGGATGAGGATCTGTGGCAGAAAGACGATGACGCTGCCGACGCCGCCGAGGAGACCGTTCGTGACGAAGCTGCGCAGGAGATCGTTGCTGATGTTCGACGCCGCTGCGTCCTGCACAAGGCCCATGAAGGCCTCGATGGCATCCATCAATGGCGTAGCCCACGTGAAGATGCTCTGGAAAAAGAAGGCCATGACCACCAGAAAGACCATGCCACCACCGATGGGATGCAGCAGGATGTTGTCGATCATCACCGTGCGTCGGTCGCGACTCCCCCGCCGTATCGTCGTTGCGGCAATGCTGCGCGCCCACGCAAAGCGTTCATCGATGCCGGAAGTGCCTGCAAGGGGCGCCACAGGCAGCTTCGCGGACGTGGGCTCCAGCAGTGCCTCGCGGAGTTCTCCAACGCCCAATCCCTTATGACCGACAACGGGAAGGATCGTGAGTCCAAGCGCATGCATCAGACCGATATCATCGACCACCCCGCCCCCTGCCTTGACCTCATCGACCATGGTAGCCGCAATGATGACGGGCAGACCAAGGTCCATCACATGCGACAGGAGCTGCAGACCCGGCTCGGGATTGCTGGTGTTCAGAACGTAGAGGATGGCATCGGGTCGGGCAATGCTCTTGTGCACACCGTGCAGCACATCGACGGTAAGACGCTCGTCCTCACTTGTCGACACAAGACCGTACGTTCCCGGCAGATCGATGAGTGAGACAGAGTTCTGTCCTTGGCCCAATCGACCAACAAGCGGTTCAACGGTAACACCGGGGAAATTGCCCACGCGTTGCTGCAACCCCGTCAGGGCGTTGAATAGCGTGCTCTTACCGGAGTTGGGTGTGCCGACGACGGCGATCCTGCGGTCAGGGCGTTGCGCTTGCATGCGGCTCGACCAGGATACGCACAACGTTATTCAGTCGAATCCCGATGTGCGTCTGTCCAACAGCAACCTCCACGGGCCCGCCAAACGGGGCCTTGCGGACGATCCTGCACACGGTGCCACACGTCAGTCCAAGCTCGCGTACGCGCATTGCTGCTGCGTCTTCACCCTCGATGGACACGATCTTCACCGTGTGATCGACAGGAACATGTTGGAGGTCTTGTGGCATGACGTTGATTGTATTTGGACTGAATCCAAATATACGGCAGACGGCGCGATGCCTGTTCAGAAGAAGGGCGTCCTGTGCGGGCTTCCAATAAATCAATGCAGACGTTGGTGGTCAGCGCGTTTCTCACGAAGTTCCATCTCATGCTTCGTTCACTCTTTGTCGATTTCAATAGCTTCTTCGCATCCGTGGAGCAGCAGGAACGTCCCGACCTGCGCGGACGTCCCGTTGCCGTGGTTCCCGTCGAAGCAGATACGACATGTGCCATAGCCGCGTCGTATGAGGCAAAGCGCTTTGGCGTAACGACTGGTACGATCATCGCCGATGCGAAGCGGTTATGTCCGGACATCGTTCTGATCAAGGCGCGCCACACGCTGTACGTCGAGTATCATCATCGACTGGTCGATGTGGTCGAGAGCGTCATCCATGTCAAAGAGGTGATGTCGATCGACGAAATGGCCTGCGAACTGACGGGCTCGGCGCGGCGTCGCGATGTGGCAGTGTCAATCGCTGCAGAGGTAAAACGCACGATCGCCGAGCAGGTTGGACCCCAGATGCGCTGCAGTATCGGCATCGCCCCTAACGACTACCTTGCCAAAACGGCATCGGACATGCAGAAGCCCGACGGACTTGTGGTGATCGATGATGACGATCTGCCGCATATGCTGTATCCGCTGCAGCTGCGGGACCTCTGTGGCATCGGCAAACAGATGTATAAACGCTGCTATCGACATGGCATCTACACCGTCGAAATGCTCGTGAACGCCTCAAAGGATCAGCTGCGTACGATCTGGGGCGGCATCGAGGGTGAACGGATGTGGTCTAAGCTGCGTGGTGCTGATCTACCCTCGCTACCCACACGGAAAAGCGTCGTGGGACATTCACACGTCCTGGAGCCGGAGCACCGCTCAGAGGCCGGTGCTGCAGCCGTCCTGCACCGTCTGCTGCAAAAGGCCGCCATGCGTCTACGCAACTATGGCATGCTGAGCGGACGCGTATCCATGAAGATCCGATACGTTGACGGATTCCGGTGGAAACAATCGCTGGACATCACGCCAACGCAGGATACGATCCAGTTCACGCAGGTACTGGCCCATGCCATTGCCACGCGATCAGCGCATTCCAGCACGCCATTCAAGGTCGATGTGTCGCTCGAAGACCTGATGTATGCCGATGCAGCACCCGTACCTATGTTCGAGCACACGGGCCCTGCCCGTGAGGGTCTTAACAAGGCTCTCGACAGACTGAATGCTAAACATGGCAAGAATACCATCTATGTGGGCACCGCGCACAGTGCGCTCCATGCTGCGCCCATGCGGATCGCCTTCGATCACATTCCTGACCTTGAGCTTGATGATGATGACTGACCGCTAGCGCTTCTGGCTTGATGCGTCAAACCAGATGAACTTATATGGGCGCTTGTCCATGGCGTTGTTGCGGTAGTCCCGGACGTAGCGCTGCACAAGACGATAATCTTCGTCGTAGAACAGAATGAGCATGGGCGCATCGTCAATGGCGATCTGTTCCGCCTGACGGAACAGGTCCATGCGCGCAGCATGATCCGTCGTACCAATGGCCTGCTCGAACACGGCATCAAAGGCTGGATTCACGTAGCGCACCGAGTTGATCGGACTTACGCCGCCATCCTTCGGGACCAGCTTGCCATAGAACAGGTTCAAAAATGTCTCGGGGTCGGGATAGTCGCCCACCCAGCCAAGACGATAGAATCCGGTCTGTCCGGCATCGATACGCTCTAAATGCTGGGCAAACTCAACCTGCGTAAGTTCGATGCTGACGTTCAGATGTTCTGCGAGCATGCCCTGGATGGCCTCTGCTACCTGTGCGTTGCGACCCCCACCGGCATTGAGCTGCAATGTGACCTTAGGGAATCCCTTACCATCCGGATAGCCTGCCTCTGCAAGCAGGGCCCGTGCCGTTACCGGATCGAACGTATAGCCCTTGACGCGATCAGCCGGATAACCGGGCAGAGCCGGAGGAACCAGACCGTGCGTGGCAGGTCCAAAGGCCTGTCCACGAAGCACGTATCGAATGATACGCGACCGATCGACTGCGTAATTGAAGGCCTGGCGAATGCGTTTATCCCTGAACACAGGATCCGTCATCAGCATGCCGTAGTACTGCGTACCTACGGATGGAACCCGGAGCAGCGTGAACCGTGCGAAGGGCCCCTTGAGCTGTTTGCGCTCATCCACGATGTCGGCGAAAAACTCATTCGGGATCCGGTAGGACTCCTCAAGGTTACCGCCCTGGAACTCCAGCAGCTGCATCTTGTCATCCTTCATGAACGAAAACCGCACACCATCGAGCAATGGCAGACGATTACCATGGTCATCGAGCATCCAGTACTTGGGATTCCGGCGCAACATCAAGTGTTGATCAGGCGACCATGACTCGAATGCAAACGGTCCCGTTCCCACCGGATGCTGGAAGAAGTCCTTTCCATAGTGCTCCACAGCCTCGCGTGGATGGATAGACATCGACGTCAAGCCCACATAGAATTCGAAGGGGGCAAAGGGCTTTTCGAGGTCGACCCTGAAGGTGGAGTCGTTGACGACGACGAAGCCGGTGACACCCTGCGGTAGTGGCTTCCCTGTGCGCGTCGAAGCATAGTAGGCATCAGCACCAACCACCTTGCCGCGCAGGTAGTCATACGTACGGGTGTTCGCGCGGTAGTCGCAGGCGCGCGTAAACGAGTAACGCACGTCGCGCGCCGTCATACGTCTGCCATTGCCTCCGGGAAAACATTGATCATCGTGGAACCACACGTCGGTCCGCAGGTGATACGTGTACGATCGGCCGTCGGCCGACACCTCGTAGCTATGGGCAAGTTCCGGACGTAGACGTAAGTGTTCATCGAAGGCCATCAGCACATCGTAGATGTTCTCGGCCACATGGGCCGACGTCACGTCATTGATCCCAACGGGATCGAGTCCGCGTACCTCGCCGGATTCATTCACACGATAGACACCACCGAACATCTTCCCGCCGAGAGCAGGACGGAGTAAGCCTTCGGGTGCACCGGGTTTCTTACAGGAGATGAGCCCACAGCATAGGGCAAGGGCGACAAGAACGGTCGTAGAACGCATGGCCCGAAGATACCACTTGTCGGTATGCTGGCGCGAGGATCGCGAGCGAGCGATCACCGTATCGGTGTTTCGATCTCGATCTGTACCGTACGGCAGTAGGAACGGCCTTCGGCCGACTCATTGTCGTAGATCAGCTGGTCGCTACCTATGGCTTCAAGCGTGATCTGTTCGTCGGGGACGTTCAGCACACGTTTC
Organism: Kapaibacterium sp. (SeqCode); assembly: GCA_032117915.1. Classification (GTDB taxonomy): domain Bacteria; phylum Bacteroidota; class Ignavibacteria; order Kapaibacteriales; family Kapaibacteriaceae; genus ZLKRG46. The sequence goes on along the minus strand of JAULYI010000073.1, from coordinate 2,582 downwards.
GCTTCGGTACAGCGGCGCAGAGCCAACTCGCGGTTATACTCCGGATCGCCCGTACGATCGGCAAAGCCGCGGATCAGCACCTTCGTCTCGGGCGTAACGCGGGAGCGCACCAGATCCATGATCTTTTGATTGGCTGCATTCAGCTTGGCGCTGTTATAGTCGAACACGATAAGCGAATACCGCTCGACGAGCTTGCCACCTTCACGTGTTGACCGTGCTTCCTGCAGCGTCATCATGTTCACCGGGACTTGCAGCGACGACTTGATCGACTGACCGAGGCCGTTCGACGCTGTAAGGTCCATGCGAACGGACTGTCCGGGCGTTAGGCGTCCTGTCTCACCGGGCTTCCACTCGACCACAGTTGGTGTCCCCGTCTCGTCGCGTTCGACCACGGTCTTACCCATGTGGTTCACAGATACCGACCATTCCGTGATGTCTTCGGCATCGGTAGCTTCAGGCGTCAGCTCGACCACGGCAGGCTCGACGGATCGATCAAGATCTCGGAACTCAACAGCACCGAGCAGGTCCAGATCAGACGATGAGATCTCTGCACGCTGGTTCTCGGCACGACCTTCCGGTCGATCATTGTTGCCGGGACTTTCCGGCAGAAGTCTTGCATCGGTGGTGATACGCTTGGGCTCGATCTTCCAAACGTCAACCAGATAGGCCTTGATCGCAGCAGCCCGCGCCTTGGCAATGTCCATGCCGCGCGCCTCGGTGCCTACGTTACTTACGCAACCGGTGACTCTGATACGCGCGTCGGGGCGCTGCCCCATGCGTTGACCAAGGATGTTGAGCAAGTTCCGATAGACTGCCAACTGATCACGCTTGATGCCCGACGGACGAAACATTGTCGTCGATGTTGAATCAACCGTCAACATGGTTGTCTCCGACAGCGCACTCTTACCCTCAGCGAAAAACACATAGGGCAGCAACGGATAGCTCTCGACGATCTCAAGCTCACGCATGGTGATACTCTCAACCGGTACACGCTTACCGGACGCATTCTTGGCATAGGCTGCAAGCTTCATCCTCGGATCGAACGGAACCGGGATCTCCTTGACGTAGCTCTCCGTGATCGTCGTGGTCTTGTACAGGTAATCCCCTTCCTGCCGCTCATCGTACTCCGACTCCGTGCTCTTCAGCACGACGCGCTCGGCGTTAAGGCGGCGAACCCGCTGCTCCGCGGTGTCGCGCATATAGACCGTATCAACGATGATCGTGGGATCGGCAACGCGATAGGTGCCATAGCGCACAGAAGCCCCTAGCTGAAACGTTTGCACTGACCAGCTGACGCTGGCAACGTCGTTGACGGGAAGGAAGTAGCGTACCTCCGGAATCAGGGTCAGGTTTGTGCCGATCGTCAGCTCGTACCCGAGTCCGAAGGCCAAGTGCAGATTCACAACCGATGCTTCGGGAATACTACCCGTTGACGCATTCCGAACGGCAGAACCGGTCTCCTGAAACACATATCCGTCGGGAGCGATCAATGTCTCTTTCTGATCGTAGCTCGACCCCACCAGCAGTCCGGCGCGGACACCGGCATAGAGCCATAGTAGATCCATGGCCTTGTATCCGACGGCCGGTTCCAGCACGAGCAGCGGCAATCCGGCATCAAGCGCATACTCTACCTGCACATCTCGGCGCGTAGTGGTTGGCGCAGGACCATCATCCAGGACCGGCTCATTTCCGATCGTCTGCGTTGATGTCAATAATCCGCCGAGTGACGCGAAACCAACACGTCCCTGCAGACGAAGATCTTCGGTGAGGTGACGCTCGTAGAGTCCGCCAACGGCAAGTCCAAGCGACGTACCATTGGTGAAGTCGCCGCAGCAGGACGGCACACCCGGCAATGCTCCGAATTCCGCAGCGTGGTACTTAATGTTCAGTCCGCCGTATCCACCGATGTAGTATTCTAGGTACTCGCGGCGTCCAGTCTCGGGATTGATCCGCGTGTGTTGGGCTGACATACTAACCAGACTGCCACAGAGCAGCGCCAGCAGAACGATGATGCGTGATGATCTCATGCGTCGGGTGCTTGTTCCGGTGCGTCAGTGAATGATGTGCAATGGCAACTGCCTACGCCGTGTGGGCGTGGTAAGTACCACGTGATAGGTGCCGCTTGCCAGAGCTCCGGCATTGATCGGCATCAGGTAGCCAGAGGCACCACGCTCGTGATGCCACGAGGCCGTCGATACGATGGTACCAACGACATCAACGATGTCGATGGTGTGCAGTCCCGGCTCAAATACATCGGCTTGAATGCGGAGTACATCCGAAGCCGGATTCGGCAAGGCGCTGATGCGTAGGCCTCCGGTACGATCGAGCAATCGATCTCCACCATCGCGACAGATATCCAGAATGATGTATCCATCATAGGTACGCAGAGGGACAAGCGTATCAGCCACCTCAAGGCGCACATCGACAGCTCGTACTTCAGAACTGTCCACCGAACCCAACGTGGCATCACCCGTGATCGTTGTAACTACCGAGGTGTCACGTCCGAAGCGAACATTCGGAACGTCGATCTCCAGCTCGGCCATGCCCCTAATCACTTCATTGCGGATGATGGTACCCGGCGA
>JAULYI010000072.1:0-11393 GCA_032117915.1 Kapaibacterium sp. (SeqCode) | reverse complement strand
CGGCTCCGCCGGCGCTGTCGATCACGAGTGCCACGAAGAAGAGCTACAACGGTTCGGACCTGAGCTGTAACGGCGCCACGGACGGTGAGATCACCGTGACGGCAACGGGCGGCACAGGTGCAGTCCAATACTCGAAGGATAACGGCTCGACGTATCAGGCCTCGAACGTCTTCGGCACACTTGCTGCCGGTACGTATCAGATCCGCGTCAAGGATGCCAACAACTGTGTGACATCGGCCACGAGCGTGACGATCACAGCGCCTCCGGCGCTGTCGATCACGAGTGCCACGAAGAAGAGCTACAACGGCTCGGACCTGAGCTGCAACGGCGCCACGGACGGTGAGATCACCGTGACGGCCACGGGCGGCACGGGCACGAAGCAGTACTCGAAGGACAATGGCTCGACGTATCAGGCCTCGAACGTCTTCGGCACACTTGCTGCCGGCACGTATCAGATCCGCGTCAAGGATGCCAACAACTGCGCAACGTCGGCCACGAGCGTGACGATCACGGCGCCTCCGGCGCTGTCGATCACGGGAACGTCGAAGAAGAGCTACAACGGCTCGGACCTGAGCTGCAACGGCGCCACGGACGGTGAGATCACCGTGACGGCTACGGGTGGCACGGGCGCGAAGCAGTACTCGAAGGATAACGGCTCCACGTATCAGGCCTCGAACGTCTTCGGCAGTCTTGCTGCCGGTACGTATCAGATCCGCGTCCGCGACGACAATGGTTGTGCAACGCTCGCTACAAGTGTTACCATCACGGCACCTCCGGCGCTGGCCATTACGAATACCGTAAAGAAAACCTACAACGGTTCGGAACTCAGCTGCAACGGCGCCACGGACGGTGAGATCACCGTGACGGCTACGGGTGGCACGGGCACGAAGCAATACTCGAAGGATAACGGCTCGACGTATCAGGCCTCGAACGTCTTCGGCAGCCTTGCTGCCGGTACGTATCAGATCCGCGTCAAGGATGCCAACAACTGTGTGACATCGGCCACGAGCGTGACGATCACGGCGCCTCCGGCGCTGTCGATCACGAGTGCCACGAAGAAGAGCTATAACGGCTCGGACCTGAGCTGCAACGGCGCCGCCGACGGTGAGATCACCGTGACGGCCACGGGCGGCACGGGCACGAAGCAGTATTCGAAGGACAACGGTTCGACCTATCAGGCGTCGAACGTCTTCGGCACGCTTGCTGCCGGCACGTATCAGATTCGCGTGAAGGATGCCAACAACTGCGTAACGTCGGCCACGAGCGTGACCATCACGGCCCCGCCGGCACTCGCGATCACGAGTGCTGTCAAGAAGAGCTACAACGGCTCCGACCTGTCGTGCCCGCAAACGCCGGATGGTCAGATCACGGTATCGGCAACAGGCGGAACGGGCAACAAGGAGTACTCAAAAGACAACGGTTCGACGTACCAGGCATCGAACGTCTTCATGGGACTTGGTGCCGGCACCTATCAGATCCGCGTGAAGGATGCCAACAACTGCGTTACGTCGGCCACCAGTGTGACGATCACGGCACCGCCGGCACTCACGATCACCAGCGCGACGAAGAAGACATACAGTGGTGCCGACCTCAGCTGCAACGGCGCAACTGACGGTGAGATCACCGTGACGGCTACAGGCGGCACAGGCACCAAGCAGTACTCGAAGGACAATGGCTCGACGTACCAAGCGTCGAACATCTTCAGCAATCTCGCTGCAGGCACCTATCAGATCTTCGTCAAAGACGCGAACAACTGTACGACAACGACGAGCGTGACCATCACCGCTCCACCGGCACTCACCGTTCAGTCGGCCGTCAAGAAGAGCTACAACGGCTCGGACGTCAGCTGTGCCGGCGCAACGGACGGACAGATCACGGTGACGCCTGACGGCGGTACCGGAACGAAGCAGTATTCGAAGGACAACGGTGTTTCGTATCAGGCTTCGAACGTCTTCACCGGACTGGCCCCGGCCACGTATGACATCCGCGTCAAGGACGCCAATGGCTGCGTCAGCCCTGCCGTAGCGGTAACGATCAAGGCCACGCAGGCACTGTCGGCAACGGCCACCAAGAAGAGCTACAACGGTGCCGACGTAAGCTGTGCTACAAGTGCTGACGGCGAGATCACGGTGACCGCCGGTGGTGGTACAGGCACGCTTGAATTCTCGAAGGATGGCGGCAACACCTATCAAGCATCTAACGTCTTCAGCAACCTTGCACCTGGCACCTATGCCATCAGGGTTCGCGACGTGAACGAATGCGCCATCACCACGAATGTGACGCTTGTTGCACCTCCGGCTCTCACGGCATCGATCGCCTCGATCTCGCCCAAGAAAACCGGTGAGTCCCTTACGTTCACCGGCACGGTTGGTGGCGGTACGGGTGCGTACACGTACAAGTGGACGACGACGGCTGTTGCGTTCTCTAACCCCGGCGATGTTGCCGAGTGGACCATCGCAAGTGGTGTGGAAGACAATACGGGTACGTACACCCTTTCTGTGAAGGATGCCAACGGTTGCGAAGTCACGGCAACGGTTGACGTGATCGTCTATGGCACCACGGTGTGGGTTAACGCCGCATCGGGCAACGATGATAACCGCGGTAATGCCGCACTCCCGCTGAAGACCATTCAGAAGGGTATCGACGTTACCAACTCCGGCAACACGATCAACGTTGCTGGCGGTGTTTACAGCGAGTCCCCGACGCTCACCAGCGCACGGACCATTCAGGGTACGGATAGTCCGGAACTCGGTTCGAACACGTACTTCATCTACAGCACGGCTGACTCCGTGACGATCAACGGTTTTGCCTCGGCAACCTTCAACACCATGGGTGCAGGTAGCGTCGATGGTATCTACAAGGCGCTGAACAAGCTCAACGCTAACGGAACGCTGCGCGTACTGTCGGGTTCGTACACCATCAGCTCGACCATCAACATCTACAGCGGCGTGACTGTCAAGGGTGCCGACGTTGATATGAGCGGGACATGTCTGCTCGATCCCGCTTCGGCCATCGTTGGCTCGGGCACGGGACTTGTACTGTTCAAGTTCCATGGTTCTGCAGCAAAGACTGTCTCGGACATCAAGCTGCAGATCGGCAATGCGACCGGTCGCATCTTCGAGATCGTCTCGGGATCAACAGGTAATGTATCGACGGAACGGGTACTGTTTGCTAATGCGTCGGGCGATGCATTGTATGGCCTGATGAACCTTGACCGTTCCGGCGGTGTGGTCAACGACGTTGCCAAGCTCGTCAACGATAAGAACGACTTCGGTTATGGAACAGGAGAGGTTCTGTACGGCAACTACGCACCGCTGCCGGCTTCTGCCGTTGCTGCGGGTTGGAAGGGCGAAGACGCGAATACGGCAACGCAGGCGGCTAACGTATCGACCCTCTCGGCCTATGTAAGCACCAACCTTGTGAACGTGAGCGTTCTTACATCGAAGCCCAAGTTCTACAGTGGCGATGCCAACATTCTGAATGGCCGTGCCCACCTGCGCTTTGATGGTTCGGACTTCCTGGATGCAGCTACGAGTGCAGCGGTCAATGGCGGTGACGAAAAGACAGTCTTTGTGGCCTTCCGTACGGGTGCCGCAACGGCCGAGGACATGGTGGTCTATAAGCATGGCGACGAGGACCAGGGTGTGAGCGTGATCGTGGACAGCGACGAGAACATCGAGCTGAACATCTACGAGGACGGCGAGGTAGAGACCCTTTCGTATGCTGCAGCCGCCAATACAGAGTACATCGCACAGATCTACTTCAACGGCACAAGCGCCAATGCCGACGCAACAGACCCACGCGTTGGTCTGGCCATTGACAAGGTGGACGGACAGGCTGCCGAATCCAAGATCGTAGGTGGCGCAACAGGGTTTGATAAGACCACGCTGACCACCCCTGTGATCGGTACGGCAAGCAAGATCTCGATGGGCGGCCGTGTTGGTAGTGTCTATATCGATGGCGCAGAGGTCATTGGTACAACACGTGGCAACTACTTCAACGGCAACATCGGCGAAGTGATCGTCCTAAACACCTCGGCCAAGTCAACCCGTGATGCCGTCTACTGCTACCTGCGTAACAAGTACTTTGACGGTGATAACCAAGGCTACGATAACGACCTCGAGCGTCGTGACAACGTCATCGCCGGTGAAGAAGTCACGGAAGCATCACTGCTTTCGGCCTTCCCGAATCCGGCCGATGCAGAGTTCACCATCGAGGCCTACGTTCCCACGGCCGGCAACGTGGCAGTAACGCTGCACGACGCCATTGGTCGCAACGTGATGACGGTGTTCGAGGGTGCGGTGGGCAGCAAGGCAACAATGCCGCTTACGGCTTCCGTGCGTGACCTTCCGACGGGCGCCTATACGCTCCACATGACCGGTCCGAACGGTCTGCACATGGTGACGCCGATCATCGTCCGTCACTAACGGCTACCCTGCGATCCGCAGGCAGATCAACGTTGATCTTCAACACAGCGGGCGTGCGAAAGCACGCCCGTTGTTGTTTCGGGTCTGTCCGGTGGCAACCTCAGCGTGCCGGCACATGGCCGATGCGCTCTTGCGCGCATCGCAACCGGCCTTCGTACATGTAGTACGTCAGTGCGACCATTGCCCCATACTTCTCGTTGATTTGCAAGCCGGTGATGATAAACCCGGCCTTGAGCTTTGGAATGATGATGGCATTATTCGAAGCGTGATGTGTTGACGTGATGCGCTGATAGCCATTGGCGCGCGCATGGTTGATCACCACGTCCAGTAACGCCGTGTAGATGCCACGGCCACGATGTGCAGGGTCGATAGCGGTATTCCGCATCGTGAGCGTGTCTGGGTCGGTTTGCTGCAAATGCATCCACCCAACGACGTCTACACTGTGTTCGATAGCCCAGTATGTGGAGGTAAGGTCTGTAAACTGCTCGCGTCTGTCAGCAATGCATGCACGTTCCGAATCTGAAAGACCGGCCTCGACATCCAAAGCAGAGCTGGCGCTGAAATACAGGCCTGAACGCTCCTTGATCAGCTGCTGGAATGCTGACTCGGAAATCGAAGCAAGTGTGTAGTCGGGGTGAAAATCAATCATCGAGTGTTGAGGGTCCATGTGCGTAACATTCTCTCGGTGTTGCTAAAATCTAATACCATATCTCGATTCCGTTCAAGATTTTCGCCCACTGTTTCTTTCATCACCAGTCGAGAGGCCCCTTCATGCAACAATTGATGACCGCTTGGTTGATACTATGGAGTGTGTTTGTAACACTGCATCCAATAGCAATAGCCCAAACAGCCACAACGGCTTCCGTTACCGGCGTCGTTCGCGACAACAAAGGCAGCGTGTTGCAAGGGGCGACGCTAAAGCTTCGGCACATACCGTCTGGAACGATCTATGGCGCGATTAGCCGTAAGGACGGGCGTTTCAACATCTCGGGTGCACGTATCGGCGGACCGTACACGCTTACGACGACGATGGTGGGAATGAAGACGGCCGAGGTTACCTTTCCATCGCTAACCCTGGGCGAAACACGTCGCGTTGATGTAACCCTGGAAGCCTCGGCAGTAGAAAGCAAGCCAGTAGTGGTTACCGCAGCTTCATCGAATCCTATTAATGCCGGACGTACAGGTGCTTCCGAAACCGTATCCGAGCAGCAGATCACGTCGTTCCCAACGATCTCGCGGAACTTTCAGGACTTTCTGCGCTTTTCGCCGCAGACTGCTTCTGCCGGCGGTGGAACGGCAATCGGTGGACGTAACAACCGATATAACAACATCCAGATCGACGGTACGCAGCTGAACGACCTATTTGGTTTAGGCTCGAATGGAGCACCCGGTGGACAAGCAAACACAACGCCTATCTCGCTTGACGCTGTGGAGGAGTTCCAAGTTCTTGTTTCGCCATACGACGTACGTCAAGGACGTTTCTCGGGCGGTGGCATCAATGCCGTTACGCGCAGTGGTACGAATACATGGACGGGATCGGCATATGGCTTCTTCCGCAACCAAGGAATGATCGGTGATCTGAACTCGACACTAGCTCTGAGCAAAGCCGCCGACGGTACGAGTCTTCCCGTTGGCGAGTTTCGCGACTCGACTGTCAAGACACCGTTTTCCGAGTTTTCGGAGTATCAAACAGGCGTGCGTGTTGGCGGTCCGTTGATTCAAGACAAACTGTTCATGTTTGTCAATGTCGAAACAACAAACCGTACACAGCCCAAGCCGCAACTTGCATTCTCGCAAAACGCCAATGGGTCGCTGATCGAATCGATCGCCGACTCTGTTGCGCAGATCCTGAGTTCGGCCTATGGCTACAACGCTGGCGCGCTGAATAATCAAGAGGTAACGCGTCCCAGCAACAAGATCTTCGCACGCTTGGACTGGAACTTGAACGAGAACCACCGGCTGACGCTTCGTCATAATCTTGTGAGCGCATCAGACGACATCTATAATCCGTCGCGCACCAATGTGCTGCTGGGCAATCGCATGTATACGTTCAACAGCGTAACCAACAGTACGGTATTGCAGCTGAACTCGGTTGTCGACAACGACAAGCACAATGAACTGATCGTTGGCTATACCACCGTGCGCGATGCACGTGATATTGTCGGAGATCGCTTCCCAACGGTTACCGTCTCCGATTCGCGTATCACGGGCATCAACATTAGTGCCGGTGCCGAGAACTTCTCGCTGCGCAATCAGCTGTCTACCGACGTACTGGAGATCACCGACAACTTCACGATGCACATGGGCGATCACACGCTCACGTTCGGTACGCAGAATGAGTTCTTCGCGTTCTCGAACTTGTTCATTCGCGATAATGCTGGAACGTGGAGCTTCAATTCACTCAACGACCTGCGAAATGGCATCGCAGCCCGCCTGCAGTACTCGTTTGCTCGTCCGGGCTATCCGGATGACTGGAAGGCGTCATTCTCTACAGCACAGATTGGTTTGTATGCGCAGGATGAGTGGGAGGTGTCAGACAACCTTCGCATCACCATTGGTCTGCGTGCCGACATGCCCATGTTCATGACCGAGGCATCGTACAACCCCACGGCCGACACGATCAGTCTAAATGCAGACCCAGCGCAATCGCTTGGTTTGAAGACGAATGAGTTGCCATCGACGGCCCTGCTGTGGTCGCCTCGCGTTGGTTTCAACTGGAACTCCGGCGGCGACAAGCCACTGCAAATCCGCGGTGGCGCCGGTATCTTCACCGGTCGAATTCCATTCGTATGGATCTCGAACCAGTTCTCGAACACCGGTGTCGAGATCGCTCGTCTCGACGTGCGTTCGTCGGCAACCGACACGCTGCGGTTTGATCCCAATCTCGACCCCAAGGACCCGGTCTTCTACACACGCGTTGGTAGCACCACGGAGCTGAATGTAACGACGGCCAACTTCAAGATGCCGCAAAGCCTGCGACTGAATCTTGCTGCCGATCGTGAGTTGTTCGACGGATACTTTGGTACGATCGAAGCCATTTACTCCAAGAATATCAACGAGATCTACTATACAGACCTCAATCTTGGCGCTCGCTCGGACACAACAGCATTTGGCACAACGCTGCCTGGTGGACGCGGTGTCTATGGCACGTACTCTGGTCGGAATACCACACCGCGTACGAACGTTGGTAGCTTTGCGCGCGGTCCGTTCACCAACATCATCGAGCTTGGCAATACCGACCAGGGCTATAGCTATAGTGTGTCGGCGCAGTTGCGCAAGCAGTTCACCTCTGGCTGGTTTGCAAGCGTCTTCTACACCTACGGTCGTTCATTCGACCTGAATTCGGGTTTGTCCTCGCAAGCCGTTTCCCAGTGGCGTTTCAACCACATACAGGACAACCCCAACGATGCAACGTTATCGGCCTCGTTGTTCGACATCCCGCACCGCTTTGTTGCATCGCTTAGCAAGCGTTTCGAGTATGGCGATGGATTTGCAACAACCGTCAGTGCGTTTTACGAACTGCGTTCGGGTCGGCCGTTCTCCTATGTGTATGACGGCGACCTGAATGCCGACGGCCAGACAGAGAACGACCTGATGTATGTGCCGAAGGATGCCAACGATGCGAACGAGATCCTCTTGGGTCGTGTCGTGAGCGTTGGCTCTGGTGCTAACCGTCGTGACTCTCTTGTTGTTGCAAGCGCATCGTCGCGTCAACAGCTGGAATCCTACATCTCACGCGACGAGTATCTTTCGACTGTGCGCGGCCAGATCGCCGAGCGATTCGGCGCACGCGAGCCCTTTGTGCACCAGCTCGACCTGCGTCTTGCACAGGAGATCGCTAATCCATTGGCCAAGGGACAGCGCCTTGAGATCACGGTTGACGTGATCAATGCGCTAAACCTGATCAACCCCGAATGGGGTCGCGTACAGAGCGTGAACAACAATCGCGACGTAGTGCTGCGATTCGAAGGTCTTACAACGCCATCAATGATCAAGGATGCCTCGATCCCTGCGGGCGTGCCCATCTTCAGCTACACGGACAAGAAGAATCCGTTTGGCTACGACGATCTGCTCTCACGTTACCAGATCCAAGTTGGCGTGCGCTATACATTCTGATCCAACACCGTTAATACCAACAACGGCCGCCCGATCGAATGATCGGACGGCCGTTTGTCATTTGGCGTACATGGTGGGTCGACCACGTCGGGTCGCCCATACAATCAGAACCGGTCCAGGTGCATCACCTTGGTCCATGCGGCGACGAAGTCGTGTACCAACTTCGCTCCACCGTCGGCGAATGCATAGACTTCGGCAAGGGCGCGCAGTTCGGAGTTCGAACCAAAGATCAGATCGACGCGAGTACCTGTCCACTTCACGTTGCCCGTGACGCGGTCGCGTCCTTCGAACACGTCCTGAGCATCTGATGTGGCGCTCCACGTTGTGCCGAAGTCCAGCAGGTTCACAAAGAAGTCATTCGTGAGCTTGCCCGGTGCGTTCGTAAACACGCCATGCTTCGAGGAGTCGAAGTTGGTGTCGAGTACACGCATTCCGCCAACCAGTGCCGTCATTTCGGGGGCTGTAAGCGTCAGCAGCTGTGCCTTGTCAACCAGCAGTTCTTCCGCAGAGACGGCATAGCCGGCCTTCTTATAGTTGCGGAATCCGTCGGCCATAGGCTCGAGCACGGCGAACGACTCAACATCCGTATGCTCCTGCGAAGCGTCCATGCGGCCCGGCGTGAAGGGCACCGAAACAGCATGTCCGGCATCGGCAGCGGCCTTCTCGATAGCTGCGCAGCCAGCAAGCACGATAAGGTCGGCAAGCGATACCTGCGTTCCGTCCGACTTCGATGCGTTAAAGGCATTGCGGACACCTTCCAATGCATCAAGTACCTTCGACAGCTGTGCAGGGTTGTTCACTGCCCAAAAGCGTTGGGGGGCAAGGCGCACACGGGCGCCGTTGGCGCCGCCGCGCTTGTCGGAGCCGCGGAAGGTCGATGCTGAGGCCCATGCGGTTGCAACAAGTTCAGACACCGAAAGGCCGGTGCCAAGGATCGAGCTCTTGAGCGCTGCGATGTCAGCGTCGCTTACAAGCGTATGATCCACTGCCGGGATCGGATCCTGCCAGATCAGGTCTTCGGCCGGGACTTCCGGACCCAGGTAGCGGGCGCGCGGACCCATGTCGCGATGCGTAAGCTTGAACCAGGCGCGTGCGAACGCATCGGCGAACTGGTCGGGACTTTCGTAGAACCGACGCGAGATCTTCTCGTAAGCGGGATCAAAGCGCAGGGCGAGGTCCGTTGTAAGCATCATCGGTGCGTGACGCTTGGCGGGGTTGTGTGCATCGGGCACGGTGCCGGCACCGGCTTCTGCCTTGGGCTTCCACTGGTGGGCGCCTGCGGGACTCTTCGTGAGTTCCCACTCGTAGCCGAACAGATTCTCGAAGTAGTTGTTGCTCCACGCCGTAGGCGTCGTCGTCCATGCGCCTTCCAGGCCGCTCGTGATGGTGTCTTCGCCCGAGCCCGTGCCGTACGAGTTTGCCCAGCCCATGCTTTGCTGTTCGATGCCGGCAGCAGCGGGCTCACGTCCGACATACTTGTTGGGGTCGGCGGCTCCGTGGCTCTTGCCAAAGGTGTGACCACCGGCGATCAGGGCAACGGTCTCTTCGTCGTTCATAGCCATGCGACCAAACGTCTCGCGGATGTCGCGGGCGGCTGCGATGGGGTCGGGGTTGCCGTTAGGACCTTCGGGGTTGACGTAGATCAGACCCATCTGCACGGCGGCCAGAGGATTCTCCAGGTCGCGGTCGCCAGAGTATCGCTTATCGCCAAGCCATTCCGTTTCATTACCCCAGTAGATATCCTCGAGCGGTTCCCAGGTATCGGCACGGCCCCCTCCAAAACCAAACGTCTTGAAGCCCATGGATTCCATGGCCACGTTGCCGGCCAGGATCATGAGGTCGGCCCATGACAGCTTGTTGCCGTACTTCTGCTTGATGGGCCACAGGAGCAGACGTGCCTTGTCGAGGTTGGTGTTGTCGGGCCACGAGTTGAGAGGTGCAAAGCGCTGCGAACCGGTGCCGCCGCCGCCGCGTCCGTCAGAGATGCGATACGTACCAGCACTGTGCCACGTCATGCGGATCATGAAGGGTCCGTAATGACCATAATCGGCAGGCCACCAGTCTTGCGATGTTGTCAGCACCTGCTCGATATCGTGCTTGACAGCAGCCAGATCAAGCGAGTTGAATGCTGCCGCATAGTCGAAGTCGGGGTCCATGGGATTCGACAGCGTGGAATGCTGGCGCAGAATGTTCAGCTTGAGCTGATTGGGCCACCAATCACGGTTGCTGGTGCCGCCGCCCGCGGCCTTGGTGTAGGTCTTACCGGTGAATGGACAGGTGACGCTGCCATCCGATCCGTTCTGGTGATCATGTGCCATGATGGTGTGTGTGGTAAAGTGAAAGAATGGTCGAGTTCCAGTGGTGCAAATGCCTGCGAATATACCAAGCAGACGCAACCGCGTTTGTGACGAAAGCACGGTATTCGATCCCGCCTTCGTGCGCCGTAAACACAACCGTCGGCAATTGGGTTTCCGGTCTTAGGACGGGGTGCTGCGTCGTATTTTCGCTGCAAGTGATTTCCCGCGGAGCGTCAGATGCTTGCTGTGATGAAGATCGTTCTATTGGCCATCATGGCAGTGGCTATGACAGGTTGTGCCGATGAGACGGCACCAACGCCGCAGACGGGGCGTGTCACTGGAAGGGTAGTAGCCGAGGCGGACGCAGCACCCGTGCCGTCTGCCGTGGTGTCTACCACACCGCCAACGTCGAGCGTGCTCACCGATGCGCAGGGCACGTTCACCATGGTCGATGTGCCAGCCGGCACCTATCTGGTCAAGGCAGAAAAAGGTGGTCAGGGATCCGGAACATCCCAGGTTGCAGTAACGGGCGGTAAGACCACGCAGAGCGTGA
>JAULYI010000071.1:0-1997 GCA_032117915.1 Kapaibacterium sp. (SeqCode) | reverse complement strand
ATCAGGGGGCAGGGCTTCCACACCAAGGTCGGCAAGCGTTGGGGTCGGCTGCAGTACCACATCGTCCGGAAGGGGCGGTATGCGGTCGGGCGCAGGGATGGGAGCACGTGGCCGCACGGTTGCACGCTCTATGCGTTGCCGCATGACCGTGAACATCATTGGCGGTGCGGGCGTGGCAAACGGCAGATCATCGGGATGCAGCATCATCGACTGTGCAGGGTCTGCATGGCGTGGCAATACACCGGATGTCTGGATCACGATGTTTAGGTCAGAGCCGCGAGCCTGCAGCGCACCACGCAAGGCGATGATGGCCTGCAGCATGAACGCTGCACGATGGGGACCGATCAGCGGGAATCCAAGTGGTGACGGACGGAACCACGATGGATCCAGGGCGACGGTAGGTACGAGTGTTGCGGCATCTGCACAGGCACGCGCGAACGCCGGGTTATCGTCCAGGCGAAGGTCAGTCGTAAACAGGTAGGTCGTTGGCGGCATGTCGGCACAACGGACGTCGATGCCGATTCAGTTCCCTTGCGTACGGATGATTCGTTGCAGCGCCGTATCGTGCAGACCATGCGTGGCAATGCGAAACAGACGACAACAAGAACGGGTACTCCCGCAGACAGACAAGAGCGTCTGCGCCGCTTCGCGACTCCTCCGGCCAACGACTTACTGCAATCGCTGAGAACATCACCAGAGGGATTGACACAGGCAGTGGTCGAAGAACGCCGCAGACAGTATGGACGGAACGAGGTAGAAAGCGCTGAAGAGCGCTCGTGGATTCGACACCTGATCGACAATGGGCGTAATCCGCTTGTGGTGATGCTGGTTGTGCTCGACGTCATTGCCATCGCCTCCGGCGATGTGCGCGGTGCCGTCATCATCGGCATCATGCTGGCAATAGGCTTGGTTCTACGTACGGCACAGGAAGTTCGATCGGACCGTGCCGCTACGAAACTGCGCGCGCGCGTTCACGTGACCACGACTGTTGTCCGCGACGGACACCGCGCCGAGGTGGCCGTGGGCAACCTGGTTCCGGGTGACGTTGTGGTGCTTGCCGCGGGAGACATGATACCGGCCGATGTGCGCCTGCTTACGTCCGACGATCTACACGTCGACCAGAGCATGCTCACGGGCGAGCCCTTTCCCGTAGCTAAGGACGCACAGTCAACGGCAGTTGCAACCGACTCGCTGCTGGAACACCCCGCAATGTGCTTTCATGGCACGTCAGTACAGACTGGCTATGGCACGGCCGTGGTTGTGGCGACCGGTGCCGACACCGTGGTCGGTGATCTGGCCATACACCTCGGCAAACAGCGCGGACCTACAGCGTTTGACCGCGGCATGGACAGTATCACATGGCTGATGATCACGATCATTGCCGTACTTGCACCCACCGTGATGGTGATCAACGGCCTGCTTCGCGGAGACTGGTTTGAAGCCTTGCTCTTTGGGACGGCCGTGGCTGTAGGGCTTACGCCCGAGATGCTTCCCATGATCGTCTCCGTAAACCTCTCCAGCGGTGCCCTTGCCCTTGCCAGACGGCACGTCATCGTCAAACGCCTGTCGGCAGTACAGGACCTGGGCGCCATAGACGTGCTGTGTACAGACAAGACGGGAACACTCACGCAGGGAAAGATCATCCTGATCCGCCATGTAGCGCCGGACGGTACGGATAGCGAGGATGTTCTGCACTGGGGCTACCTGAACAGCTACTTCGAGTCTGGGCTGAAGAACCTCATGGATAAAGCCGTGCTTGACCACGAGCATCTAGAGGAACGACTCATCAGCAGGAACGGCTGGGCGAAGCTTGACGAGAATCCGTTTGACTTTACACGGCGCCGCCTGTCGGTGCTGCTGCACGATAGGAGCGGCGTTTCCGTGCTTGTCTGCAAAGGCGCGGTGGAAGAGGTCCTACATCGTTGTGCCGATGTACCGCCGACTGCCTCGGCCGTAGCCGAACAGCTGCAAACGTCGGGCTTTCGTGTGGTAGCTGT
>JAULYI010000070.1:0-3696 GCA_032117915.1 Kapaibacterium sp. (SeqCode) | reverse complement strand
TTGCGATGGCACGTCTGCTGTCGGCCCGTCACCGGGTGACGGTCCTGCATGCAACGCCCGTCGACAAGATGTCGGCCGAGACCCGTCGCAACTACGAGCTGGCCCGTGCGTGCACGCGCCTGGCTCCGTGGGAGGATGGCGCCGCGTGGTTGCAGGAGACGTATGACGTGGTCATCGACGCTCTGATCGGCGTCGGCGGTCGCGGCGAGTTGCACGACGCAATGCGGACGTATTGCACGGCGCTTGACGGTCTCACGACTGGCATGAAGATCGCGATCGACGTTCCCACAGGACTTGATGCGAACACCGGTGTCGTTGGACCAGTCGGACGTACCGTCTTCCATGCCGACCATACGATCACGATGGTAGCGCCTAAGCCGGGCTTCTACCGCAACGACGGTCCGTCATGCACCGGTACGGTGCGAACCGTTCCCATTGGTGCGCCTGATGATGTGGTGGCGCGACACACCAACACGTTCATCCTTGAGCCGTCCGATATCCGGTCATGGCTTCCGGAGCGACGTCGGCAGACATCGAAGTTCGACTACGGACGTGTGCTGGTCGTTGGTGGTTCGCGGGACATGCGCGGCGCGCCGGCCCTTACGGCCCATGCGGCACTGGTGGCCGGTGCAGGACTGTTGGACTGCGCATCGCCGGCACTGCATCCGCTGCTTCCGCGCGAAGTGATGACGTGTGAGCTGCCGGCCACGGCCGGCGGAACCATGGCAGCCGCGGCCCTGGACGTCTTACAGCGCAAGGCCGATCGTGCCACCGTCGTAGCCATCGGACCTGGTCTGGGCGATGATGCCGAGACGCTGGACACCGTCATGGCCTTCCTGGACGGTCTTGATCCTGCCATACCTGTCGTTATTGATGCCGACGCTCTGCGCGTGGTGCCGCTGCTGCGGCGCGACCTGCGGAATGTGGTCTGCACGCCGCACCTGGGCGAGTTCGCCCGCATGCTCGGCGTCGAGCGCGTAACGCTGGCCGACACGGCCGTGGAGCGCTCGCGCAGCGAAGCTGCGCGGCTGGGCTGCGTGCTGCACGTGAAGGACGTGCCGAGCGTGACCACCGACGGTACGACGTCGTACCTGACGGTGAACGGCAATGCCGGTATGGCCACGGCGGGCAGCGGAGACGTGCTGACGGGTATCATGGCGGGTCTGCTGGCGCAAGGCCTTGAGCCGCTGCGTGCGGCCGCCCTGGGTGCCTATCTGCACGCGTCGGCCGGAGATCGGTACGCCGCTGCGCGGCCGATGGAGACGCTGGTCGCGTCGGACCTGCTGGACATGCTCGACCAGGTGCTGATGCCATGACGTCAGTCCTCCGCAGTTCCGCGCTCAACCGATTGGTTCTGACATTGCCCCTTCTGGTCTGCTCGGGGGTGATCTACTGGCTATCATCGATCCCTGCACTCACGCCGCCGAATCTTGGAGTGACGTGGAGTGACAAGGTGTATCACGCTACTGCATTCCTGGGCTACGGCTGGTGTACGGCCATTGCAATCATGGGATGGCGTCCAATGACATCGCTTCGAGCCATCACGATGATCGTCATCGTATGGGGAGCCTGCTTTGGCATGAGCGACGAATTCCACCAGAGCATGGTCGTGAACCGCTCGGCGGGATGGGACGATGTGGCGGCAGACGTTGTGGGGGCCGCGCTATCGACGACGGCGATTCCGCTGCTTCGGCGGCTGCTTGCGCGCACGGGACTGCTTACGCAGTGACGGTTTGCTGCCTCGCTTGGACGAGCGGCGCCACGTCTGTTTTCTGCTTCCACGGCGTGACGAACGCATACGTCGTGCAGGCGGTGCCGGAGCCTTGCGCGCAGGCGTGATCGCACGCCGTACAGGCGGAGGCGTTACGGGGCGCGTTACAGGCGGTGTTGTTGACGGTGGTGGTACCGAAGAGGCTGAAGGTGGCCGCGTTGCTGCACCTGCCCCATACCCTGCTTCATCCTCAGCGTAATCCTCGGCGTCATCCTGCAAGGGATCCGCCAGCGTCACCGGCTGTGGTGTTCCGCTACCGGCAGGCCGCGCATAACTGAAGTCTGCCAGAGCAATGCAGGCGATGTTCTCGGAGACCTTATAGCCACTGCCGCCGGGACCATTACTGATGAAGCTGAAGACCAGTGGCTCACCATCGGCTGAGGTCACATAGCCGGCCAGCGCACTCACATTGCGCAGCGATCCGGTCTTGGCCGTCACGTTGCCTTGGGCCCGTGTGCCGGCCATACGACGCCGTACCGTGCCGTCGACGCCGGCAATGGCCAATGTACTCCGGAAGGCAGGGAACCAGGGCCGCTTCGATGCGGCCACAAGCATGCCTACCTCTGTGGCTGCCGACGTCTTGTTCCGCCGGGACAAGCCGCTTCCGTCATTGAAGACCGAGCCGCCACGACCTACCTTCAGCGAGTCCAGCACCTCGAGCATGGCCCGCTTGGCACGCTGGGCGGGCTGACGTTGTTCGCCGCAGACAGAGCCGACCATCTTGAACAGATGCTCAGCTAGATGATTATCGCTACGCTTATTGATGTTGTAGGCAAAGCTCGAAAGGGGTCGTCGAAACACCGTAAGGATACGCGCCGAGGCCGGCGTGATACGATCGGCCACCGTGCCGTCGATGGTGATGCCGCCGGCGCGGATGCGCGAGGCAAAGACCCCGGCGGCCGCAATGGCAGGACGTGTCATCGTCACATACTGCGTTGTTGTTCGGTTCACGCCGGGGTTGCCGGAAACAACGAATTGCTGATGTCCGTTGGGCAGCGTTGTCGAACCCACGCGAACGCGACCACGTCGCCGCGACGGCTGTGTGACGATCGAGAAGGCATCACCGGCTGGAATTGTCTGAGCAACAACGCGGCCGTTGGGCAGGCCGGTGACGATGACGGCGACGGTGCTCTGGTTGACGGTGAGTGCCAATACGGGAGGCATACCCTGTACCACTTCGAAGTCGCCGCTATAGACGGGCCGCTCCGGCGAATCGGCGAACAGGGAGCCGTCGCCGTAGATGTTCCCTCGAATCCGCTTGATGCCCATCCGCGTGAGCTGATCGGCAAGGTCCTCGAGGTCGTTCACATTCAGGATGGCATCGCCGGTGCCGATCAGATAGACGTTGCCGTCCAGGTTGCCGTCACGGTCGATCAGGCCGTCCGTTTTTACCGTGGTGTGTACCGAGGCGCCGTTGCCCATCAGTTCGAAGGCCGCAACCGTGGTAAAGAGCTTCGTTGTTGATGCCGGCGTCAGCGGCGTGGTTGCACCCCGCTCGTACAGCGTGGCGCCGGTGCGCAGGGAGACGACCTTGGCGGAGACGCCACCGGGCGTGTAGCCGCGGTCGGTAAAGCACCGATCAAGCGCGGCGCGAAGCACCGCAAGGTTGCGCGCAGAGTCGGCGGCCGATGGAACGGGCAGACGCAGGGCCGGTGGTGTACGTCGCACGGAGTCCTGACCGAAGAGGTCGGACATGGCACATGACAGGGCAAGGGCGAGAACGATCGTCCGTAGAATCACTCGATTTCCGTACTTCCGTAGAGAATGCTGCGTCACAAAAGTACGGACTCAGCGCGAAGCAGGTCGCAGAGTGTAGCAACGGCAGCGTCTTCCGACGCGTCGATCCACGTAAGCCGCTCATCCTTGCGGAACCATGTGAGCTGACGTTTGGCATAGTTGCGCGTGGCCTGCTGCATGCGCTGTAG
>JAULYI010000069.1:0-9477 GCA_032117915.1 Kapaibacterium sp. (SeqCode) | reverse complement strand
GCAAGCGTTGTGCAGGCAGCAACAAGGGCGTCGAACAGTGGCTGTGCCACCTCCGGTCGTGCTGCCTCGATGAATGACGGCCGCGTGCCTTTTCGAAGGTTGCCGTAGAGCGTAAACTGGGACACCAGCAGTACACCGCCATTGGTGTCGACCACGCTGCGATTCATCTTGCCGTCATCGTCGGGGAAGACGCGAAGTGACAGAAGCTTCTCGGCCATCCATGTCACTTCCTGCATTGTATCGTCATGAGTGATGCCTACCAAGGCCAGCAGACCGTGGTCGATCCGTCCGACGCACGTTCCGTCGACGTGGACAGCGGCGCGCATAACGCGTTGAATGACTGTTCGCATGACGTGCAATATGTAGATTCGCACACAGTCTTTGCACCGCACAATTGCTACCACTTCATGTACGCGAGTATCCCAATGAAGCATCTCCTGTTGAGCATCGTGAGCATGCTCGTAATGTCCGCAACCATGATTGCCCAGCAGACCAAGACAGGGTCGACCTTTGGCGACGCACCGTCTGCCGGCAAGCCAGTAACGCTCTCAGCGGCGGTCACGGGGAAGTCCTTCAACGCCCCCTTACAACTGACGGCCACGGTACGCGAGGTGTGTCAGAAGAAGGGCTGCTGGATGATCATGGCCGACGGGAAGACGACGGTTAGGGTGACATTCAAGGACTATGGCTTTTTTGTGCCGAAGGACCTGGCCGGACGCTCCGTGCTGGTCGAGGGCGTGCTGACGGAGACGGTGATAAGCGAGGCCGATGCGCGCCACTACGCCGAAGATGCCGGCAAGCCGAAAGCGGAGATCGCCAAGATCAAGGGTGACCAGCGCGAACTTGGCTTCGAAGCCATGGGCGTCAAGGTCGTGCAATGACCGTCGATCTTCCGGCTTGGGTTGGATCGCTGCATCATGACGTCGTAGCCGATGACACCGAGGCCATGCGCCTTGCCCTGCAGATCGCAGCGCGGAATGTTGTCGAGGAAACGGGAGGTCCGTTTGCCGCCGTCATCGTCCACGATGCGTCAAGACGTGTGCTGGGCATCGGCATGAACCTTGTGACCTCGGAACGCTGCAGCGTTCTGCACGCCGAGATCGTGGCCATCATGCAGGCCTCGACCGTGGTTGATGCTTGGAATCTGGGTGCAGATGGTCCGTGTACACTGGTGACCACGGCAGAGCCGTGTGCGATGTGCATGGGCGCAATCCCCTGGAGCGGTGTCAGCCGAGTCGTGATCGGCGCTCGTGATGAAGACGTACGCAGCATAGGGTTTGAAGAGGGGGCAAAGCGGGACGCCTGGGAGCAGGATCTGCGAGATCGAGGTGTCGCCGTTCTTCGTGACGTGTTGCGTGATGAAGCGAAACATGTGCTCCAACAGTACGTACTTGGCGGCGGTCTGATCTACAACGCTGCACCCACATCAACGGATACATCATCATGAAGTACACCATCGAACATGCTCCGGTCTATGCAACGCTCAAGATCGAGCTTGCGCAGGGCGAACAGTTTCGAGCCGAATCCGGCGCCATGCTTTCCATGAGTCCGACCATTGAGCTTGCCGCCACGTCAAGTGGTAAGGGCATCATGGGAACACTCAAAGCTGCTGTCGGCGGCGAGTCGCTCTTTGCCTCGATGTTCACGGCTGCCTACGGTCCGGGAGAGGTTGTGCTGGGTCCTGGTGCCCCGGGTGACATCGCGCGCGTGGAGCTTGTGAACGAAACATGGTTTGCCCAGAGTGGCGCCTACCTTGCCGGTGATCCATCGCTCACGTTGGGCACGCAGGGAAGTATCAAGGCGCTGATCAGTGGCGAGGGACTATTTCTGAGCAAGATCAGTGGTACGGGCGACCTCTTTTTGAACTCCTTTGGTGCTATCTACCACCGCGACCTTGCCATTGGCGAGCGATACATCGTCGACACCGGCCACATCGTCGCCTTTCCGTCAAGCGTCACCTACACCATCCGCAAGGCATCGCGCGGCATCTTCTCGACGCTTGCCAGTGGCGAAGGACTCGTCTGTGAGTTCATGGGGCCGGGCCGCATCTACATGCAAACGCGGAACGTGCGCGCGTTGGCGAACATCCTCAGTCCGTTCATGGCGTCGTCGGGTGCGTAAGGTAGAACTCGCTAATTCTCAGCAGCGGCTGTCGTGCAATCGCCGTTCGTAAATTGCGCGTTCTACCATGGAGCAGCACATGACCGATAATCCACGAGATCTGTTGGGAACGTCGATCCCCTGCCTTGACAAAGGCTTTGTACGCCTTGTTGATGTGATGGGGGACGATGCCGCGATCGTGCAGGCAGCACGTGTGTCGTATGGTTCGGGTACGAAAAAGGTCCACGAAGATCGTGGGCTGATACGGTACCTGCTGCGCCATATGCATACGACGCCCTTCGAGATGGTGGAGTTCAAGTTCCACATCAAGTTGCCCATCTTCGTTGCGCGGCAGTGGATCCGGCATCGCACGGCAAACGTCAACGAGTACAGCGGACGCTACTCCGAGATGAAGGATGAGTTCTACGTGCCGGCCATCGACCAGGTGCGTGCGCAGAGTACGTCGAACAAGCAGGGACGTGCCGATGAGGCATTCCCGATTGACGAGGCGGAGCGCATCATTGCCATGATGGAGTCGTCGCAACAGCAGGCCTATGCCGAGTATCAGCAGATGCTGTCGCAAGATCTTGCACGCGAGATCGCCCGGATCAACCTGCCCGTGTCGAACTACACAGAGTGGTACTGGAAGATCGATCTGCATAACCTGTTCCACTTCCTGCGCCTGCGCATTGATGCCCACGCGCAATACGAGATTCGCGTCTATGCACAGGCCATGGCCGATCTGATCAAGCCCTATGTACCGATGGCATACGAAGCCTTCGAAGACTACATCCTGAAATCGCAGAGATTCTCGCGCCTGGAACGTATCGCACTCAACGCGCTGTTACAGCAACGTCCCACGTCAGTCGAGGACCTTGCGGCATACGGACTGAAAGGCCGTGAGGCTACGGAGTTCCTGGACAAACTCAACGATCTTGATACGCTGTGATGCTGCGGTCGCTGACCATCCTGTCGATATGCCTTGTGGCGCTGACGTCGTGCAGTACGGAACCTGAACTGCCGAGCGAACGCTACGCACAGACCACGAATCTGCCGCCCGTTCCCGTGCCGGCCGATGATCCACTGACGCCCGAAAAGGTCGAACTGGGACGTAGGCTGTTCTACGATGAGCGACTTTCGGTGGACGGTACGGTGTCGTGCGCGTCGTGTCACCGACAGGAAGCGGCGTTCTCGGATGCCGGACGCCAGACGAGTGCCGGTGTGTTTGGTCAGCTCGGCAACCGGAACTCTCCCATGATCGTCAACGCGGCCTATCAGCCGTACTTCTTCTGGGATGGTCGCGCGGCAACGCTGGAACAACAGGCCCTCGATGCCTTTCTGAGCAAGACAGAGATGGCCGCCGATACCGTGGCTGTGGCGGCATTGCTGCGTACACCCGAGTACAGTCAGCGCTGGATGTCGGCCTTTGGTGACACGGTGGTGACCATGCTTAAGGCGATGCGCGCAATAGCGGCGTTTGAACGGTCACTTGTGTCTGCCAATAGTCCGTACGACCGCTACATCCGTGGCGATCACCAGGCAATGACGGCGTCGCAGCAGCGCGGCATGTCGCTGTTCTTCAGCAATACGACGATGTGCAGCAACTGTCACGGCGGACCCAACTTCACGGATCACTCGTTCAGGAATGTGGGTCTGTTCCGCCACTACTTCGATCGTGGGCGCTATAGCGTGACGAAGAATCCGGATGACGAGGCACTGTTTAAAACGCCAACGCTGCGCAACGTGGCGCTCACGCCGCCCTACATGGCAGGCGGCGATAGTGATGATGGTGAGCTGTGGACCCTTGAAGCCGTGGTCGATCATTATGCCAAAGGTGGGTTCAAGTTCCACACGCAAGACGATCGCGTGCGCAAGCTCGCGCTGAGCGATCAGCAGAAGGCAGACCTCGTGGCCTTCATGCATGCACTGACGGATAGTACCGTCCTGACGAATCCACGATTCGCCAAGCCCTGATCCGCGTTTTGCCGCGGTTTTACTGACGTGTGACCACGTCATGCCTAGGTAATATTCGACGTTATCACCATTGCATACTCCTAACGGTGGGGTTGCACGTGGGTAATCTGCCGTAGGGAAGTTGCGGCAACGTCAACACGTCGAATATCATGCAACGCAAGAAGATCCTTTTCATCTGCGGAAGCCACAACCAGACGACGATGATGCATCAGATCTCGATGTTTCTCGGCGATCATGATTTGTGGTTCACGCCCTTTTACGTCGATGGTGTCCTGGGACGCCTCCAACGCCGAGGCCTGCTTGATTTCACGATCGCAGGACACAAGCATCGTGCCGCAGCCTTCGCCTACATGCAGCAGCACGATCTTAAGATCGACGATCAGGGAATGAGCCGACAGTACGACCTGGTGGTAACCTGCTCGGACCTCGTAGTGCCGAAAAATATCCGGAAGACGCCGATCGTGCTGGTACAGGAGGGGATGACCGATCCCGAGAATGTCTTTTTCTACTTGTCGAAGTACCTGGGATTACCGCGGTATCTCGCGTCGACGTCAACGACGGGACTGTCCAATATGTATGACCGGTTCTGCGTTGCCAGTCCGGGCTATCGCGACCTCTTCGTCCGCAAAGGGATCGACCCCGACAAGGTCGTCGTGACCGGCATTCCCAACTATGATAACTGCGTTGAGTATTGTAGCAGACCCTTTCCGTACGATGGCTATGTTCTGGTCGCAACATCCGATGCTCGCGAGACCTTCAAGTACGAGAACAGGAAGGCGTTTCTCTTCGACGCGTTGGATGTCGCATGTGGGCGCCAGTTGATCGTCAAGCTCCACCCCAATGAGCAGATCGCTCGTGCTATTGATGAGATCCGCAGATACGCTCCGGATGCCATCGTCTATCCCACCGGTGATATCAATGCCATGATCGCCCACTGCGAAGCGCTGGTCACGAAGTATTCCACGGTGGTGTACGTTGGCCTCGCCCTCGACAAAGAGGTCCACAGCGCATTCCCGATCGATGAACTGCGGACGCTGACGCCAATGCAAAACGGAGGACGATCCGCAGAGAACATCGCCACCGTATGCATGGAAGCCGTCGACGCAGCTGAGATTGCCGAGCGCACCATCCATATACCGCACTACCGGATCTCCGTATGAGCCCCCTTATCATTTGTCAGGCTCGCATGGAATCAACGCGCCTGCCCGGGAAGGTCATGATGCCTCTCGCCGGTGAGCCGCTGCTCCTGCGATTCATCGAACGCATCCGTCGGTCGAAGTATGGTCACGCCCTCGTCGTTGCCACAACAAACAGGCCGTCGGATCATGCTATCGTCGAGCTATGTCTCCTTCACGGCATCGACGTGATGCGTGGTCATCCGACGGATCTGCTGGATAGGCACTATCAGGCAGCCGTTCAGCATGGTGCGGACGTCGTCGTGAAGATACCCTCCGACTGTCCGCTCATTGACCCGACGGTGATCGATCTGGTGATCGATGCACATCTCGCCAAGCGCGATGCTGTCGACTATACCAGCAACCTGCATCCGGCCACATTCCCGGATGGGAACGACGTCGAGGTGATGTCCATGCGCACACTGCGCCGTGCTTGGTCCGAAGCTGCAAAACCCTACGAGCGAGAACATACTACACCCTGGATGTGGGATGCGAATCCCACGGTGCGTTGTCAGAACGTTGTCTGGCCAACCGGACACGATATGTCGATGACGCAGCGCTGGACGATCGACTATCCCGAAGACTACATCTTTATCCGATCGATCTACGACGCCCTGTATGAGCGTATGCCAACGTTCGGCATTCCGGAGATCCTTGCCTACCTGGACCGACATCCGGAAGTCTCCGCCATGAATGCGTCGCTTGCCGGCATGAACTGGTACCGGCACCACCTGAGTGAACTCCGTTCCATGCAACCCTCGCAGACCAATCACGGACGCGCCCATGAATCAGCATCGTTCTCTGTCTGAACTGGAACCTATTGCCATGCGTGTGCGTGAGCACATTCTTCGCATGTCAACCGACGGAGGCTGCTTCACCGGTGCATCCCTGTCGTGTGCTGATCTGCTCGTCTATCTGTATGGCCGGTTCCTGAACGTCACGCCCACTACGGCGGGCGAACCTAATCGTGATTACCTGTTGCTGTCGAAAGGGCACGACGTGCCGGCACTTTACGGCGTGTTCGCCGAATTTGGATTCATCGATCCAGCACGACTCGACCATCATCTTTCTGTTGACGACCACATCTACTGGCATCCGAACAGGCAGGTAAGGGGCGTTGAGTTCCATAGCGGCTCCCTTGGGCACCTCCTGTCGGTGGGCATCGGTATTGCTTACGACATTCGCCTAAGCGGTGGTAGGAATCGTGTTGTTGTGATCCTTGGAGATGGCGAGCTAAACGAGGGAAGCATCTGGGAGGCCATGCTGGTGGCCAGAGCACTGCGCCTGACCAACCTTATCGCCATCGTTGATCGCAATGCCTTTCAGGCCAACATGCGAACAGAAGAGCTCGTACCGCTGGAGCCGCTATCGTCGAAGGCCGTGGCCTTTGGCTGGAATGTCACATCGATGAACGGACATGATTACAACGACATGGAGCGCACGCTGACTGCATGGACGCCGTCAGCAGACGCCCCAACGATGATCATCGCCAATACACAACGCGGCAGAGGCGTGCCGAGCATCAGCGACAGAGCCGACCGATGGTTCTGCAACTTCACGCACGACGAAGTGGAGTCGCTTCTGCAGGAGCTCCACGGCAAGGCTAACGCGACACTCGAATCCGAACCACTCATCGTCCGCTAACATGAACGCCTACGAACAATGCCTGCGACAGCTTACCGCCGATGATGACCGTGTGATCGTGATGACGGCCGAGAATCGTGGCCATATGCGAACACTGCCGCCATTCCTCGGCGACCGCTTTATCGACGTGGGTATTGCAGAACAGACCATGATCGGTGCAGCCGCCGGACTCGCACTTCGTGGCCGCGTGGTGATCACCCATGCGCTTGCCTCGTTTTTGACGCTTCGTCCGTTGGAATTCATCCGCGACGATGTTGCCATGGCCGAACTGCCGGTCATCATGGTGGGTATGGTGCCCGGCGTGTTGAGCGACGGCAACGGTCCGACGCATCAGGCCATCGACGATGTGATGCACATGCGCGGCATTCCGAACGTCAACGTCTGCTGTCCGGCCGACATTTACGAGCTCGTCGAAGCTCTTCCCGTCCTTGTTGCCGACGAGCGTCCGTGGTACGTCCGCTATCATGCCTCGGATACTGTTTCGGGTAATCATGCTCCCTTCGCCATCGGGAAGGCCCATACCGTCGTTGATACTGAATACGACGATGTGGATGTGACGATCCTGACGTACGGGTACATGACGCAGCATGCCGTGACAGCGGCCCGTGATATCGAAGCAACAGGCCACAGCGTGCGGGTCGTGAACATGCGCACCCTTCAGCCATACGATGCCGATGCCATCCTGCGAGCAGTCTCGACCAGCCGTTGCATTATTACTCTCGAAGATCATCTCCGAACCGGAGGTCTCTACAGTATCGTCGCCGAGACGCTTCTCGAGGCACGTCGGTCGGCCGACGTTCTGCCCATCGACCTTGGCACGACGTGGTTCCCGGCTGGACGCCTTCATGACGTGCTGCTTGCAACCGGTCTTGACCCCGCGTCCATCGCCGATCGTATCAACCATCATCTTCGACAAACCACATAGGGTTCCATGTTTCGAAGTCACAACCGAACGGTAACGCTGCATGCGGCCGACCCTGACATAACCACCTCCACCGACCTCTTGCGAAGGGCACGAACGATCATACCGTGTGCCACGCAGACACTAGCTAAGGGGCCGGCACAGCATGTGGAGGGCATAGCCCCTAACTATCTCGTACGGGGCAAGGGAAGTCAGGTCTGGGACGTGGACGGAAATGCATACATCGACTGTACTATGGCCGTTGGTCCGCTGTCGCTTGGCTATGCCTTCGACGCTGTTGACGATGCCATTCGTGAGCAGCTGCGGGACGGTATCACGTTCTCGCTGATGCATCCGCTTGAGGTCGAGGTCGCCGAACTCGTGCGTGACGTGGTTCCGTATGTCGAGGCCGTTCGGTTTTCGAAGACGGGATGCGACGTGACATCAGCCGCCGTCCGACTGGCCCGCGCCTATACCGGTCGGTCGACCGTGCTGTGCTGCGGCTACCATGGCTGGCATGACTGGTACATCGGCGTGACGGATCGCAATGCAGGTATTCCGCAGGCAGTCAGTGATCTGACATATACCTTCAACTACAATGACATCCAGAGTGTTTACGATGCCGTTGATGACGATACGGCGGCCATCATTCTGGAGCCGATGGTGTTCGACGCTCCGTCGAACAACTTCCTGGGTGAGCTGCGACAGCTCTGCGACGAGCGAGGCATCGTGTTGATCTTCGATGAGATGTGGTCCGGCTTCCGGTTCGCCCTTGGCGGCGCTCAGGAGCTGTTCGATGTGCGGGCCGACCTCGTCTGCTTCTCGAAGGCCATTGCGAACGGCATGCCGCTATCTGTGCTGGCAGGGCGCTATGACATTATGTCGATGTTAGAGCGAGATGTCTTCTTCTTTACGACATTCGGTGGCGAGGCCCTGTCGCTTGCAGCAGCAAAGGCCACCATCAACGTCATGCGCTTGAATGACGTGATCGGCACGATAGCAAGAACCGGTGCAACGTTACGCGACGGCTATAATGCCATAGCAACCGAGCTGGGCATGACGTATACGCGGGCGAAGGGACATCCCGCCCGGTCCATCATCACGTTTGACGGCAGTACAGCGGACCCACTGCTGATGAAGTCCTATGTGCAGCAGGAAATGATCCGCCGTGGCGTGCTCTGGGGTGGATTTCACAACGTGAGTTTTGGCCACACGCCGGATGACGTGCAGCTTATACTTCGCGCATACCGTGAGGTGCTGCCGCTGCTACATGAGGCCGTGCACAGCCATACCCTGCAACGGGAGATACGGGGACTCCCCGTTGGACCGGTCTTCCGACGAACATCGAACTTCAACATGAAACCCAAGCGGCACGAGGTTGGTGCATGAATACGCGTCAGATGACAGATCTGCATGGTCGCATCGCTTTGGTGACAGGAGCGGCCGGTCTGATCGGTAGAGCACACTGCGAAGCTCTGGCCGATGCCGGAGCAACGGTCATTGCATGCGACCTTGACCAGCATGCCGCGACTGCCGCCGTTGAACATCTGGGAGCATCCCATCAGGGCATTGCGCTGAACATCACGGATGCAGCGGCTGTGCATCGCATCTGTGACGATGTGCTCGAGCGTCACGGTCGCATCGACATCCTCGTCAACAATGCTGCCATCAACGACATGGTAG
>JAULYI010000068.1:0-8749 GCA_032117915.1 Kapaibacterium sp. (SeqCode) | reverse complement strand
TGACCGCTGCAATGCCTGCGATCACAATTCCAATACGAAAGGACGCTACCGTGGCCGACCGACCTCTCCACGCATCGATGATATCCCTTCCCAGGGTCATCCCGTGAACGATGGCATATCCGTCGAGCGTTGAGAGTACGGCCGCGAAGATACCTCCAACGAAGATACCCTTTGCCACCGGCGGCAGAACAGCCTGGGCTAGATACAAATGGGCGTCGATCGGTCTGGGGACGTCAACGTAGGTGACGGCGTACAGGGCGGTGGTGATCGTGAGCATGTCAAACACCATCCAACAGAGTACCGATACCAAGATTCCACGTCGAGCCGTGGTTGGCGTGACGGCCGCTGCCGCACGCTGATGAAAGTTGGGGTCGATAAAGGTCTGCAAGGCAATGATCCACCATGCCAGGATCCCGCTCCACCCCAACGTGCCGGGCACGTCAAGTCGCTGCGTCTGCGATGCCACGAGCGTTCCAAACCCGCCATAGTTCTGCATGGCATAGAACAGCAACAAGGCAAATCCCACATACATCAGGACGATCTGCACAACGTTGGCCGCCACATCACTACGTAACCCGCCCTTGATGACGTAGCCCATACTGATGACCGTGATCACCATGGTCGCGACGGGCACGTCCCAGCCGGTCACGGCATGCAACAATTCCCCCGCCATCAGGACGTAGGGGGCAGGTGATGTCACGATGAAGACCAGCACGGCTGCAACGCGGCCCGCCGACGTCCCATACGTGTCCGCGATGCGCTCCGGTATGGTCGTACCCAGCGTCTGTCGGATACGGGGGGCAATGGTGACGGCATAGATGATAGCGGCGAGGTAGTACGGAACACCAAAACACAGCAGGACGACAACACCGTACTGGTGAACGAATTCGCCAACTCCAAGAACCGCCCCGTACCATGTGGCTACGAGGGTGACAACAAACAGGGGCAATGTCAGCCGACGCCCCGCAAGAGCGACGTCAGTAAAGGTGGCCTCTGTATCCTTGGCGTTGCGTGCGAACAGTCCTGCTGCCGCAGCTGCCAAGAGCGACAGAAGCACAATGACAACGTCTATCGTGTCGAGCTGCAACGGCATCAGAGCTTGGTCAGGAATGTTTGACGGTGAATCTCGCACGGACCATGATGTTTGATGGCTTCACGATGCATGGCAGTGCCATAGCCCTTGTGACGGTCGAACCCATACATGGGCCAGCGCTTATGCGCCACGGTGACCATCCACGCGTCCCGTGCTACCTTGGCAAGGATCGACGCTGCGGCGATCGACAGACACCGTGCGTCGCCACGAACGAGGCAGGTGTGTGGGATGGCATGCGAGCTGAAGCGATTGCCGTCCACCAAGAGATGATGAACGTCGGCCGTCAATGCATCGACGGCCTCATGCATCGCGCGATAGGTCGACTGCAAAATGTTGATCTCGTCGATCACATCCTGCCACACAAAGGCGGTCGCCCACGCATGGGCGCCGTCTTTCACGCGCTCCTCGAGGGCAGCGCGCCTGACGGCTGAGAGTAACTTGGAGTCATCGACGCCTTCGATGCGTCCGTGCAGCGGAATCACGACAGCAGCAGCGACGACGGGTCCGGCGAGGGCCCCGCGGCCCGCTTCGTCGATCCCGGCCACAAGTTGGCGTTGCTGCCAGAAGGGCAGCTCGGCATCTGTTGTTGGACCGTTGCTCATACCTGGCGGCAAACCTACGGAGTCGCACAGACTCCGACCGTGCATCAATCGCCGAGCAGGGTCAGAAACTCGTTACGCAGCACGTGGTTTGTTGCCAGCTCGCCGCGCATGACGGAGGTGACCATCACGCTCGACTCATGGGCCTCAACGCCACGGGCGATCATGCAGTAGTGCTTTGACTTAATGACAACGCCCAGCGCAACGGGATCGAGCAGTTCAATGAGGAAGTCTGCGATCTGCTCACCCATCTCCTCCTGGATCTGGCCGCGCCGACCAAACCATTCCACGATGCGGGTGAACTTGGAGAGCCCAATAACCTTATCGCGAGGAACGTAGCCGATAGCGCAGTCACCGCTGATGGGTTGCCAATGGTGCGAGCACATGCTCATCACCTTGATGCCTTTGCTGATGACCAGCTCGTCGACCGTGCGACGATTCGGGAAGACCGTGATGCGGGGGGCCGGCGAAAAGCGTCCGTCAAACAGTTCGTTGACGTACATCCGTGCCAGGCGGAACGGCGTATCGGTGCTGTTCGGATCATTGCGATCAATACGCAGCGTCTTGAAGATCTCACCGAACTGCTCTTCGAGACGACGGATCATGTCGGCACGTTCATCATCCGTCAACGGAAGATTGGCGTTGGCGTCGAACAGTGCAGAACCGTCCTCGTTCATCCTCGGATACGGCAGCCCCTGACGCTGGAACTGATGCTCGAGCTCTTCGTCGCTAAGGTCGATCAGGCGTGGATTCATACGGTAATTCCTTCCTGGGTAGCGGCTTTCGCCGTGTGCCAATGTGCCAGCTCGACAGACTCGCCGTAATAGTCGGCCAGATTATTGTCAGACTCGAACACGCGGATGCGATGGAGTTCGCCGCTCGGCAGACGATGTTCTAGCTGTTGCCAGAACGCAACACAGAGATTTTCGACAGTCGGGATGACGCCATCAAGGAACGGTACATCGAAATTCAGGTGCTTGTGGTCCACCTTGTCGGTGATCAGGTCATTGATGAGGTCGCGCAGTTGCTTGAGATCGATCACGTAGCCGGTCTCGGGATCCGGCACGCCCTTCACCGTCACCTCGAGCGTGTAGTTGTGACCATGGCCGAAGAAGTTATTGCACTTATCAAACACGGCATCATTACGCTCATCGGAGAACGTCGGGTTGTACAAGCGGTGTGCTGCGGAAAAATGTTCTTTGCGTGTAACGTACACCATGGTCGACCTCCAAATCGTCAAAAGGCGTGGCGATGAACAGCCGCCAATAACCTCTGTTGTGCAAAAACGGTTCCCCGAGGGCGAATGAACCTAGACAAAGTTGGATATTTGCGCGTTATGTCCGCACACTTCTTTCGTTCTGTTCTGCTACTCACGTTGCTGCCGTTAGCGGCATGTAGCAGCTCAACGCCTACAACGGGCGGTACCGTTGCATCATCCGTTGCCACGGCGACGGTCACGCGTGAGGTCTCGGCTTCTACCGCGCCGGTCTTCGATCTCCAACGGCTCTCGAGTGACTTGCGCACGATGAGCGTGACCGGAACCGTGTCGGCAACGGGCGTGCCGCAGGCCGTCGCGCGACTGCCCTTCAACGCCGTCGTTGCCGGCCGAGATTCGATGATGATCGCCATGACGCCCTTCGGTTTGACGGCCGCAAAGCTTTTTGCCACGCAGGACTCATTTGTGTTTGTCGATTATCTCCAGCGTCAGGTCATGGATGGGCGGCCGTCGTCACCCGAGCTCGCCGGAGCCCTTCCCTTTCCCCTGTCGGTCTCTGATCTGACGTCGCTTATCCGTGGCGAGGTCCCCGGCGATATCGGCCGGTTTCGCGAAATGTCCGTCCGTCAGGACGGAAGTGTCGTCTTCGGGGCTGACTACCGCGATGGCCGAGAGTTCGTGCTGATCGATACAGCAACGGCAACGCTGCGGCAATACCAGAAGAAGCGGGCGGACGGCGTGATGGACCTGAATGTGACGTTTGACGACGTCAAGCGGTTCAACGATGTACCCGTTGCCATGGCCGTGGATGTGACGGTGAACGACCGACGTCAGACGATGTCGTTCCGGCTTTCGGAGGTTACCGTCAACGGTCCAATACCACAGCGATTGAGCTTCGATGTGCCCTCCGGGTTTTCGCGGAAGTCCTTCCGTTGAGGTTCTTCGTCGTCATGCTGGTGTTCATCCTGCCGGGACTCGCGTCCCCTGCGCAGGATACGCTGCAGGTACCACGGGCCGATACAGCCAAGGTTGGCGGCGCCGACACGATCGTGGTGTTCTCCTCGACCGACTCCGCGCGGTTCTCGCTCAAAGACCGCAAGCTCCGCTTGCGCGGTAAGGCCGAAACGGTCTACGGTAAGCAGCGCTTGCAAAGCGAAGTCATCATAATGGATTTCGGCACGTCAATCCTTACAGCGGAAGGCGTGCGCGACACGTCGGGCCGGATGATCGGCTTTCCTGTGTTCAACGACGGCGGTAGCGAGTACGCAGGTGAGTCGATCCTGTTCAACGTCAAGACGAAACGCGGACGCGTTCGCATGGGCGAAACGAATGTCGACGGAGGCTTCTACTATGGCTCGTCCATCAAGCGTGTCGACGACGATGTGGCCTTCATTCAGGACGGGTGCTTCACGACGTGCGATGCCCCGCACCCGCATTTCTACTTCAACGCTCCGCGAATGAAGGTGATCGCCGAGGATAAGATCTTCCTCGATCCCGTTCTGGTCTATGTCGAAGACATTCCCGTCTTCGCACTACCGATCGGCCTGTTCTTCTCGCTCGAGCGTGGGCGCCGCTCAGGACTCGTCATGCCCAATCCGCTCGTCTCGTCAGACCGCGGCGTCATCCTGCAAAACCTAGGCTATTACTTCGCACTGAGCGACTATCTGGACGCGGAGATCGCTGCAGACATCACAACGAAGGGCGGTTTCGTCGGCTACAGCCGAACGCGTTACACGCTCCGTGATCAGCTCTCCGGAAGCATCAACCTTACCGCGGGCTATACGCGTCAGCGCGTCAGCGACCCCTTCGCTTCCAACTTCGGCGTGCAGGTCTCGCACCAGCACCGTCTTCGGCCGGGCGAGAGTATCAGCGCTCAGCTCGAGTACACCTCGCAGAATCTGTTCCGTAACACATCGTTCAACGTTGCAGATCGCCTTCGACAGAATGCCCGGTCGAGCGCCTCGTATCAGCGGACCTTCTACAACGGTCATACGCTCAACGCGAACTACAACCGCGATCAGAACATCTTCAACGGGTCGGTCACGGAACTGCCAACGGTGTCCTATGCCGTTCCCCAGTTCATGCCGCTCAAGGGCATCGTAGCGTCTGACCACTGGATGTCCGACCTAGCGCTCTCCTACCGTACGACGGCTCGGTATAACCATTCAAGGCAACGCTCCGCCGACACAGGGGTGTTCAGACGCACGGAAAATGGCGTGATCGAGCATCGTCCCTCGCTCACGGTGACGCCAAAACTCGGCTTCTTTACCATTGCCCCCTCCTTCTCCTATTCCGAGAACTGGTCGTTCCAGCGCTATTCGGAGTTCGTGGATATATCCGACACGACCGTCAAACGCGTGCGCGAATCCGGCATGTTCCGCGATTACACATACAGCGTTGGCGTCACCGCCAGTACGATCCTCTATGGCATGGCGCGGCCCGATGTGCTGGGCATCAAGGCCATCCGTCACACTGTGCAGCCAAACATCGGTCTGTTCTACGTACCCGATCAGCGCGACACGTCGATGGGTCTCTTCGGCAGCTACGTTAGTCCGATCACGGGCAACGAAATACGGTATCGCCGTTTCGACGGCGGCATCGCATCCGATCAGCAGCAGCTGCGTATCCAGATGGGCATCCTTAACCGTCTGGCCATCAAGGTGGCCCAGGACGATACGCTCCCCGATAAGGCCATCGAACTGCTTACCTTCAACGTCAACGCCTCCTACAATGCCGTGGCGGACTCGCTGCGTCTGTCGCCTATCAGCATCAATGTTCGCACGCCCTTTCTGGACGGCATCAACTTCAATGCCGGTATGACCTTTGATGTGTATGACCAGGTCGAGACCGCAGATCCTGCAACGGGGCGCACGTCGTGGCGGACGATCAACCGCACGGTATTGGGTGCCGGCAATGGCCTGGCACGGCTAACCAACCTGAATGTCCAGTTCGGAACACGATTCTCCAGTGAAGGTATCTCGCTTCGCCGTACCGAGCCTGTGGACACCATGCCAGTTCGCGAGGACGACAACGCGTTACGGAACCGATTCGATCGCAGGATCAATCATATGGCCGAACAGGTCGATCTGTTCGGAGAACGCTCATCGGGCTGGTCGCCGGTTGCCATTCCCTGGGATGTGGACGTCAGTGTCTCGTACAACTACGCCGCTTCGTCACCGGTGACAACCTTCCAAACACTCCTCGTTAACCTTGCAGGCAATGTCTCGCTCACGCAGACGCTTCGAATGTCGGCTCGCGCGAGTGTTGATCTGGTTACGGGACAGCTCAACACCCCCGTTATCGACATCTCGAAGCGAATTCACTGCTGGAATCTGGCCTTGAACTGGGTGCCGTCAGGATTCCAGCGCGGGTTCTTCCTGCGCTTCAGTGCCGATGCGGCCCAGCTTCGCGATCTGCAGATCACCCGTCAATCAACGCCCCTGTTCCGCTAAGCGACCTTGCGACCTGACGTTGTCGGTAAACTTTATGACCTCTGCATACGTCGCAGGGCGCTCACTTCGTACTTTTGTTGCCTATGTGTGGAATCGTCGGATACCTGGGTCCGCAGCAAGCTGCCCCCATCATCGTGAACGGACTCAAGCGCCTTGAGTACCGTGGATATGACTCTGCAGGCGTCTGTATCGTCGCCGACGGTACATTGACTATCGGTAAGCAGGCCGGCAAAGTGGCCAACCTTGAGCGCGATGTCAACCCCGCTGCCATTCCCGGTACCCTGGGCGTTGGCCATACGCGGTGGGCAACGCACGGACTGCCTAATGACGTCAATGCCCATCCTCACACCGATGCCAGCGGCAGTATTGCCCTTGTGCATAATGGTATTATCGAGAACTACCTCACAATCAAGAAGAAGCTGCTGCATGCAGGCTATGTCTTCCGGTCCGAAACGGATTCGGAAGTTCTGGCCGTGTTCATCGGCATGCTGTACGAACAACTCGGAGATCTTGAAGAGGCCGTCCGTACTGCTCTGCACGAGGTTGAAGGAACGTTTGGCATCGTCGTTGTAAGCAGTCATGACCCGGATAGTATGATCGCGGCGCGACGTGGCAGTCCGCTGGTGCTTGGCATTGGCCAGCAGGAATTCGTCATTGCTTCCGACGCCTCTGCCATCATTTCGCATACCAGGCAGGTCATCTACCTGCACGACAACGAGATGGCTGTCGTACACCGCGGTGGCGGATTTACGACGAAGACCATCGGA
Organism: Kapaibacterium sp. (SeqCode); assembly: GCA_032117915.1. GTDB lineage: Bacteria > Bacteroidota > Ignavibacteria > Kapaibacteriales > Kapaibacteriaceae > ZLKRG46. The sequence continues at coordinate 1,622 of JAULYI010000068.1, read as the reverse complement.
AACGAACGAACGCACAACGTCATCGAAGAGATCGAGTTCGAACTCGACGCTATCGAAAAGGGCGGCTTCGAGCATTTCATGCTCAAAGAGATCTATGAGCAGCCCAACACCTTCCGTGATGGATTTCGTGGTCGCTTGTTGACGGCCGAGGGCAACGTTCGTCTCGGAGGCCTTTCGTCCGTGGTCGATAAGCTTCGTTCCGCCAAACGCATCATCATCACAGCTTGCGGCACAAGCTGGCATGCAGGGCTTGTGGGAGAATATTTACTGGAGCATTTCGCACGTATCCCCGTCGAAGTCGAATACGCCAGCGAGTTTCGCTACCGTAACCCCATCATCGACGCTGACGACATCGTGATCGCCATCTCGCAGTCCGGTGAGACCGCAGACACCCTTGCAGCCATTCGCGAGGCCAAGATGAAAGGGGCAACGGTCATCGGCATGGTCAATGTCGTGGGCAGCACGATCGCTCGCGAGACCGAAGCCGGCGTGTATCTGCATGCCGGACCTGAGATCGGCGTTGCCTCGACCAAGGCGTTCACATCACAGCTCTGCGTCCTTACGCAGTTCGCGCTCTTCGTTGGACGCATGCGTGGACTCCCACTTGCCGAGGGTAAGGAGATCGCCGAAGCGCTTGCAGCCATCCCCGATCAGATCCACAGCATCCTTGAGCAGTCCGAACTCATTCGAGCCATTGCGCTCGAGTATGCCACGGCATCGAACTTCCTCTACCTTGGACGCGGCTACAACTTCCCTGCCGCTCTAGAAGGTGCGCTCAAACTGAAGGAGATCTCCTACATCCACGCCGAAGGCTATCCCGCGGCCGAGATGAAGCATGGTCCGATCGCCTTGATCGACGCCAACATGCCGGTCGTCTTCATTGCTCCAAAGGATGAGATCTACGACAAGGTCCTGTCCAACATCGAAGAGGTACGCGCCCGGAACGGGCGCGTGATCGCCATCGCCAATGGTGGCGACGAGCACATCGAGCGTGTGGCCAACCACGTCATCAGCATCCCGGAAACGCATCCGGCACTCACGCCGATTCTGGCGTCGATCCCCTTGCAGCTCCTTGCCTACTACATCGCTGTGGAGCGGGGTTGTAACGTTGACATGCCGCGAAATCTCGCCAAAAGCGTAACCGTGGAGTGATATGGCGAACGTGCCGGCAGAAGCCCTTGTGCAAGACGTTCGCAGCGGCAATCGACGTGCCCTTGCTCGGGCATGTTCCCTGATCGAGAGTACGAACGAAGACGATCGTGCGCTGTCGGTCGATGTGCTGGAGCAGCTTCTACCCCACTGTGTGCCATCGCGACGCATCGGCATCACCGGCGCTCCCGGAGTGGGTAAGAGCACGCTGGTTGAAACGCTTGGTCTGCACTGTGTAGAGCAGGGCTCACGTGTGGCCGTTCTGGCCGTGGATCCCAGCAGCAGGCGGACCGGTGGCAGCATTCTTGGCGACAAGGTTCGCATGCCGCGATTGAGCAATCACGATATGGCCTTTGTCAGACCATCGCCGTCCCGCCTTGTCTTGGGCGGCGTTACCTCGACCACGCGGGAAATGATGCTGCTGTGCGAGGGTGCTGGGTATGATACCATCATTGTCGAGACGGTCGGCGTGG
>JAULYI010000067.1:0-5235 GCA_032117915.1 Kapaibacterium sp. (SeqCode) | reverse complement strand
CCGCCTCCGTACGGCAGATCCGTTCATACGGACCATGTATGTGGCCGTCGGTGCTAAGCGCGCGGCCTACCGTGACACCGTCGACATTCAAGTGCCGTTAACGGACGATCCTTCCACCAGGCAACAGGATGCGTTTTTCGGCGAAGCATACATCGGTGGACTTCAGCGTCTGCAGTCCACTCCGCCGTGGGTTGACGTATCGCTCGTCACCGGATCGGACCATCTCACGTTCGAATGCCCTGTGACGATGGCAGAGTCCGTACCGGTCGAACTGCGCCCCTTTGCCCGGTCGACTGCAGATGGCACAATCGACATTGGAGCGGAAGTACGACGGATCTATACCATGTCCGACGAGTACCTTCCCAGTACGGAGGATGTTCGCGTGATCATTTCCGATGCCGATGGCAACACCATATGGCGCTCCGATGCGGGCCTCATGTTCTCGACCATGATCATGAAGGTTGAACCCCAGGACCGTGGATCGGTTGCTGTCGTGGAGCGGCGATGGAACGGGCTTGATGCCGCAGGATCAACAGTCCCGTCGGGCAGCTATCGGGCAGACGTCATCATCCCCGCCCTTCCCATGTCCTATCAGGCTTCGGTCGAGTTTTCATGGCCTCCACAGCGTTGATACACGAACACCACATGCACCATGCCCTCGAGCTTGCTCGTCGGGGTACGGGACGCGTAGCACCGAATCCTCGTGTGGGCTGCGTCATCGTGCATGATGGCAAGATCATCGCCGAGGGATGGCATGATGCCTTCGGTGGCCCGCATGCCGAGATTCATGCTCTTCGCCAGCTCGAGCGTATCCCCGCCGATGCCACAATGTATGTTACGCTCGAACCATGCGCTCATCACGGCAAGACTCCCCCATGCGCTGATGCCATCATTGCCTCCGGCATCCGTCGTGTTGTTGTTGGCATGACCGACCCAAACCCCCTGGTTTCCGGAAGGGGCATTGAGCGACTTCGTCAGGCCGGTGTCGATGTTATCACAGACGTATGTTCCGCGGATTGCCACTGGGTCAATCGCGGCTTCACCCATGTAATGACGCACAAACGTCCGTATATCATCGCTAAGGTCGCACAGTCGCTTGACGGGTGCGTGGCCTCGTGGAATGGCACATCAAAATGGATCACATCGCCAGGCAGTCGATGTGCCGTCCACGCCTTACGCAATGAGGTTGACGCCGTGCTTACCGGTATCGGTACCGTTCTGGCCGACGACCCAACCTTCACGGTCAGGCATGTTGAAGGACGGACCCCGCCACGGATCGTCCTAGACACGGCATTGCGTACTCCGCTAATGAGTGCGCTTGTTGCGTCCATTGACAAGGCACCGGTCATTATTTGCTGTGCTGACGACCGTGCTGACAGTTACGATGCATCAGCCCTGCGAGACAGAGGCTGTACGATCATCGGTCTGCCTGTCGCCGACGATCAGCTCCTGGTTGAGGATCTGCTAGACACATGCGTGAACACGCTGGGATTGACGTCCATCATGCTAGAGGCCGGACCAACGCTTGTGACCTCCATGGTGCGCGCCCATGCCATTCACGAGCTGCACCTGCATACGGCGCCGATCCTGCTTGGAGACGGCCTTCGGTGGTGTGGACTGCGTCCCGACTCCCCTTCACAGGCCCAACGCTGGCATACCCATACGATAGGCATGGTAGACGGCGACGTGCATCACATCCTTCGATCCCGTTCTGAACAAGGGCCATCATGATTCGTACGTACACGCTCCTGTTGATCCTGTCCGTATGGGCTTCGAATGGCTATGCCCAGATGGCCGCAGAGATGCAGCGCGCAGCGACCGCCGCCAAGGAACGTCGCTGGGCTGACGTCATCTCGTTGACCAATCCCCTCATCAAGCGGGAACCAAAGAACCTTCAGGCACTCATGGTGCGATCGGTGGCCTTCATCGAACAGGCCAAGTATCAGGAGGCACTCGCGGCCAGCTCGACCGTGTTGTCGGTTGACCCCGGAATTCCCCAGGCCTGGTCACTGAATATCGAAGCACTCATCCGTCTGCGGCGGCCCGACAGTGCGATGGTCGTGCTGTCGCGTGCCATGGCACGACATCCGCAACGGAGCGAGTTCTCCATACAGCTCGTGTCACTGCTCATGGCTGCCGGACGATATGAGGAAGCGATCGACCCCCTGGAGGATCTTGCATTCCGTAGACCGGACGATCTTACGGTGACCACACAGCTTGCTGCTTGCTATCGGAAGATCGGACGCCTGTACGAGGCGATCGATCTCTACGGCCGTGTGGTCGATCTGCGTCCGGGCGACGCACGTATCCTGTCCACGATCGGTGATATCCACACGGAACGTGAGGAGTGGGATCTGGCGATCGAGCGATATCGCGCAGCAGTACAGGCCGATTCGGCGATTGCCGCACCCTACTTGCCGCTTGCAGCGGCACTGACAACACGGGACCGCCATCGCGAGGCGGCCGACCTTATGAAGGCGTACACACGAAGCTTCCCGGTCGACGCTGATGGCTGGTATAATCTCGGGACGGCCTTGCATCGTGTTGGCAGATTCGACTCTGCCGTACGAGCACTTCGCCAAGCCGTCAAAGTGAGACCGAACTTCGGCGAGGCCTACTTCAACCTGGGCCTGGCTCTCGATCAGGCTGGCTTTGCCGAGGATGCCATCCAGGCACTCCGCCGTGCAGCCCTTGTGAACGCCAACCTGGCAGCTACGTCCTACAACTCCATGGCCATCGTCTTACGACTGCAAGGCCGGATTGATGAGGCGCTCGAGGCACACCGACAGGCCATAAGCGTAAACGATACGGCTACGGTGCTCCACACGGAACTATCTACGTCGCTCTACGTGGCAAAGCGGTTCGATGAGGCCTATGCCTATCTGACCGAACAGCGAAAGCGCTTTGCTACGGACCCGTACATTGCCGTGGGTCTCGGACGCGTTTGCGTTCGCACAGGGCGGCGCGAGCAGGCCCTGTCGTTAATCGATGAGTTACAGGAATCGAACCCGGCATTCGCCGACGAACTACGCACCATGATGAAGCAGTGATATGCAACGGTTGATGTTGGCCGCGGCCCTTATTCTATGCATGACGTCCAACACGGCATTAGCGCAGTGGTCGTGGCCTGTGCATGCCATGCATGCCTTAGACTCGGCCCTGCTCGTTATCGGAATGTCTCGAGCCGACCTGGCAATGCCTCCCGATCTCGCTCTGGCCGACGTCCATCGCCGTCCTATCCACGACAGATCGTTTGCCGAGCCACTTGCCCCTTACGATGACCTTGAGGCGATGCACGCTATGCTGTTGCGGCGTACTCCCGAAGCGCTGGACAGTGCCATGATCCAGTGGATGGCTTCGATGGACCTGGGTGATGCCGAGCGTGAGCATTACGATGCAACGATGTCAGCCAGAGAGATTGCTGCTCGGATGGGCGTCGACCCAGAACGTGTGGTCGGTTTCATTGGAGCGACATTTCTATTGCGGTATATCGGTGCCGTTATGAGTGCGACCGACGCCATGCAACCAGCTCGCGAGCAGTTTCTGCAGCAACCGCTCCTTGTTGACCTTTGCGACTCCCTGTGGATGAACAGCACGGAGTCGGAGGCGGCAACGCTGTGGCAGCTTCACGATGATGAGATCCGTACACAAGCCCGTACACGTGCCTTCGTTGCAAGAGCTAACCCCAGGCAGCTTTCTTCGGTCTATCGACATGGCTGGTCTCTGTATCAGCAGCTCATGACATACTCTGCTCAGGTATCGGTAGTGCGCGAGATGTTGCTGGACAGCATCGTTACGGTGACGATCGAAACACCGGCAGGCAGGATCGCACTCGGTGGCAAGGGCAATGACACCTATGTAGGCTCCTACCTGCTGATTGTCGACCTTGGTGGAAATGACACCTATTCGATCACGTCGACCACGAAGGATACGGCCCTCGCCTATCCCGCCCGTTGCATCGTTGACATCGCTGGAAACGATACATACCTGGGCTCGGGATACGATCTTGGAAGTGGCATCGGTGGCGTGGGAATCCTTATCGATCGAGATGGCGATGACATCTACAGAGCCGGCGATCAGTCGCTAGGCTGCGGCATCTTTGGAATCGGCATCGTACATGATCTTGCCGGCAACGACTCATATATCAGCGGTCAGAACACGCAGGGATGTGGGATCTTCGGGATCGGCCTGTTGCTCGATGACAGCGGCTTCGATACCTACAAAGCACATGCACAGGCACAGGGTTTTGGTGGAACTCGCGGTGTCGGAGTTCTCGATGACAGGTCGGGCAATGATGCATTCCTGGCCGTTAGCCCATTTGTCGATGTGCTCCGATATGAAGCACACCACGTAACCTTCACGCAAGGTGCAGCGCTTGGCATCCGGCCGATAGCTTCAGGGGGCATTGGACTCCTGTTCGATCATGCCGGGAACGATCTCTACCTGACGGATATATACGGACAGGGCACGGCGTATTGGTACGGTATTGGCGCATTGATCGATGATGCCGGAGAAGATCGCTATCAGGCGTATCAGTATGCGCAAGGCTCCGGAGTACACTTCGCCTCGGCCCTCCTTAGAGATCGCAGTGGTGACGACGTCTACGTGTCGCACGGCGTTAGTCAAGGCTGTGGTCATGACGTGGCGACGGGCATCTTACTTGACGAACGCGGCAACGACAGCTATGTCTGCGAATCGTTGTCGCTTGGTGGAGGAAATGCCAATGCCGTGAGTATCCTCCTCGATGCTGCCGGTAATGACTCCTACGTGGCCATGAACGAGAGCAACACGATGGGCTTTTCGGACTATCGTCGCGGCTATGGCATGATCGGTCTGTTCATTGATGCGCAGGGTGATGATCGGTACACGAGTTCGACAAAGAACAACACAACGTCCGTAAAGTCCACCTACGGTGCATTCACCGATCTGAACCTGCCGGTCGTGGCCGACGTCTCGTCGCCATCACCCCGTACGGCAGCATCGGCAACACAAGATCGATTGACCCTGACGGTTGACAGTCTGATGGTACAAGCTTCTGCAGCCCCACTGCGCTTCCAGCAGACCGTGAAGCCGGCTCGCAATGCGCTGATCGCCATGGGTGGCAACGCCATACCGAGGCTTGCCGGCTTCCTCGGAACGCAGATGCCGCGGGAGCGTCTGGCTCTCGAGGAGGTAATCCCAGAGATCTACAAGACGTCACCCGATGCTGTACGATCGTTACTGTCCGACAGTCTG
>JAULYI010000066.1:0-2753 GCA_032117915.1 Kapaibacterium sp. (SeqCode) | reverse complement strand
GTTTGATAACACAACGTTCATCCGCTCGGCCATTCTCGAAGTGGAAGAAACACTGGTGATCGCCTTCGGTCTGGTCGTGCTGATCATCTTCCTGTTCCTGCGCTCGTGGCGCGCCACGATCATCCCCGTGATCGCCATTCCGGTGTCGCTCGTCAGCTCGTTCTTTTTCATGTGGGTCTTCGGCTTCTCGATCAACGTGCTGACGCTGCTCGGCATCGTTCTTGCCACAGGTCTCGTCGTCGATGATGCCATCGTGGTGATGGAGAACATCTTCAAGAAGATCGAGCAGGGGACAGACCCTCGGACTGCCGGTGAAGAGGGGTCGACGGAGATCTACTTTGCCATCATTTCCACGACGATCACGCTTGCCGTGGTCTTCATTCCGGTGATCTTTTTGTCGGGCATCACAGGCGCCCTCTTCCGCGAATTCGGTCTGGTCGTTGCCACGTCCGTCCTTGTCTCGGCCTTCGTCTCGCTCACGCTGACACCTATGATGAGCACGCGCATGCTGCGTCGAACGAATGACGAGACATGGCTGGTGCGGGTGACGGAGCCGTTCTTTGTGTGGCTGAATAACGGATACCGCAACGGATTGTCTTTCGTGCTTCGTCATCGGTCCATCGCCTCGGCGTCGATCCTTGTGGCCATCGTCGGTATTGTCCTCATCGGTGGCTCGCTCAAGAACGAACTCGCGCCCCTTGAAGACCGAAGCGCCATGACGATGATGGTGACGGGGCCGGAGGGGTATTCGTACGACCGGATGGATGCCGTGATGGACACGCTGGCGTCGACGATGATGCGGACGGTGCCGGAACGGAGCATGGTGCTGACGGTGACGTCGCCGTTTTTTATGAGCGGTGGCTCGAATGCGGGGTTCTCGCGGTTGTTCCTGACGGACCCCGAAACACGGAAACGATCGCAGATGCAGATCGCGACGTCGCTGACGAAGACGATGCGCGATATGACGGATGTGCGTACGATCGTGATCCAGGAGCAGACGATCTCGACCGGACAACGCGCGGGCCTGCCGGTGCAGGTTGTGGTGATGACGGCCGAGCTCGACGATCTGCGCGAAAAACTCCCTGATCTGCTCGACCGCGCTGCCAAGCATCCGGCGCTCAGTGTGGTGGATGTGAATCTGAAGTTCACGAAGCCGGAAGTGACGATCCGGATCAACCGCGATAGGGCTCGCGAGCTGGGTGTGTCGGTCATGGACATCGGTGATGCCATCCAGGCCGGCTTTTCGGGTCAGCGCTACGGCTTCTTTATCCGCAACGGCAAGCAGTATCAGGTGATCGGCGAATTCGAGCGCATGGAGCGCACCACGCCCGAGCGTCTGCGCATGCTGGCCGTGCGCGCAAGTTCGGGTGCAATGGTGCCGCTGACGGATGTGATCACGCTGACCGAGCAGAGCACGCCTCCGCAGCTGTATCGATACAACCGAGCAGTCGCAGCCACGATCTCGGCAGGCCTTGCACCGGGTGCTACGATTGCCGATGGTATCAAGGCGATGGAAACCATTGCCGCGCAGACGCTTGACGACCGATTCTCGACCGAGCTGGCAGGTGCCTCGCGCGACTTTGCCGAAAGCTCATCGAGTTTATTGTTTGCGTTCTTGCTTGCCCTTGCACTTGTGTACCTGATCCTGGCGGCCCAGTTCGAGAGTTTTGTCGACCCGCTTACCATCATGCTCACCGTGCCCCTTGCCCTTGCCGGGGCCGTCGTCTCGCTCTGGGTAACGAACGAAACCCTGAACATCTTCTCGCAGATCGGCGTCATTGTGCTTATCGGTCTGGTTACCAAGAACGGCATCCTGATCGTCGAGTTCGCCAATCAACTCAGGGAGCAGGGAAGGGGCTGGGCTGAAGCCGTGGAAGAGGCGGCCGCTTCGCGGTTCCGTCCCATCCTGATGACGTCGCTCGCTACCATGCTCGGCGCACTGCCCATTGCCTTGTCGCTCGGTGCTGCCTCGGGCAGCCGAACGGGTCTTGGCGTGGTCGTCGTTGGTGGCGTCCTGCTGTCGACGCTGCTCACGCTGTTTATCATCCCTGCCGTCTACGTCGTGATGTCGAAGCTGAAGCGCCATCAAGCGTCGGCTAAGGTCGTCGCCGCGGCTGCGGCGATGGTCATGCTTACGTCTGCATCGCAGGCGCAGGTTGTCACGCTCGACGATGCCATCCGCATGGGCATGGAAAAGCACTACGGTGCACGCATTGCACGGGTGGATTCGGCCATTGCCGACAACACCATGCGCGGCGGCATTGCCGGCTATCTGCCAACGGTGAATATCACGGGCAACGTCATTGACGGTGCGAATTCCATCCTGCAAAGCACATCGAGCGGCTTCACCGTGGATCGTCCCGATGCGGGTTTCTCCAATGTGAATGCGAATGCCGTGCTGTCGTGGACGCTCTTCGACGGAATGCGGATGTTCGCGCAGGACAGTCGTACGACGGCCCAGGCCGACGGACAGCGCGAGCGCTCGCGCAACCTGATGGCCATGGCCGTGGCCGACGTCATGTCTGCCTACGGCGAAGTGGTCATTCGCACGTCGTTGCTTGACCGGGCCCGACGTCTGTACGACCTTGTCGACATGCGCTACATAGTCGAACAGCGTCGCAAGGACGCCGGTGTCATCAGCGGCGTCGAACTCTCGCAGGCCGAGGTCGACCGTGCCATGGCCATGACGGCGCTGGTGCGGGCCGAGACAGACAGGAGCATTGCCATCACCTCGCTCAACGTGATGATCGGGC
>JAULYI010000065.1:0-8048 GCA_032117915.1 Kapaibacterium sp. (SeqCode) | reverse complement strand
TCTTCCAGGTCGTCGACTTCCGTCCGGTGTCGATCCGTCGCGGCGACTCTGCAACGTTCACCGTCCGGTTCCTGCAGGGAGCCGAGCGCATCACGCGCCAGGCCGTGCTGTCCTTCACCGGTACACCCTCATGTCTGCCGACGGTGGCGCTCGTAGGTGGGGGCGGCACGGTCGTGCTTACCACGCCCAACGGCGGTGAAGTGGTTAGCACGTGCACATCGACGCGTATCCGCTGGACGGGCATAAAGCGTGACCAGCCGGTACGCCTGGACTACACGTGTGACGGCATTTCGTGGTTTGCCATCGTGGACTCCACCACGGGCGACTGGTATGACTGGCAGCCGCCGGCGGGCTGCGCCACGGCCCGCGTGCGCGTCACCACCATTGCAGGCGAGCGCCTGATGTGGGCGCGGCGTCTTGGCTGGACGGGTGACGAAGTGGCTACGGCCATTGCCGTGGACCCCAGCGGAGACCGCGTCTATGCCACAGGCTACTTTGTTGGCGACACGCGCATCGATACCATTCCTTCAAAGTCGGCCCTGGGCCGGTCGGACGGCTATCTGGCCGTCTTCGACGCAGAAGGGGCCATGGTCAACGTCCACTTCCTTAAGGGTGACGTCGGCGCCAACGAGCGCATTGCCGGTGCCGTTGTCGATCCCGACAGCAACCTTATCATCGCCGGCTCTTCTGCCAGCACGGCTGCCACCTTCCGTGGCGACTCGTGGTCGCGGACGCCTCTGGACGAGCAGGTGGGCTTCGTTGCGAAGTACTCCAAAAATGGTGCCCTGCTCTGGCGACTTACCCTTGCGGGCAACGAACGCGAGGGTGCATGGGTACAGGTCAATACGCTCAAGCTCAAGGCGCTTAGCAACGGATCGTACGAGATCAACCTTGTTGGCTACGCACAGTATGCACTGCTCTGTTACAATACCTTCGGATCGTCGCTCGACGAGATCGACCTGCCCAATGATCGTCTCTCGACCTTTACCACGCGCATAAGCCCTGCGGGACAGCCCAAGTCGGCCGCCCAGCCCGACCAAACGAACGACCCCGACCCTTCCATGAAGGTCGCCGAAGACGCCTCGGGATATCGCTACCGCACAGACGACTTCACGGGTACGTACATCGCCCCCTTCACGCCGCCTGTTGCCATGACGAGCGAGGGGCAGCGGGATGTATGGGTGATCCGCACGGCCATTGGCGTGGCCGTGAGCGACGTATCGGACAAGACCTTCCGGATCCTGCAGCCGCGGCTAACAACACCGCTGACGAATGTGGTGATGGATTCGACGGCACTCGGGCGCTCCACGACGTTCTCGGCGCTGATCGGCCTGCGGAATAGCGGCACGACGGGGCTACGGATCGACAGTGTGGTGGTGAGCGGACAGCATCCGGACGACTTCGCCGTGATCGATGATCTGGACAGTGTCATGCTCGATACCGGTACCGTACGATCTATCGAGTTGCGGTTTACGCCCACGGGTTTGGGGCGTCGGACGGCCGTTGTGACGTTCTACGGCTCATGCGACACACGCACCTCCTTCACGGTCAGCGGTGAAGGACGTCCCGAATGCGACTGGGAGAACAAGCAAGCCGTCGACCTTGGACGCCACGTCGTCGGCTCCACCATCAAGCAGAAGATCGACTGCATCATTCTCAGTCAGCGCCGTGGCAACATCCGCTGCAGTCTTGCCATCAAGGGGTCGCCCGACTTCCAGATCACCCCTTCCGGCTTTGTGACCTTGCGCTCCGGTGAATGTATCAACGTAACGGTTGCCTACACGCCAACTACGGTCGGCATTCAGACGGCGCAGATCGACATCAACCTGCCCATTGAGTGCGGCATTGCCTTTACACAGATCCAGGCCGAAGGCGTGAAGCCTGAGCTTGGCGTTCGTGATGTGGCCATGGGCAATCATCGGATCGCTACCACCGCGTCTGGTCAGGCGCCATTCATCAACAACGGTGTCGTCGAGGTCGATATCACCTCGATGGAGCTCCTTGATACAGCCGGTACGGGCCTCACGGCCGTACTCCCAACGTTACCGGCCCGTATTGCCGCAGGCGACACGCTGCTGGTTCCTGTTGCGTATCGGCCCTGGATGCGTGGCAGTGTTCTAGCACGACTGCGTGCGTCAGCCCGTGGCGTTGATACATCGTTGGTTGCATCCATCACCGGTGCCGGATATCAGCCGACCCTTGAAGCCGCGGGATACACTTGGGCACCGGTCCTTGTGGGTACGCAGAGCGCCGAGCAGGGGATCGTGCGACTGTACAATCGTGACAGAGCATGGCCACTTACCATCGCCGACGTGGTGATAGGGGCGACGTCGGACTTTGCGTGGGTAGCCGTCTTGCCGTCTATGCCATTGACCATTCCGCCGGGCGACTCTGTGAACGTCCCGGTGCACTTCACGCCGGCTGCCGTTGGTACGCGCAGCACGGTCGTTCGGATCACGCATGATGGCTTGAGCGGTGTTCTGCCGCCGTACCGGGTGGATAGTGTTCTACTGGAGGGTGTGGGCTTACAGCGCAGCGTATTGCCACCGGTGGCGATGGACAGTATCCTAACCTGCGCTACTGACACGGCCTTTGTCGACATCGTCAACGACGACCCCACCGACCCGCTGTCTATCTCGGCCGTGCGTGGTACGGGCGACGTTGCGTCGTTCAGCATCGAGCCAGCACCGCCGTTCGACGTACCAGCTGCATCCACACGTCGCATGCGCATTGTGTTTGCGCCGATCGCACCCGGAAGGGCGACGGCAGCGTTCTCGTACGACAATCCACGCAATGCCGAGCTCGTGATCAACGTCACGGGCGTGGGTACCACGGCACCTGTCCGGATCGACGTTCCTGCGTCGGTCCGTGTCGAGCTGGGCAGCACCTTCCGTTTGCCCATCGAACTTCGAGTACCTCCACCGGCAGAAGCCAACGTCAACACCCTTGTCATCCTGCTTGGGCACCACCCCACGGCAGTGCGGAGTTCGCTGGCGGTGCAAGACGTCTCGCCGGCGTGGACCGTAACAGCAGCGTCTGTGGCCGATACTATCGTTCGTGTGGAGGCAACCTACCAAGGGGTTCCGCCAGTACCGGCGGGTATGCTTGCGACCGTTGAGTTTGGCGCATACTTGTCGGCTGCCACCACATCGACCATCACGGCGCGTCTTACCGAACTACCGTCATGTCTTGTACCACAGGACGGTCAGACCCAGGTAACCATCGACGGCGTGTGTTACAACGAAGGACGTCTTATCGACCTTGGTCGGGGACGCTTCCAGCTTGATCCACCTGCGCCTAACCCCGCATCGGACGTTGCGTACATCCGCTATGGCATCGGCATCATGTGTACGGCGTCGTTCCGTCTTACCGATGCCACGGGCAGGTTGATCCGGGCGTGGCACATCGATCATGCTTCAGCGGGCAGCTACGTCACGGACGTGGACTGTTCCGAGTTTGCCTCGGGTGCCTACCGTCTCACAATGCAGGCGGGTCCGTACCGATCTTCCACCGTCATCATCAAACCGTAATGAACGTCCTCATCCTTGGTAGCACAGGCCTTGTGGGCACAGCGCTCACGGCCATGGTGCGCAGCAACCCGGTCTTCAACAGCGTCTACACGCCTGGCCGTGCGGAGCTCAACGCCCCCTATCCAGCGGACTGGAAGCCGGACGTCATCATGTGTTGTTTGGGTACTACCATCAAGCGGGCTGGATCGCAGGCGGCATTTGAAGAAGTTGACCGTCACATCCCAGTGCGGATCGCGAGGGCCATGTCTGAGCGTGGTTGCAGGCACTGCATCGTTGTCAGTGCCGTTGGTTCGGACATCAACTCCAGCATCTTTTATAGTCGTGTGAAGGGGGCAATGGAAGCCGACCTTCGGTCGATTGGCTTCTCCTCGCTCACCATCGTGCGTCCGTCGTTACTGTTGGGTCACCGACGCGAGTTTCGTCTTGGCGAGCGACTATCCATGCTCCTTATGGTACCATTGGCGCGACTCATTCCTGCGCGGTGGCGTGGCGTGCGCGACACCGAGGTTGCAGCGGCCATGATCAACGACGCACTGCATCCTTCGCCGGGTGTGCGCTTCATCGAGAATGCGGAGATGGTGGGGTAGGGGGGGGCGCTCGCTCACTCGCGCACATTGCCGACTGATGCAATGCCTTGACGTGCTTAACAACTGCGTGCGGGCTCCATATTGTTCACGGATATCCTTAGCGGGCCTTCGTGCACGATGCGTATCAAACGCTGCCTCACAGTCAGTGATACGAAGACGGGCTGCTACGCAAATGGCTTGAGATGTAACGTCTGCTGAATCTTGTTGCGCACGCCGTCGGACACGCCTGCTTGTTCCGCATACAATGCCCACTTCGATACCGTCTCCTGCACCTCGGCAATGATGGTTGCGGCGCGTCCGCGCTTCATTGAGGCTGCCTTTGCGCAGGCGTTGAAGTCCTCCATGATAAAATGCTCTCGTTTCCCGTTGAGCGTCATCTGATGTCTTGCCGTCCACATACCGGTAGGATTAAAACTATAAGTCATGTCGAACGCTGGTGCCAGGGACCATTCGCCGGATTGATTCATCAGGAAGGCGATGTTCTTCACGTGATCATCTTGGTTGCGTGCCACGATGTTGAACACCATGCGGCGGAGCAGTTGTTCGACGGCCTTCATGGGCAATTGCAGTTGTCGCATCACCATGAACGCTTGCTCGTAGCTGTAAGCGCCTGCCACGTTGAAATCGTAGTGGGCAATGGCTCCTAGTGACTGCATGTGCAGTTTTTCGCCGTTAGCCAGACGGTCAAAGCGGCGTGTCATGAAATGCGACCGTCCATTCTCACTGAACAGACGGCATTCACTCATGTCGATGCCGCAGTCACGCGCCATAAGATGGTACGCATACTCGATCAGCCCGTAGCCTGTGGGGTCATCGAGCTCCTTGTCTTTATTGCCAGAGACTCCATCGAATTTCAGGAGCCAGTATGTAAACCCCTTACCGGCATTGACCTGTCCGGATCGTACCTCGTTGGTCTCGGCGTTCCACGCTATCACCGCCTTTGCTCTTGCACCGCCAGCGGATGTGCCCACGCGCAGGATGTCCCGCAAGGCGTCATCATTGTTGGTTGCATCAAGCGACGTTCGCAGCGTCGATCGACGCGTCAAGATCTCGGATGCGAGGGCAACCAGTTGGCCGACCTCGATGTGTGTCGTCTGTGCCGTTGCAGGCACGCTAACGGGGGCATACTCAAGAGCACCCATGCCGCGTTGCCCTGTATAGCACAGCCGCTCAACCGCATTGAAGGAGCCTGGCAGCCTCCCTTGCGATGCCAGCCAGGCATCGATCAATGCGTTACCAAACTTGTCGGGAAGGGAATCTGCAAGAAGGCCAGGCAGTCCAACAAACGTTGTGCGGGAAAGCTCAGGAAACCTGTAGATGTTTCTGGATAGTGGCATGACAATGGGGGCAACCTGTATGCCGCTTTGCGCGAACGCTGCATCGTACTCAAAGCTGGCGACGTCGTCTCCATTTTGCAGCGAGACTGCGCCGATGGTCTTACCCCATAGCCTGACTTCGGCAAGCGAGCTCATGGTGTATCTCCCCATTGCCACGGTTTGGTTGGTGCCTTGGTGGCTCGGCGTCCGGAAGCCCGTTGTCTGACCTTGCCCCTTCTCTTCAACAAATCCATTGGTCTGGGTACAGATTCCGGTACCAGGTAGTCGAGTCCAGCTGTTGCGTTCAGCACGCGCAGTACACGGATCAGTGTATCCAGCTGGGACGTATGGCCTGCCTCCATACGTTCGAGCGTGCGCTTTCCAATTCCGGCCTGTTCGGCCACGTGAGCTTGGGTGAGCTGCATGTCAATCCGTCGTCTAGCAATGCGAGCACCCAATTCCGCCATAACGGCATCATCTGTAAGAAGGTCTGTGATTTGCATAGTCGTCTCAGAATGCGAATAAGCTGTATAAGCGTACTGTATGTCGTCTTATTTTACGAAAAATCATCTTCAGAATCAGAAGATTCTCGTAAAGTCGCAGTATCAGGCGAATAATAGCATAAGTACAGCATTTAATCGCAAGAAACTACGAGTATTAACAATCCTGAGAAGCGATATACATTGAATCAACGTATTCAGGATACCGTGATTCACATGAGCTATGGCGGCTATCGAGGTGTAGGGGGCAGTGTTCTTGCTTGATGCTCACGACCATGATTCGGTGGATGCTTGCTGCGACACGCACGTCATCGAAACAAAACGTGTCGGGACAGAAGCAATTGATCAATCACAAAAACACAGTAGTCGTGCGCAGGAAAACACAGTAACCGTGAGCGGGAAAACACAGTAACGACCCTCGGCATAACGCGCTGACCGCCTGTGTCATGCAGATCTTCGCCCACTTCATTCTCGAAGAGATGCAGTTCGACTGGCAGGATGAGGGGTAGACCCTAGGGGGGCCACATCTGTCTGAATGTCATGCAACCATACACCTCAGGGGGTCCATATGCTCCGGAATAGGGGGCAATATGCTCCGGAATGAGGGGGCAGTATAGGCCGGAATCTACACGGGGGGCCGCGTGGTTCCAGCGGATGGGCAAGACCAGGTCGGAGACGCGAATTCCGCTCATCCCTCAGGCGGTCGCGATCTTGCAGAAATTCAATAAAGACGGACGCATGCCCAAGATCAGCTGACAGTGCATGAATGACTACCTCAAGGAACTTGGCCAGCTTGCCGAGATAACCGAACCTGTTCGCATTGTCCGCTATCAGGGTGTAAAGCGAGTTGAGGATAGGGGGCCGAAGTGGCAGTTCCTCTCGTCACACGTCACGCGTAAGACCTTCGTAACGCTCTCGTTGGAAAGAGGCATGCGCCCGGAGGTTGTGATGAGCGTCACGGGCCACATTGGTTTCAAAACCATGAAGAAGTACATCGCTCTAACAGATCAGGCGCGCCGCGAGGAGATAACCAAGGTGTGGGGGTAAGGGAGGATCTGCCTTTAGCTTTTGAGTCACTTTTTGTAGGGCATCGATGAGCTTGAGACCCAAACTTATAACTGGTCTAGATAATCGACCCTACTCGGTTCAGCATTGTCCATCTCGGCAAAACTGTCACAAATCTGGCACAAATGCCCCTTCCGTAAAACACAAAACCCATGCAAATCGATGATTTGCATGGGTTTGCGTGTCTTGTGTGTAGCGGGGGCAGGACTTGAACCTACAACCTTCGGGTTATGAGCCCGACGAGCTACCAATTGCTCCACCCCGCGGTGTTGAAGTACAAACCTACGGTGAAATGGCGAGACCACCAAACATTGTTTGTAACGTGATGCAGAATATTGGGTTGCGGCATTCATTGAATGTTGGGGCGGATGGCTGATGACCGAATGGCGAATGCCCTTGGAAATCAAGCGATTATCGATGGGACAGAGCCTTGGGGTCACTGTGTAAAACTCGTCGTGCAGGGGCTTTACGCACGGTCTATCTTTGTGACATTCGCGGTGTGCTGGGAACCACGCCGTGCCGTCGAAGTTTCACGAGTCTGCCAGGGAAATGACGATCTCGTTGCAATGGATCAAGGAGATCATCGACCTCGATTGGTCGGTGTGGGACGTTGCGCGCGTCAGTCACGCACTGACGGACCTTGGCCTGGAAGTGGAACATGCCGATGACCAAGCGGCGGCTCTTGAACGGTTTGTGGTTGGTTTCGTCACCGACCGCCAGCCTCACCCCAAGGCCGATAAACTGTCGGTCTGTACCGTCGATGTCGGCGAAGATTCCCCCAAAACGATCGTATGCGGTGCGCCGAATGTGGCCGCCGGACAATACGTGCCCGTTGCCCTTGATGGTGCCGTCGTGCCCAATGGTGGTTTCAGCATCGGACGTCGCACACTCCGCGGCGTCGAATCCAATGGCATGATCTGCTCGAAAGCAGAACTGAATCTGGGCGAAGATCATGACGGGATATGGGTGCTGGGGCTGACGCCGGATGCACTGCCCGTGGGGCAGGCGCTGGCGACGTTCCTTGGCAAGACCGATGTGATCATGGAACTC
>JAULYI010000064.1:0-14023 GCA_032117915.1 Kapaibacterium sp. (SeqCode) | reverse complement strand
GTCACAGGTATGACCGAAAGGCCGATATCTGCCGCATGTGCGGCAATCGATATAAGGGCAAACGCCGTTAGCAGAACCTTCATGGTAACCTTTGTCGATACAATCGTACGAACGTACGCAGACCGTCGATGACGTCTTGGTGACAAAGGTACCGTGACCGGCTGCGAGGTCAGTTCGTGGCAGTGCCGACCAGCTTCAGGTAGCGCAAGTGCGATGCGATCGCTTGGAGGATCGTAGGATACTCCAGGTATGGCACGTTGAACTCTCTGCATGTGCGCTCTACGATCGGCTTGATAGCCGGGTAGTGAACGTGGCTGATCTTCGGGAAGACGTGGTGCTCAACTTGGAAGTTCAAGCCGCCAAACACCCATGCTGCAACCTTGCTGCGCGTTGCGAAGTTGGCCGTGGTGGCGAACTGGTGCACCGAGAATTCGTCGGCAAGCGTGTTCGTATCCGGATCAGGTACCACGAAGTGCGTCATTTCGTTGACGTGAGCCAGCTGGAATGTGACGGCGATCACGATGCCCGTTGCTGCAGCCGACGCCAGGTATGACAGGATACCAACTGTCCAACCCAACATGTACACGGGTAAGGCAATGAAGATCCCAGCATATACAAGCTTGGTCACCCAGAAGATCACGTGTTGACGTACCGTGAATCCCTTGATCTGGCTATTCGCGATGGAACCCGACATGTACTTTCGCATATCGGCCATAAAGATCCACTGCAGGTACGTCACACAATAGAGCACCATGCCGTACAGGTGCTGGTAGCGATGGAACCAGAGCTTCTTTTGGTGCTCGTTCGACCGGATGAATGGCCAGATATCGATGTCCTCGTCATGGCCTTCTACGTTGGGGAACGTGTGGTGGGCAACATTGTGCTTCAGGTTCCAGTAGAATGCATTGCCACCGACAAGGTTCAACGTGTATGCCATCAAGGCGTTGAGCTTGCGATTCGACGAGTAGCTACCGTGAGCTCCGTCGTGCATCATGTTGAAACCGATAAGGGCATGGTTGATGCCCATGACGATCGCACATGAAATGGAAGCCCAGAGGGGCAGGTCCATGAAGAGCCATCCGACGTACGTGATAACGCCGGTTAGCAGGAGAATGATCGACTTGGTGAACAGCCGCGCGTCACCGGTAGGCCGAATATTTGCTGACTTGAAGTATTCGTTAACGCGCTCTTTGAGGACCTGGGAGAATGTGCCCTGGGGTCTGCTGAACTTTGCGACTTGCATCGAGTGCTCGAGCCTTCTACTGTGATGTGGTTTGAACTCAAGAATACGCAAATTTACCGACCTGCGTATCCCGTTAAGGGGGGCTATGCAAGGCAGATGTTGATGCCTAAGGACTTAGGGCGTGTTGAGCGCTGCAATGCGCGCATCGCGCCGTTGCTTGGCGACTGCACGAAGGTCTACGACGTGGTCGGCCTCGTCTACGATCTCAACCCCCAGGACGGACTCCATGACGTCTTCCATCGTGAGTAATCCCTCGACACCGCCATACTCGTCAACGACCATGAACAGGTGCTGCTTCTTCTGGAGGAACTGCTCCAGCGCCTGGTCGAGCGAGACATTCTCGGGAATGAAGTCAACGTCGCGTTTGAGTTTTGACAGGGCTACGGCGTTGCGTCCGGCCAGCGCTGCCCGAAGAACATCCTTCGTCATGACGTAGCCGCTGACCGAGTCGAGCGACTCGTTATCGTACACCGGGAACCGGGAGTACATCTGGAGTTCGGGCTCTTTGATTGCCTCGGCTACCGGTGTGTCTGACGGCAGCGAGAACACCACTAGACGGGGCGTCATGACATCCGTAACCTCGATGCTGCTAAGGCGCATGATGTTCGTCATGATGCGGTACTCACTGGGGTCCAACGCACCCTCGTCACGTGCTGTTTCTACCAGTGCCTCGAGTTCTTCGCGGGCCTCCTCTTCGTCGTTGCCCGTTTTTGTGAACTGCATGAGGGCGCGATGGGCCCACACGAACGGTTTTGCAGCCAGCAGCGTGGTCGTCATCAGCACGCTCGTTGCCTCCAGCATACGGTCCGCATACCGATTGCCAATGACGGCGGCGATGGTCTTCACGACGATCATGCCCACAACGAACACAGCAACCTCCGTGAAGGCATGCTGCATCCCGTCGATCGCAGTAGCGATCGAGATCAGCGAGCCGGCAGAGAGGATGATGAGCACCACGTCGATCAGACTGATCGACAGACGCGTCTCCTCGGGTTCGTCGATGGCTCGGCGCAAGCGCTTCCCAACGCGTGACCCCTCTTCCGCTAGAGCATTGATGATGGATGGAGGCATGCTGAAGAGCGCTGCGGCAAGGTATTCACAGACGCCCGTTAGGAGGACACCGACGACAAGAACAACGTAGTCCATTAGCCGCGGAACTCTTTGTCGATGATCGTGAGGCGCTTCGGATAGGTCATTGGTCCGAAGGACGTTGATACCGTGGGTTGGGCATCAAGCTTAACAGTGGCGGTGCTGCCGTTGGCGCCACCAAGTGACATGGCCAGGTTGACAAGGCCTTCATAGCCGCGGCTACCAAAGAACTCGTACAGATCGACGCCAACGCCTAACGGAACGATGCTCACCTGCTGCGTTCCGGGTACCTCGACCGGACGTGCAATGTTGCCATTGATCGTCGGAACGTTGTCGATCAGCAGACGCCAGTCAAACCCCGTCAGCGTCACCGCCGACTGACGGGTGCCGGTCTGGCCGGTGTTCGGGTTGCGTGCTTCAACGTTGAGCGTGAAGGTAGCGGGAAGCGACCGCTTTGCGAATGCCTGCGTGAGCGACAATCCGTCGCTGATCGACAGACGCTTTGGGTCTGAGACCTTGCTGAGCTCAACGCCGGCAAGGCGGAAGTTCTCGATCGTGCCAAGTTTGAACTGCAGTTTCGAGAGTTGTGAGAGCGCGTTGGTGATGTCACGGATCTGTGCGCAGGCCGTTACCAGAAATGCGGCGAGAAACACGCCGCCAAGTATGCGAAGCATGGAGATGATGATCAGGATTGTACGTGAAACTGCCTGCCAAGAATGCCTTCGGCGGCAAGCATGCCCGATGTTGTCACAAGCGGAACGCCTCCGCCCGGATGGGCGCTGCCACCAACATACCACAAATTCGGGAACCGCTTCGAGCGCTGTCGTGGACGAAGGAAGGCCGAGAACATTGAATTTGACGACCGACCGTAGAGTGAGCCACGATCCGCACTCCACATTCGGACCATATCATCAGGCGTTCGCAGATGCATCTCGCGGATGCTCGGATCGATACCGAAGCGTCGCATTCGTTGCAGCACACGCTCGGCATAGGCGGGAGCCGTTTGCTGCCATGTCCCGTCGCGTTTGCCATCGGCAGGGGCATTGACCAGGACGAACCAGTTCTCCCGGTCAGGCGGAGCCTGCGTATGATCTGTGTGTGCGGACCGAGCGATGTAGATCGTCATGTCTTCGGCCGGTACACGTCGTTCAACGATGTCGGTGAACTCCCGGCGATAGTCATCGCTGAACAGCACGTTGTGATGCCGCAGCCCCACGTCACGTCGATCAACGCTCATCAGCATGATGAATCCGCTCGTGCTCGGGTCCTTGGGCTCTGGTGCTGATTCACCGAGCAGAGTCGTCCGTGTGATGTGCGCATCAACGTTGGACACGACTAGGTCCGCTTCGATCCGTTCTCCGTCGGCGGTTACAACGCCCCGTACGCGCCGACCATCATGATCGATACGCTGCACCGCACTCCGATATCTCACGTCAACCCCCTGCATCGATGCGACCCTGGCAAAGGCCTCGGCGATGGCATAGATGCCACCCCGCGGATACCATGCCCCATAGGCAAACTCTACATGGGGGATGACAGCCAGGGTTGCCGGTGCGCGGTACGGTGACGATCCGTTGTACGTGGCGAACCGGTCCATGAGCTGGACAATGCGCCTGTCCTGAAACGTTGACCGGTGCAGATCGTGCATTGTCTGGGTAAAGCGCAGACGGGGGAGCGCGGGTAACAGATGCAGATTCCGAGGCTTGATGAACTCGACGATCCCGTCGAACGCCGAAAAGATGAAGACATCCTTCGTTGCGCGGTAGATGGTTGCCGAGTGGTCCAGATATCGCCGCATCGAAGGAACGTCCGCCGGACTCAGCTGACCTATCGCATCGGGAATAGCCTGCACGTCGAACGGAACATCTAGCCGACTACCTTCACTCCATCGATAGTGACATGCCGGGTCGATCGGGATTAGGTCGAGCTGCTCATGCAGAGACGTGCCGGCATGCCGAAAGAAGGCATCTAGGACGAAGGGCATGGTGATCAGCGATGGCCCGGTATCGAAGGTGCAGCCATCGAACGTCATCCGCCCCATCTTGCCGCCGGGCTGATCGGACTGTTCCAGAACCGTCACGGTGTGTCCGTGGCGAGCGAGAAGTGTGGCTGTGGTGAGGCCGCCGAGTCCGGCGCCAACGACAATGCTACGCATAGTGCGCTACCGGTTGCGGAACGATGATGTCGCCGCCAGTAGTGGTTGTTGTACCACGTCGGTCATGAGTGCGTGATCCAGCGCAAACTGAAGTACGGCGATCTGTCGTTGCAGCGCGCAATAACTGCTCAGGATACGAGCTTTGTTTACCAACAGTGCCTCGTTGATCGGTTTCACCATGAAATCGTCAGCACCGGCATCAATGGCACGCTGTTGCGACTGAAGATCACCCATCCCTGAAACGATCATCACGGGAATACGTGCCGTCGCCGGGTCTGCTTTCAGCGCCTTCGTGGCCTCGAAGCCATCCATTCTGGGCATCATGACGTCCATAATGATGGCACACGGCAGTCGAAGCCGGCACTGTTCCAGACAATCGATGCCGTCGGATGCATCCATCACGTCAAAGTTATGAGCCTCAAGATATCGACGCATGAGCTTCGTCGTGATCCGGTTGTCATCGACTATGAGAATGCACGGACGCATCTGTCACCTCTACTCTGTTTGTAACACATCGGATAGACCTAGAACCACGTGCTCTGTAGGAGTCATGGACATGACCACAGAAACCAGACGATCTAAATCTACTATGCCGATGCGACTGAACCACTGCGTAGTTGACAGTACACGCTCCTGAGTTTTCCCCATTGGGTATATGGATGATGCGAGGGCCTTGTGACGGTCGATCTCGACTACGTGTTTTCGCCGTAGTGCGCTCCGTAGCTTGCCTTCCAGCGCCTCCATGGTCTTTGTGATGGACGCTGCTGCCGCCTCTGCAGATGCTTTGAGCGAGGGATCAAGGGAACGTGCAGTTTCCTGCCAGGGGGCAATGAAGGTTGCGATATGTTCAGCGGTGACGTTGCGCTCCGGAATGCCCGCGTCGTCAAGCGTCGATGTTACGTCAGTCAGGATGTCATCCCATGGGCGCATGTAGAACCGGGCAGTTCGGCCGACGGATGACAGCAGGCGTTCGGTCTTGGCGTCAAGAAGAGTCGCCGTATGGCGTAGCACGGGATGTGCGCGGCGTACACCAAACCAAGCATACGCATCATGAAGTTGTGCGTGGTAGGCCATCTCGGATGGTCCGAGAATGCAGGCGACAGTGGGCAGGATGGCATCCTGCACGATGGGACGCATGAGCACTCCGGGCGAGAATCGCCACGGCGATTCCTGCGCGATCTGTTCGATCTCCGCCATGGTCCACGTCGCCGATCCGGCGTGCACTGTTCTGTCGGCGGAAGACGTCATGCGCTGCCGCCCGTCATCGTCAAGCAGGAAGAAGCCGAAGTCGCCCATCTGCGCTTGACCGTGATAGCCAGCAGCCTCGAGGTGCGACGTGGTTGATGCAACGCGCTGCGCCGTCACCCCGGGGTGTCGAACGTCCTGCAGAACAAGCGGCAGATGCATGCCTGTGGCGATGACATCCGAGGCACGAATGACAACAACTCCCCAGGAACCCAGTAGCGGTTGAAGCACAGCAAGGAACGCGTCGACCCATGACGCACCCTCGGTGTAGATCTGTTCGAGGCGGCTGCGCTCCGTGTCGGCAAACGCTCCGTTGAATGTGGTCAGTGCCTGTCGAATATTGTCGATCTCGGCTGCGGAAAACGTGCGGTCGGCGACCGGGCGTCGAGGATCCGACTCGTCCCAAGCCATCACCGCTTCGATGGTGTTGTCCTGCTTCAGCAGGTGCGCCGTTGCAGCCTCACGGGCGTCATGGTCGTTGTCTTCAAGCCAGAACACCGGTACGACGGGTCTGTTCCACTGCTGCTGTGCAACGCGGGCCCACTCTACGGCAGAAGCGATCTTCAGCACAGTATAGAGAGCCCCCCCGAACAAGCCTACCTGCTGGCCGGTCGTTACGATCACGCTTGCGGGGTTGGCGAGGGCGTCGATCTGCTTGTTCTGCGCCTCTGTAGGTTCGATGGAACGCATGCTCCGGCGTGCGAGCTCCACGATGCGTGACCGCGCCGCGCCGCCGCGTGCGCGGTCGTGTACGTATGCGTCGTCCAGCGTGGGCGCGCCAACGATGGACGTGATCGAGGACTCTCCACGGATCCAGTCGTGTAGCAGACGCGATCCGGAACGGTCTACCAGCGGAATACGCTCCATCAGACCGTCACTTGCCTGTGCCGGCGACTTCGTCGCCGGTGTCCTCGCAGTGATACTCCCGAGGTACGCGCTGTGCCGCCGGCGCTGTTGCTGCACCCTGGCCGATAGCCTTCATGGCCTCTTGTTCGAGAAAACGACGCAGTTCTGCGTCGCGTACACGCATCCGTGCATCTTCGTCACGGTTGAAGTAACGGCGTCCTTCGACCCACGTGCTCTGCACGCGAGACATGTTCGAGAGGGGATTGCCGGTCCACATCACGATGTCAGCATCCTTACCAACCTCGATGCTGCCCGTACGGTCTGCGACAAGCATCTGCTTAGCCGCGTTGATCGTGGGGAACTTCATGGCCTCTTCTTCTGTGACGTTGCCGTACTTCACGCTCTTGGCCGATTCCTGATTCAAACGGCGAGCCATTTCGGCATCGTCGGAGTTGATGCTCACGGTCACGCCCTGTTCGTGCATGATGGCCGGATTCTCAGGAATGGCGTCATAGACTTCCATCTTATAGGCCCACCAGTCGGAGAACGATGAGGCCGTAGCGCCGTGCTTTGCCATCTCTTCGGCAACCTTATAGCCCTCGAGGATGTGCGTGAAGTTGTGCACGCGGAAGCCGAACTCCTCGCAAAGACGCATCAACATCAGGATCTCGCTCTGCACGTAGGAGTGACAGTGGATCTTGCGGATGCCACGTACGATCTCGACAAGTGCATCGAGCTGGATGTCGCGACGCACAGGGAGTTTCGTCGGGTCAGTGGCAGCAACCTTCATGTCGCGCTCATACTCGATAGCTGCACGGAAGCCATCACGCATGATCTGCTCCACACCCATGCGGGTCTGTGGGTAACGAACCGTGAAGCGATCGCCCCAGTTGGACTGCTTCACGTTCTCGCCAAGGGCGAACTTGACTGTCGGAGCAGCATCGCGGAACTTGAGGCCCTCGGCGTCGGCACCCCAGCGCATCCGGATCATTTGGAGCTGGCCGCCCATGGGATTTGCCGAGCCATGCAGTAGGTGCGTACCCGTGACGCCGCCGCTCAGCTGACGGTAGATATTGACATCATCCGGATTCAGCACGTCGCCGATCCGAACCTCTGTGGTGACGGCATGCGTACCCTCGTTGACGCCACGACTGATGGCAATGTGCGAGTGCTCGTCGATCATTCCGGGTGTGATGTGCATGCCCGTTGCATCGATCGCCGTGCCTGTGCCGACAAGGCCCTTGCCGACGCCGGTGATCTTGCCACCCTGTACTAGAACATCGGCATTCTGAAGTACGCCATCAGTGCTGCACGTCCATACCGTTGCATTCCGCAGCAGCAGTGATTCCTGTTCCGGGTCTGTGGTTCGACCGAAGGGGCCAAGCGGGAGCCAGTTGGGCAGACCGCGGCGCACCTCCGGCTTCGACGGTTTGGCGGGTGGTTCGCCGGCGATCACGGAGTCACGACGGAAGACGACGCTGGCCGTCGAACCGTCGGCCATCACCACCGATGCCTGCATCAGAATGCTGTCCAGTACGGCCGTACCCCGTGCAACGCCCGTTGCTCCCAGCGTATCGGTGCGGAGGGCAAAGGAGATCCGTCCATTATCGACGCTGAACGTACCGGGTATAGCGATCGAATCTGCCTTGAAGGATGCTGTCGGTCGCTCCGCTTCGCCGCCGATATGTGCCCGAAGGGTGCGTCCGGCAACGGCAGCAACGGTCCAGTGGCCGCGGATATCCACGTCGGCCCGAGGAGCTTGCACGTGTTCGTCACCTGCGACGATCACGGTACGGATCGTGGTCTTGTCGTTAAAGATGTCTCCATCGGCGATGACCATGTTGGCGATGAAGCCCGAGGCAAGCTTGCCGCAACGGTTGTCGATGCCGGCGATGGAGGCTGCATTGGTCGTCATCGCTGCCAGAGCTCGTTCGCTTGGAAGACCATGCGCCACGAATGCGCGGATGGCAGAGAGATACTCGGAGCGATCTTTCAGTCCGTCGGTCGTGAACGCGATGCGACATCCGGCGCTGTCAAGCAGTCGGGGATTGTCGGCTGCCCAGTACCAATGGATCAAGTCTTCAAGGCTAACACGGTGGGCAACAGAGATGTCTGCGACGTCCGGCACCGCAGGCAGTTGCAGCGGTAGAATGATGGTGGGCTTTGTAGCCGACACCATGGCCAAGCGACGGTATTCGAGGCCGGTACCGCGGAATGCCATGGTGAACGGGAATTCGTTGGCGATCAGCTGCCAGCGCTGAACGTCATGTTCGTCCTGTGTTTGCGCAACAAAGGTCTTGTTGGCCTCTAGTGCCGCCCGAAGTGCCTCGTGCGCAACATTCGTCTCGACCACGGAGAGCTTCGGGTTGCGTGCAACGGCAGCCTTGGCACGGCCATACCAGTCGGCATCGCTGAATGCCTGGCGGATCAGCGCGATCGAGCCCATCTGTGCGCTGGGATACGGCGTTTTGGATGTGCCCTTAAGGAATGACAGACCGTGATAGACGTTGTCCTCGATGATCGTGGTGGCGGCAGTGCCCGGACGAATGACGACGGCAGCTGACGTGCCCTGGAAGATCCCGTCATGAGCTCCGACGGCTGCAGCAGTGATGCCCAGCTTGATAAAGGCCTTGGCAGGTTCGCTGCCGATGCTGAGCTGCAACGATGCGCGATGCTCCGGATGGATGGCCTGATTCCAGTGGCGCGCACCTTTGGCCGGAGGCGTTCCCGGACCCTCGTCTTCGGACGACTCCCACGGAGGCGTGGGCGCATCGGCCTTACCGCCCGACAGGGCGGTAACATCAACGTACGGGTCGACAAAGCCGGCGTACACCCATGCCCCCTTCAGATCACGAACATCCGCTCCTGCAGGAACAGGAGTGTTGGCGCCAACACTGACGATCCGGTCATCACGCATAATGATGACGGCATTGTCGATGCGCACTCCCGGCTCGGGAACGGCAGTACAGTTCGTGTAGGCACGAAGCCGATGACGCTTGTCTCGCAACCCGTCGATGACGGTTGTGGTGACCTGGGCGAACAGGGACGTTGCCGAAAGCAACAGGAGAAGGGTGTAACGTACCATGGGGGGCTCTGGTTCTGCCAATGACTGAGCAGCAAATCTACGACGCGGGCCTACACGGTGATAGCTGCCGCAGCGATCCGCTGCCGGATCGTGGCGATGACCCGGGGCTGCATCACCATGCCCGAACCCTGGCGATGAAGTGGTTGGTCGGCCAGTGGTTTCGCTGTTGACATAAGCAGGTCTTTGACCTCGGCAGGGGTCAGCGCTGGGTTCAGCGCCAGCATCTGTGCAACGATCGACGTAACGATCGGTGCTGCGAACGACGTGCCGTCGACCATTTTGTAGTGCGGGCCGATGATCTGTTTGGTCTTGATCGCTGTGACGACGGACTGTCGCAGCGTCGATAGGTCGTCGGCATACTCAACGCTGATGGATGTATACCGGAGCAGCAGGGGTACACAGGCTTCGAACATTGCATCGTCCATCGCATCCAGAGCGCTCAGTGCCGCTGCTTCCCGCTGCACATCGGTACCGGGAATCATTGGCGCGGCCAGCCACATGGCCGGAGCGATCACGTCCGGCTTCTGGACGCCGATCGATGTGATGCCAAAGCTTGAATGGTAAAGTGCAACATCATCATCGTCGATCCGATTGTGATCGTTCAGGCCGCCAACGGTGATGGCACTTGGAGCCGACGCGGGCGGACGGATCGGTGCCGTGGGGTCGTTCCCAGCGGCGGCAACCACAACAATTCCCATGGCTACGAGCCGCTCCACGCGTTCCGTAACGGGATGCTCCAAGGTCTGGTCGAATTCGTCGGCATACACGGAGATGTTGACAACGCGGATGTTGTAGGTAGCGGCGTTGTCGATCAGCCAGTCCAATGCCCAGACGATCGTTGGCGTTGGGATACGGCCGTTCTCGTGCATGGTTCTGAGGAGGATGACGGATGCCTCGGGTGCAAGCGATGTGTACGTTCCATCCGACAAGTGGCCGTTCCCTGTGGTGGTGCAGGCCGTCATGGTGCCATGCCAGTGCCGCGGCAGAGCTGTGGTCGGAGGTGAAGGTGAGACCGTTCCCAGCGTAGCGTCCACATAGCACAGGATCCGGTTGTCCGGCACCGTAAGGTCAGGATGGCCAACGAAGTCCGAGTCGATCAACGCAATGACCATGTTGCGCCCGGTAGGCGCCGTGTCTGCGCGCAGACGAGATGCGATGGAGTGAACCTGCGCGAGAGCTGTCGGACGTGGCATGACGCAAGATACCCATGCGGCACGGAGTGCATAAACCTTCGGGGTAATGACGTAGTATAAAGGGGCCGAGGATGAGGGCTGTCTTGGTAGTTTTGCGAGCGAATTCAATCATCATTGTATGTCGGGAACGAACATGGGCCGTATCATGCTGGCCGCTGCTGCGACCGTACTCTCCTGTATAACGCTGTTGGCGCAAGTGGAGCCGAAGAAGACAGCCGAGGACTTGCAGAAGATCGCTGTACTCACGCCGGACTCTGTAGCGTGGAAGCTGAAGTCAACCTTCGGCGCCGGATTCTCCTCGATCACACTCAGTAACTGGGCGGGCGGTGGTCAGAACTCTGTAACGATACGGGGTCTCGTGCTGGCATCTGCCGACTACGCGCATCGCGACTTCTCATGGGACAATGATCTTGATCTCGGCTACAGCGTCACACAGGTTGCAGACCAGCCGTTCCGTAAGAACGACGATAGGTTTATCATCACGTCGAAGGCTGCCATGCGGCAGACAGAGGGTCTGCGTTACACGGCATTACTTGATTTTCGCTCGCAGCTGGCACCGGGATACAATTATGATAAACGTGACC
The DNA here is from genome assembly GCA_032117915.1 of Kapaibacterium sp. (SeqCode). Classification (GTDB taxonomy): domain Bacteria; phylum Bacteroidota; class Ignavibacteria; order Kapaibacteriales; family Kapaibacteriaceae; genus ZLKRG46. The sequence continues at coordinate 2,583 of JAULYI010000064.1, read as the reverse complement.
CGAACGACCCGACTCAGTTTCTCAAGATCTCCAATCTGTTTGCCCCTGCATTCGTGACCCTGGCGCTCGGTGCGGAATGGACACCTGCTCCGCAGTTCAGACTGCTGGCCTCGCCGTTGTCTGCTCGTAGTATCATCGTGCTCGATCAGGACCTGGCAGACTCCGGGGCCTACGGCGTTGACCGTGGACAGAATCTCAAGGTAGATATGGGTGCCTTGCTCAACGCAACCATCGACTGGCAGGTGTTCGAGAACGTCACATGGAAGTCACGTTTGAACGCCTTCATGCGATACGATGCGCCTTCGCTTTGGGTTGTGACGGTGGAAAACGCCTTCCTGATGAAGGTGAATGCGTGGTTGAATATTGGTCTGCTCACGGACCTCTTCTACGACCATCGTGTGCCGATCGTGCGAGATAACGGCACGACAGGTCCTGCAACGCAGCTTCGTAATCAGCTTGTGGTGAACGTCTCCTACACACTCACCAATCACTAAGGCTTGATCAGGGCCGGCCACGTTGATATTCGCTCAGACTCTCTCTACGTGGCTTTGCTAACCATGGTGCGAAACTCCTGCTCGCTCAGTACCGGAACACCAAGCGTCTGAGCCTTGGTCAGCTTGCTGCCCGCTGCTTCGCCAGCAACCAGGTATGAGGTCTTCGCACTGACGCTGCCGGTGGCCTTGCCACCCATCGCTTCCACGACTTCCTCGGCCTCACGCCGCGTCATCGTCGTGAGTTCGCCAGTAAACACAAAGGTTAGGCCTGCAAAGACTGTCGACCGTGCCTCTGTTTGTGGCGCTCCCATCGATAGGCCGGCGGCAGCAAGGCGCTCGACGAGACGCCGATTATGTGGGTCGTTACACCAGTCGATGACGCTCTCTGCGATCCGTTCTCCGATGTCGTTAACGGATGTGAGCTGTTCGGATGTGGCGGCCAGCAGAAGTTCGATGCTTGGGAATGCGCGTGCGAGGATCTTTGCCACGCCCTCACCCACGAAGCGTATGCCAAGGGCGAAGAGGACCCGGGCATAGGGCTGCTGCTTGCTTTGCTCGATGCCGGCAACAAGACGCTCGAAGCTTTTCGGTGCCCAGCGATCCAATTCGAGAACTTCACGCTCGCGTGACGGCAGATCGTAGATGTCTCCGACATCCGTGAGCAGGCCTGCCTCCACAAACTGATTCACTGCACGTTCGCCCAGTCCGTCGATGTCCATCACATCGCGTGACGCGAAGTGTTCGATGCGTCGGCGCACCTGCCAAGGGCAGCCGCTGTCGTCGCAGTACCAGTTAGCCTCGCCCTCGGGGCGGTGCAGCGATGACTTGTGATCACACGGACATTCGTGTGGCATGCTCCATGGACGGGCATTCGCCGGGCGTCGCGAAGCAACGACGCCGGAAACCTTCGGAATGACATCGCCCCCTTTCTCGATGATGACCGTATCGCCGATATGCAGATCGAGCTCGTGGACGAAATCTTCGTTGTGGAGTGTTGCTCGCGAGATAGTGCTGCCGGCGAGCAAGGTTGGTGATAGCTCGGCAACGGGTGTAACAACGCCGGTACGCCCAACCTGCAGCGTAATATCCTGCAGCGTTGTCTCTGCCTTTACGGCCTCGTACTTGAAGGCGATCGCCCATCGTGGTGATCGAGCTACGAAGCCGAGTTCCTGCTGGTGGCGGACATCGTTGACCTTGATGACGATGCCATCAATGTTGTACGGAAGCGCGTGGCGCTTCGAGTCCCACTGCCCCACATAGCCCATGACGTCCTGAATGGTGCTGCATGTCTTGGCCGCCGTGCTCGTCGGGAATCCAAGCGTGTGTAAGCGTGAAAGCCCGTTAGCATGCGTTGTAGCCGGTACGTGGTTACGCTCGTCGATGTAATAAGCCGTGAACTGCAGCGTGCGCTTAGCAACGTCTGTGGGATCTTTGAGCTTGAGTGTCCCGGCTGTCAGGTTACGCGGATTGGCATACGGCTTTTCGCCCTGCGCTTCCATGGCTGTGTTCAGCGCTTCGAAGTCAGCATTGAGCATATAGACCTCGCCGCGCACCTCGAATTCATGCTTGACGTCAACGTGGAGCGGTACACTGCGTATGGTGCGCACGTTCTGTGTCACATCGTCGCCCTGCTCTCCGTCGCCACGGGTTGCTGCAAGTACCAGTTGGCCATCATGGTAGGTCAGGGACATGGCCACACCGTCATACTTCAGTTCGCAGACGTATGAGGGTTCCAAGCCTTCAAGGCCATCCTTCACACGTCGGTCGAAGTCCTGTAGCTCTTCTGCCGTGTAGGTATTTGCCAGCGACAGCATCGGTCTGGCGTGCTTTACCGTAGCAAAGGTTTTGATGGGGGCGCCGCCTACGCGCTGGGTAGGCGAGTCCGCAGTGATCAACGACGGATGCTGTTGCTCCAGGTCCTGCAGTTCGCGCAGAAGAGCGTCGTATTCGCGGTCTGCGATAGTCGGACGTGCCTCGACATAGTACAGAACGTCATGGTGTCGTATCTGAGCGCGAAGGGCATTGATGCGCTCCCGGGCATCCCTGTCGGGTGCGGCGCCGTCAAACATGGATTGCTGGTTCATGGCCC
>JAULYI010000063.1:0-2240 GCA_032117915.1 Kapaibacterium sp. (SeqCode) | reverse complement strand
CCGCGGCCCCGTCAACCCCTCCATGAACGATGAGACCGGCCTGCTCGTTGACGGCTTCGATGGTCCACCCGTGCTGCTCATGACGTATAACCCGCCCTACTACGAGAAGCTGATCAAGGGGGCAGGGCTGGACAAGGTGAAGGACCTGTATGCCTACATGCTGTACACGGCAGACTGGCAGAGCGATAAGCTGGCCCGCCTGGCCGACATTGTGAAGGAACGCAGTGCGGTCACCTTCAGGAATCTTAATCTGAGCGATAAAACACAGTTCAAGCGCGACGTCGAAACGCTGCGCGAGATCTACAACACGGCATGGGAGAAGAACTGGGGCTTTGTGAAGATGACGAACGAAGAGTTCGACTTCCTGGCCGCCGACTTGAAGCAGATCGCGAATCCCGAATACGCCTTCATCGCCGAATCGCACGGCAAGGTTGCTGGCTTCCTGCTGGCCGTGCCCGACATGAACTACTGCTTCCGCTACAACAAGAGCGGCGGCCTGCTCACCGGTCTGTACCACATGCTCACGAAGCGCAAGCAGATCCGCCTTATCAGGTTGATCGTGCTGGGTGTGCTGCCGGAGTTCCGCGGTACCGGCATCGACGCTGCGATGTACACCGAGATCGCCAGACGCGCAAAGCGCGACAACCTGATCGGTGCCGAAGCATCGTGGATCCTTGAAGATAATGACATGATGAACCGTGGTCTTACCCAGACCATGAAGGGTCATCGCTACCGCACATACCGACTGTTTCAATCGTCACTCTAAATCGCACCACGAATGGGAAGAGCATTTGAATTTCGTCGCGCCCGCAAAGAAAAACGCTGGGCCAACATGTCGAAGGCGTTCACGCGTATCGGCCGTGAGATCTCGATCGCTGTAAAGCAGGGCGGTCCCGATTCGGATACGAATGCACGTCTGCGCACGGCGATCCAGAACGCGAAGGCGGCGAACATGCCCAAAGACAATGTCGAGAACGCCATCAAGAAGGCCTCGGCAAAGGATGCGGCAGACCTGCAGGAAGTGAACTACGAAGCCTACGGTCCGAACGGCGTTGCCATCTGGATCGAAACGGCGACGGACAATCCAACGCGCACCGTCGCTAACGTTCGCTCCTACTTCAACAAGATCGGCGGTGCCCTTGGCACGTCCGGCTCACTGGAGTTCATCTTCACACGCAAGGGCGTGTTCACCATCCCCATGGCCGGCATCGACCGGGATGAGCTTGAGATGCTGCTGATCGAGAATGGCGCAGAGGATATCCAGGAGCAGGACGATGAGTTGATCGCCTATACGGCGTTCACCGACTTCGTGTCCATGCAACGGGCGCTCGAGACAGCCAATGTTACGGTGTCGAACGCCGAGCTTCGTCGCATCCCGAATAACACGGTAACGCTGACGGATGAGCAGGCCGAGGACGTGATCAAGCTTATCGACCGCATCGAGGATGACGACGACGTGCAGAACGTCTTTCACAACATGAACGAATCAGACTAACCACAACGAAACCCCGGAATACCCCTGCATGTGCGGCATCGTCGGCGTCTTCAACCACCCTCAAGCTTCTGCCATGGCCTACTATGCTCTGCACGCGTTGCAGCATCGCGGTCAGGAAGCAGCAGGCATCGTTACCGTTTACACCGATCAACAGAAGCAGCGCAGCCGCTTTGGTGTCCACAAGGGCGAAGGCCTCGTCCTTGATGTCTTCTCTCACCACGACGTGTTTACAAAGACCCTTCCGGGTCGATCGGCGATCGGACACAACCGTTATTCAACAACCGGTAGCAGCTCGATCGCCAACATCCAGCCGTTCCACTTCAACTATGCGAATGGCAATCTGGCGCTGGCTCATAATGGTAACCTGACGAATACACGCGTCCTTCGTGATACGCTGAAACAGCAGGGATCCATCTTCCAGACAACAACCGACAGCGAGCTCTTCCTGCACCTGATCGCACGCAGCAAGCAGAGCACACAGCTGGAACAGATACGCGAGGCCATAAGTACGGCGCGAGGTGCGTACTCGCTCGTCATGCTCTCGGAAACCGCACTGTACGCCGCCCGTGACCCCGACGGATTTCGTCCGCTATGCATTGGACGCATCAAGCATGACGGGGGATATGCCTATGTGGTGGCGTCCGAGACCTGTGCGCTGGACATTCTAAGCGCCGAGTACATCCGCGACGTAGCGCACAACGAGATCGTCGTCATCGACGAGAACACGGTGCGTACAGGCGAGATC
>JAULYI010000062.1:0-36692 GCA_032117915.1 Kapaibacterium sp. (SeqCode) | reverse complement strand
ACTGTCTGCGATGTAGCGACCGTTACGGCGGCGAGAAGACAAAGGACAATGATCATTAGCGCAAGGAAGCATTGATGTCTGCAAGACGCGCACTGCCGGGACACAGCTTGTCTTGCGGGAGGGCGTTCAATGGCGTATCGCACGTGTTCAGCGTGTCGTGCAGGTCCGCCGATTCCGGATCGACATACAGGAGTCCCGTGAGTACTTCGCCCTTACCACGCGCTGCATGCAGCGCCTGCACGGCCGACGAACGGTCACGCGGGTCCCACGACGAGTCTATCTTGTTCAGCAGCAGGCTGCTACCGTCATGCATGCGTACCGCCTTGGCGGAGCCCTCGTCGTACGACGTGGTGATCTCGGTCATCATCGGAATAAAGTCAACCGTTGCCGTCGCCTCGATGTGCTCACGCACGTAGTCGTACGACTTGGTGCTGCCGGGATTGTTGTTGAAGGTTACGCAGGGCGAGATGACGTTCAGGAAGGCAAAGCCCTTGTGAGCCATTGCTGCCTTGATGAGGGGGATCAGCTGATGCTTGTCGCCGCTGAAGCTCTGTCCCACGAACGTAGCACCAAGCTCCAGTGCCAGTCCCGCAAGGTCAATGGCCTCGAACGGGTTCACACTGCCGGCCTTGCTCTTGCTGCCGGCGTCGGCCGTGGCCGAGTCCTGACCTTTCGTCAGGCCATAGCAGCCGTTGTTCATCACGATGTAGACCATGTTCAGGTTGCGGCGGACGGCGTGCACGAATTGTCCCATGCCGATCGATGCCGTATCACCGTCACCGGAAACACCAAGGTAGATGAGGTCCTTGTTGACCATGTTGGCACCCGTGGTGACCGAGGGCATGCGGCCGTGCACGGAGTTGAATCCGTGAGACTTGCCAAGGAAGTAGGCGGGCGTCTTGGACGAGCAGCCGATGCCGGACATCTTGGCAATGCGATGCGGTTCGAGGTTCAACTCGAAGCAGGCATGCACGATGGCAGCGCCGATGCTGTCATGACCACAACCGGCACACAGCGTCGAGAGCGATCCCTCGTAATCTTTGGCCGTGTACCCTAACGTGTTCTTGGGAAGATGCGGGTGGCGAAACGCCGGACGTACGTAACTCATTGGGCCGCCGTTGAATGCACGTGTTGTTGTTGAATGTGTTCCGTGATGCGGTCTGCCGTGATCGGCATTCCGTCGTAGTTCAGCACCGACCGCAGGCGCGCCGGGTCGATCTGCAGCTCAAGCTGCAGCAGCGCACACATCTGCGCATCGCGATTCTGCTCGATAACGTACACGACGTCATACTGCTGCATGAATGCCTCGACGTCTGCATGGAACGGGAACGACGTCAGCCGGCATGCATCAAGCATGATGCCCTGCGCAGCCAACATGTCGCGCGCCTCGAACGAGGCGTCGGTCGAAGTGCCAAAGAAGAGCATCGCCGCAGAGGTTGTTCCCTGCCCCTTCACGATCTCGGGTGCGGGAACATGCTTGCGAATGGTCTGCCACTTACGTGTCAGTCGATCCATGTTGCGCTGATAGGCCGGAGACTCTTCGGTATAAACGGCATACTCATCGCGCGATGTGCCACGGGCCACATAGGCACCCTTGGAAGGGTGGACGCCCGGAATCGTGCGATACGTGATGCCGTCACCGTCACTATCAACGTAGCGACCATACTTGGGCATCTCATCGAGCTGCTGTGCGGTAAGCACCTTGCCACGATCATACACACGGCTATCATCCCAGACGAAGGGCTCGCTCATGTGATCGTTCATGCCAAGGTCAAGGTCCGTCATGATCATGATGGGCGTTTGCAGACGCTCAGCCAGATCAAGGCTCAGGGCCGTATGATCGAAACACTCCTTCGGCGTTGCCGGGAAGAGCATCGGATGCTTTGTGTCACCGTGGGAAGCATAGGCTGCCAGCAGAAGATCCGACTGCTGCGTGCGTGTGGGCATACCGGTACTGGGTCCGGTACGCTGCACATCGATCAGCACCGCCGGGATCTCCGAGAAGTAGGCCAACCCCAGGAACTCGTTCATGAGGGATACGCCCGGTCCGCTCGTGGCCGTAAAGGATCGAGCACCGTTCCAACCGGCTCCGATCACCATGCCGATGGCCGCAAGCTCGTCTTCGGCCTGGACGATGGCATACTTGTTCTTCCCGTGCTCATCTTCACGCATCTCTCCGGCGTATTCATCGAAGGCCTCGGCCACCGACGTGGACGGCGTGATCGGATACCATGCAACAAACGTGGCACCGCCATACACGGCACCCAGCGCACAGGCCGAGTTGCCATCCGTCATGATCCGGTCACCAACAAGATCTCTGCGCTCCAGACGGAACGGCAGCGGATGCTCGAGGTTCTGTTTGACCCAGTCAACGCCAAGGTTCAATGCCTTCAGATTGGGGGCGATGAGTTTTTCCTTGCCCTTGAACTGCTCTGCAATGAGCTGCTCGAGGACGCCATACTCGATCTCGATCAGGGCCGAGAGCGCTCCCACGTACATGACGTTCTTAAAGAGCTGTCGCTGGCGCGGATCGCTGTACTCGCGGTTGCACGTCTCCATGAGCGGTATGCCCAGGAACGTGATGTCATCGCGCAGGAGTTCTTCGTGCAGCAGCTTCGTGCTGTCATAGATGAAATAGCCGCCGGGCTTGACGCTTTGAATGTCCTTGACAAGACTCTGCGGGTTAACGCTGATCATAATGTCCACACCGTCGCGGCGTCCCAGGTAGCCCTTCTCGCTTACGCGTACTTCGTACCACGTGGGCAGACCCTGAATGTTCGACGGAAAGATATTCTTAGGCGAGACCGGTATGCCCATCCGGAAGATGCTCTTGGCAAACAGGAAGTTTGCACTTGCCGATCCCGTACCGTTGACGTTCGCAAAGCGAACGACGAAGTCATTGATGATGGCCATCAGACAATAGCTCCAGCTTTGGCTGTGTTATACGAGAAGAGTTGCATGTCCCAGGCCGACGTCGGACAACGCTCGGCGCAGAGACCGCAGTGCAGACAGACGTCCTCGTCCTTGACCATGACGCGCTTGGTAGGCAGGGCATCGGAGACCATCAGGTCCTGGGTTCTGTTCAGCGACGGTGCACTCAGGCGCAAGCGGAGGTCTGCCTCGTCGGCATTCTCCGTAAAGGTGATGCAACTGGTCGGACAGATATCGACACAGGCATCACACTCGATGCAGCGGCTTGTGGTGAACACCGTCTGAACATCACAGTTCAGGCAACGCTGCGCCTCGGCAAATGCCGTATCAACGTCAAAGCCCAGCTCCACCTCCAGCTTGCGGTCGCGGAGCGTCAGCGTCTTGTCTGCCTGCGGCACAACAAATCGCTTATCAACCGTCACCACACTGTCGTAACTCCACTCGTGGATGCCCATCTTCTGGCTGACAAGATTGGTCATCGGATGAGGACGCTCCGTAAGTGGCTTACCCCCACAGAACAGGTCGATGGAGATGGCCGCCTGATGGGCCTGAGCAACGGCCGTGATGACGTTCTTCGGACCGAAGGCGGCGTCGCCACCGAAGAAGACATTCGGAATGGTCGATTGGAACGACGTCGCGTCAACAACCGGCATATCCCACTTGTCGAACTCCATGCCAAGGTCACGTTCGATCCACGGGAAGGAATTCTCTTGACCGATGGCGATCAGCACATCGTCGGCCTCGATGAAGACCGGCGGCTCACCGGTCGAGACCAGCTTGCGACGTCCGTTCTCGTCATACACGGCATGCACCTTGTCGAAGGTCATGCCCACAAGCTTGCCATCGCGAAGTTCAAACGTCAGCGGCACATGATTGTCGATGATCGGAATGTCCTCGTGCATGGCATCTTCCTTCTCCCAGGGTGATGCCTTCATCTCGGCGAAGGGACTCCGCACTACCACCTTGACGTGTTCTCCACCGAGACGGCGCGCCGTGCGGCAGCAGTCCATCGCCGTGTTACCACCACCAAGGACGAGCACCTTCCTGCCGATCGTGTTCAGGTGTTCGAAGGCAACACTCTGCAGCCACTCGATGCCAATGTGGATGTTCGCTGCCCCTTCTTCGCGTCCGGGAATGTAGAGATTACGACCACGCGGAGCTCCGGTGCCTACGAAGACAGCATCGTATTGCTGGTCGAGTACCGATCGCAAACTGGACACATAATGATTGAACTGGGTATGGATACCCATGTTCAGAATGTAGCCCACTTCGTCCTCGAGAACCCTATTTGGCAGTCGGAAGGATGGGATCTGCGTCCGCATCATTCCACCGCCTGCGGGTTGCTCATCGAACAGATGGATCTCATAGCCAAGGGGGGCAAGGTCCCGCGCCACGGCTAACGAGGCGGGGCCGCCGCCGATCAGAGCGACGCGCTTGCCGTTTGACGGAAAGGGTCCCTGTGGGATATACTGTCGCAGCAGCTCTTCGTCACGGTTATCTGCCGCAACGCGCTTCAGTCGACAGATGGCCACCGGCTCTTCCTCGATACGTCCACGCCTGCATGCGGGCTCGCATGGACGGTCGCACGTACGTCCGAGCACGCCCGGAAAGACGTTGGACTCCCAATTGATGATGTAGGCTTCCGTGTACTTCTCGGCTGCGATCAACCGGATATACTCGGGAACCGGTGTGTGCGCCGGACAGGCGTACTGGCAATCCACAACCTTGTGGAAGTACTCGGGATCGGATGTGTTTGTTGGCTGCATTGCACGGCCATGTAGTGGTATTCGTTGCCGTGCCAAATTAGTCAAAAGCCAGTTCGGCTCCCTGCACATTTCGTGTGTTCCGATGGTATCGTAACTGGTTCTATACCAAGGCGATTCAGGGCGCTCTGCGCGGCTGCCGAAGGGTCCGCGTTGCGACGTTCTACGTCGAACATCGTGCAGCGCATCGACGGCACATCACGTCCGCAAGCGACAATTCGTTAGCTTTGTAGTCGTCGTTCACGACAATCGCGTTAACAGTGACGCGATCACGTCCTGTTTCCTCCTGCCCCGTTTCCTTCGTTTCCCCGCGGATGTGTTCTTGGCAGAACTAGCGAGCACCACACAGCTCGCCCTTGAGGGAGTTCGCCGTGACAACACATCATCCACTTTGGGAACAAAGGATCTATGACCTTTGCTGACCTCGGTCTACATGACCGCGTCCTTCGTGCTATCCAAGACGAAGGCTATAACATACCCACGCCCATCCAGCAGGAAGCGATTCCGCTGCTGCTGCAGGGCCATGACCTGTTCGGCTGTGCGCAGACCGGTACGGGCAAAACGGCGGCCTTTGCGTTGCCGATCCTCGATGGCATCGCTCGTTCCGAGCAGCGTCGGGGGCCACGGGCACTCATCCTTGCTCCGACGCGCGAGCTGGCCGTGCAGATCGCCGAGAGCTTTTCGGCCTACGGCAAGTACGTGCGATTCCGTCATGTGACGGTGTTCGGCGGCGTAAGCCATCGGCCGCAGGCCGATGCGATCCGTCGCGGTGTCGACATCGTTGTTGCAACGCCGGGACGTCTGCTTGACCTGATCGAACAGCGGTTGCTGCATCTTGATCGGATCGAGACGTTGGTGCTTGACGAAGCTGACCGCATGCTGGACATGGGCTTCATCGCTCCGATCCGCCAGATCGTATCGATGATCCCCGCGAAGCGACAGACCCTGCTGTTCTCGGCAACGGTACCGAACGAGATCCGCGACCTTGCCGCATCGCTGCTGAACGAACCCAAGCATGTAACCGTTACGCCGGTTTCCAGCGCGGTCGAAACAGTCGAGCATCAAGTGTACTACGTTGGCCGTACCAAGAAGAAGGACCTCTTGCTGCACCTCCTCGCAGAGGAACTGCAAGGCAGCGTCTTGATCTTCTCGCGCACGAAGCGCGGTGCAGACCGCGTGGTGAAGGATCTTGCCAACGCTTCCATCCGTGCCGAAGCGCTGCACGGCGACAAGTCGCAGGAGGCGCGTCAGCGTGCCCTGGGCAACTTCAAGACGCGTCGTACGCGCATCCTTGTAGCAACGGACATTGCCGCACGCGGTATTGACATCGACGAGTTGGCCTACGTGATCAACTATGACATGCCGGACACGCCGGAGACCTATGTGCACCGCATTGGCCGCACCGGCCGGGCCGGCGCTACGGGCGTTGCCATCACGATGGTGGCACCGGACGAACGGAATGACATGCGTGGCATCGAGCGCGTTACGCGGATCAGCGCACGTGTGATGGATGACCATGCCTTCGCCCCGCGCGACGAGGAATGGCGTGAAGCGGCACCGCCGCCACGTCAGCAGCAGCAACGCCAACGCCGTCCCAATCCATACGGATCACAGAAGCAACGCCCGCAAGGTCCGCCGCGCGAGGCGCAGTCGCAGCGATCGGACAATGCCGGTTCACCTGCAGGACAGCCGCGTTCGCCGCAGGTTGCACGACCGTTCGCGCGTCCCGACGGACAAAGCCGCGACCAGTCGTCAAACGCTAGTGGTTCGTCGTCGCGCCGCCAGCCGCGCCGACCATTTGGTCGGTCCCGCTAAGCACGATCGTATGTGTGATGTCGGCCGATGCAGCAAGCATGGCCGATACACCACAGTACTTCTCAACAGACATCTGTACCGCCTTCTCTACGAGAGGGCGGTACGCTTCTGTGGTGCCGACGTCGTACGTGACAGCAATGGTCTTGTAGATCTTCGGATGGTCTTCGGTCAGGGTACCGTCAACGTGCACACGGCATGACGTGAATGGCACCCGAAGCTTCGGCAGAAGCGAAGCAACATCCATTCCTGTGCAGCCCGCCAGGGCCGTCAGCAGAAGCTGCTTCGGACTTACGCCTCGCGGCGTACCGTCCGAAACCGAGTCAAGCTCGATGAGCGTGCCCTGCTGCAGGACATCGAAATGCAGCCCGTCCGTCCATGTTGCCGTGATCGAATGGGTCATGGCGCTCTCCAGAACATCGTGGAACAGTATGGCTCACCCGGCAACTCCGGGCCCGTAACCTACGCAAGAATCGTCCAGTGCATGGTGACGCATGTCACATCCCCGCCCCCTTCAACCAAAGCCGTATATTTGCAGTCATGGAGCAAACTGAAGAACGTCCGGAACAGACAGAATCGTCATCGGCCGAAGGCCAGCAAGATGGTGCCAAGCGCAAGCGCCGCCGTCGTCGCGGAAAGCGACGTCCGGATGGTGCTCCGGATGCATCGGCTGCCGACGAGACGTCAGCTGCGGCTGACGCAGACGGAGACGATGACGAACAAGATGACACGAGTGACGCCGGCCAAGACGGCGATGCCGAAGGAACATCCGAATCCCCCGCTCGCAAGAAGAAGCGTCGTCGGAGGAAGAAGCGTCCTACCGACGGCACCGATGCCACCGCAGATGCACCTGCAGACGGTTCGGTAGAGCCGTCGGCCGACGAAGCCGGCAACGGCGAATCCCGGGAACCGGCGCAGACGCCGCGTCCCGGCAGAGGCCCTCAGCCGCGTCCTGCAACCGGCCAGCGCTCTGCAGCTCAGGCTGCGGCCCGCGAGCCTAGAGGCGGAGCAGCCCCGGCCGCTGCACAGCCTAAGCAGGAAAAGCGGAACGGCAAGGATCGACGTCGCGACAAAGAGCGTCGCGAACAGGAACGTCAGCAGCAGATGCTGGGTCGCATCGTCAAGACGGAGCTTCTCCGCGAGGATGCCACAGCCGACCCGTTCATCCCTAAGGTACGTCCCGTTGCAACGTCCGTTGAGGCCTATGTGCAACAGCATAAGGGCTGGCAGCGCGAAGTGCTGATGAAACTCCGAGAGATCATCGTGGCCGCAGGTCCGGACCTTGCAGAAGACATCAAGTGGTCACAGCCCGTCTATGATATGAACGGTCCCGTTTGCTACGTCAAGGCCTTCTCCGATCACATCAATGTCGGCTTTTGGCGTGGCTCGGAGTTGCGTGACAACGACGCCGTGCTGGTCGGTGATGGCATGAAGATGCGCCACGTGACCATCCGTAGCGTGAACGACCTGAAGCGCGACGTTATCGATGCCTTCGTCAAGCAGGCCGTGAAGCTGAACCGCGAAAAGGGCGACCCGACGTTGAGCTGATCATTCGTCGGCGAGTAGTGCCACGAATGTCGACTGGTCGGCAAACGCAAACGATGCTTCGAGCGACGTCAGAGCGACGTCGCCGATGATGTAGTGGCCGCCGGTACCACGCACATCGATGCGACGCGTTCTCCATGGTATTGCCTCTAATGCCGGACGAGCCCCACGCACGTAGGCGGTCACGTTCACGTCATTGCTCAGCACGGTACCAGTACGCTGACCTCGTTTACGATACTCGTAGCGATATCGATACCGCAGCGCTGAGATGTCACTTAGAACGGCACTTGCCGTTGGCGCACCGCCGGCTCCCCTACCAACCATGAGCTGCGTCTGCGAGAATGCAGCGTCCAAGCGCACGGCGTTTATCTCGTTATGGATCGATGACAGCGAATCCCGCGTCGGAACGAATCGTGGAAGAACATGTGCCGACAGTCGACCATCGGACACTTCTGCGTGTGCGATGAGCTTGATGACGCATCCAAGCGAGGCAGCGAAGCGAATGTCGAGGGCATCAACGGTCGTAATGCCTCGCCGAACGACGCATGAAGGATCGATCACAACTCCAAAGGCATGCGCAGCCAGAATTACTGTCTTGTAGGCACCGTCGTATGCCTCGACATCTGCCGTGGGGTCACGCTCGGCAAAACCAAGACCTTGTGCTTCACGCAATGCATCATCATAACTGCGGCCGGTACCGTCTGTCGTGGTCAACGACGTAAGAATGAAGTTTGTGGTTCCGTTCACAATGCCCGAGACACGTCCCAGAAGATCGTTGTCGTAGTATTCCTCCAGGTTGCGGATGATTGGGATGCTCCCGCAAGTCGATGCTTCGTACAACAAGGATTGCCCCGTCTCATCTTGCAGCGCAATAAGCTCCGCTAGATTTGTGGCGATCATGCGTTTGTTTGCGCTCACCACGGACTTTCCGTTACGCATGGCCGTACGCACGATGTCCAGTGCCGCATCGGCATCGCTAATGAGTTCAACAATGACGTCGATTTCAGGATCGTCAAGCACATCCGATGCATTGTACGTGAAGACGGAAGCGTCGAGCGGACGCACTTTCGATCGATCCTTGACGCAGATCCTCGTGATCTCGGAACGAAGTCCGGGTGTCCGTTGCAATACATCGTAGAGCCCCTGCCCTACGCAGCCAAAGCCAAACAGTCCTATACGAAGTGGTGTGTTCATGATAGATGGAGTATTCGTTCAGATTGGAGAATCCGTGAGAGTTGGTGTTGATCCAAGAGAAAGGCATCGTGTCCGGCTGTACTTCGCATCATTCGGTACACAGCACGCGGGACCATATCGGCAATAAACTCCTGCTCGTGTACGGGGAATAGCTGGTCTGTGTCGATGCCAACCACAAGCGTTCGAGCCCTGATCGCACGAAGGGCAGCTCCGGTACCTCCTCGGCCTCGGCCAATATCATGCGCATCCATGGCCTTCGTTAGCGTCCAATAGGCATGCGCATTAAATCGGTGAACGAGTGTACGCCCTTGATATCGCTGGTAGCGTTCTGCACGGAAGTCATCGAATGCTTCGTTATCGTCGCGCTGTTTACCATCAAACAACATGCGAGTTCGATATGATAGCATTGCAACGGCGCGGGCGGCAGCCAGACCGCGCTCTCCGGCATTTGTTTCGTACAAGGCAAAGGTCGAATCGGCCTCCAGCGCCATCCGTTGTGCTGCATTCCATGCTATGCCCCAAGGCGAGTGCTTGGCATTGGTTGCTATGGGCACGATGCATTCAATGCGATCGGGAGCTAGTGCCGCCCATTCCAAGACGTGCTGTCCGCCCATTGATCCGCCAATGAGCACGCGGATGCTATCAATGCCAAGATGACTGCGTAGTGCATCGAAGGCGCACACGATATCACGTGCTGTGATGAATGGAAATGCAGGGCCATAGATCCGGTTGGTCGATGCGTCGGTATCGGTGGGTCCGGTAGATCCGTAGCAAGAGCCGAGCATGTTGGCACAGACCACAAAACAAGTGGTGGTATCAATGACTCGACCGGGCCCAATCAGCTCAGACCACCATGTATCAGCATCGGAACTACCCGTCAAGGCATGGCATATCCAAACCACGTTTGATGCATCGGCAGCCAGCGTGCCCCATGTACGGTACGCAATACGCACAGACGGGAATACTGCTCCGGCTTCCGTTACAAAGGGGCCCGGGAAGAGCATAGTCTGCGTCATCTCGTTGCCTCCAACGCCTGGGCGATATCGGCTTTGATGTCGTCGATGTGTTCAATCCCAACGCTCAGTCGCAGCAATGCCGGCGTCACGCCGCATGCTCGCTGTTCGGCTTCTGTTAACTGCTGATGCGTCGTCGACGCCGGCTGGATGATGAGCGTTTTGGAATCTCCAACGTTGGCCAAATGCGAGATAAGCCGAAGAGCATCTACGACGCGACGCGCGCGCTCTGCTCCACCCTTGGGTTCAAACGAAAGCACACCACCAAAGCCATTGCGTAAGTATGCGCGAGCTTGGGCGTGATATCGGCATGTGGGAAGTCCTGGATAGTTCACGCGCTCGACGTCTGGATGCTGATCGAGCCATTCTGCAACCGACAGTGCATTCTCGACGGTGCGCTGAACACGTAACGACAGTGTTTCGAGACCTTGCAGCAGTAACCAGCTGTTGAAAGGACTTTGACTTGGCCCAAGATCTCGCAGCCCCTCTACACGAGCTCGTACCGCAAAGGCGATATTGCCAAATGGGCTGTCAGCTCCAAATGCATCCCAGAATCGAAGTCCATGGTACCCTTCGCTGGGTTCGGTGAATTGGGGGTGCCTGCCGTTACCCCAGTTGAAGGTTCCGGCATCCACGATAACACCACCGATGGTGGTACCGTGACCGCCGATCCACTTTGTGGCACTGGCCACGACGACATCGGCTCCGTGGTCGATGGGACGAAACAGGTATCCAGCGGCACCGAACGTGTTATCGACGATCAACGGTACGTCGTACCGCCGTGCGATCTCGCTGATACGGTCGAAGTCCGGTATGTTGAAGCCCGGATTACCAATGGTCTCAAGGTAAATGGCCTTTGTGCGGTCGTCAAGCAAACGTTCAATCGATGCGGGATCGTCTCCGTCGGCGAATCGCACGTCAACACCGAGTCTTGGCAGCGCCACCTTGAATTGGTTGTACGTGCCGCCATAGAGAAACGAACTGCTAACGATATTGTCGCCCACCCCAGCAACCGTCGTAATCGCTAGGAACTGCGCTGCTTGGCCGCTGGCAACAGCCAGCGCTGCCTTGCCCCCTTCCAACGCAGCGATTCGCTGTTCGAAGACATCGGTCGTTGGATTCATGATGCGCGTATAAATGTTGCCGAACGCTCGAAGGGCGAAGAGGTCGGCACCATGGTCGGCGCTAGGAAAGGTGTATGACGACGTTTGATACAGTGGTACGGCCCGAGCGCGTGTGCGATCGTCGACCTCGGTGTATCCTGCATGCAACTGCAGCGTATCGAAATGGTAAGCTGACATGATATCTCCCGACTTTGTGATGTGTGATGAACAAGTCATCTACCGGCGGGAGATATCGAGTCGTTGCGCGCAAAACGACGAACGCCATCCCCCGATTGGAAGATGGCGCTCTGTGAATGTCTTGGTTGGCTGTCAGCGCGTCATGCGCCGTCCCACAGATGTCCATCTTCCACGTGATGCATACACATACACATAGGCATGTGCGCACACATCATGTGCGTGGGCATGGACATCGACATATGGCGGGAGGCGTTTTGCATTGGATTGCAAATGTAGAGCTATCGGAGGGAATCTTCCAAGGCCGTTCTGGCGTCGGTCTTTTCGTCACGGTACTTCACGATCAACGGAGTGCTCACACTTAGGCCATGTGCCTGACCAAAATCCGAGCGAAGAGCACGCGCCCCGGCAACGACCACTGCCCCTTCCGGAATCTCGAGTGGCGAGGTTGCCGTGCTGCGCAGGATACGCTCGTGAATAAGATCGTAGACGGGCGTTGATGCGTTGAGAATCACGCCACTGCCAAGCACGGCACGACGTCGGATCATGACGCCTTCATATACGCCGCAGTTACCGCCGATCATCACATCGTCCTCGATAATAACGGGTCGTGCACCTGCCGGCTCAAGGACGCCACCGATCTGTGCAGCAGCGCTGATGTGCACGCGCTTGCCGATCTGCGCACACGTGCCCACAAGGGCATGACTGTCCACCATGGTGCCTTCATCCACATACGATCCGATGTTGATGTACATCGGCGGCATGCAGATCACACTTGGTGCCACGTAACATCCCGTCCTGATGCTGCTGCCTCCTGGCACAACACGCACCCCATGCTCAAGGGTAAGGGGGTGAAGCGGCAACGTGTCCTTATCGAAGAACGACAGTCCTGCGGCCGACATGTCGATGTTGCGTCCTAGGCGGAAGCAGACGAGAATGCCCTGCTTGACCCACGTGTTCACGCGCCATGAACCGTCGTCCAGCGGCTCGGCGCTGCGGACCGTTCCTTGATTCAACCCATCGATCAACGCGCCGACAACGGCGCGCGCCTTCGGATGGTCGGCCAACGCTGAGGCCGGAAGCGCGAACAGCTCTTCGATCTGTGCACGAAGGTCGCTCATGCCTTCCTCCGCTTGGCCGGTGATGGTTTCTTTACCGTTGATGCCTTTGGCTTGGACGCCTTCACGTTTGCGGATGCCTTGGGGTCGGCCATCGCGATGTTCATCAGCTTGTAGATCAACCGGGCCGTGGTCAGATCGGGGTGATGTAGATGTTTCATCGGTGCGAGCTCTACAACGTCAAAGCCGATGATGCGGCGTCCGCTTGCCACGATACCGCGCAGCAATTCGAGTGTCTCGGCGTAATAAAACCCATCCGGCTCCGGCGTACCCGTGGCGGGCATGACCGACGGATCAAAGTAATCAACATCGAATGTGATATAGACATCCTTGCCGAGCGTATCGATGACCGAACGCTGCCAGTTCTGGCCGTGGAGACCGCGACGGATGGCCGAGGCGTAGAAGGTGTTCACACCACGCTCGCGAATGAACCGAGCTTCTTCAATGCATTGTGCGCGGATACCCACCTGGGTGATCGACGCGGGATCCATGAACTCTGCCACTCGAGCGATCACGCTGGCATGCGAGTACGGTGAGCCCTGGTACTCGGCACGGAGGTCGCTATGAGCGTCAAACTGTAGCACCGACATTTTGGGATAGCGCCGCAGGTGCGCGGCGATCGGTGCAGCCGAGATCGTATGCTCACCGCCAAGGGTGACCACGAACTTGCCCATGTCGAGCAACGCATCAACCTGCGACTCGATCAGGTCGAGCGCTTCGCGGTCCACGCGACGCTTAAAGTCGATGGGCTTCAGGGTCGCAATGCCCTTGTCAAAGCAAAGCTCATTGTCGAACTCGTCATCGTAGAACTCGACGTAGCCACTGGCCTTGAGGATTGCTGCCGGGCCTGCTGCGGCTCCGCCGCCGTAGCTCACGGTATGCTCGTACGGGGCGCTGACGATGGCGATCGCTGCGGTGTCGAGCGATGCGTATTCTTCCTCGATCGCAAGGAAGTTCTTTGTTGATCCGTAGGTCTTCATGCCACAAAGATACCGTCTTCCGCGGTGTATCTTTGGTCTTCACACTTCGTCACCATCGCAAGGCAAGCGACAGATGGCAACACGTCGATCACAACGGTTTGGCTGGTACGTGTATGACTGGGCCAACAGTGCCTTTTCTACAACGGTCGTGACGGCCTTCCTTGGACCCTACCTTACGTCGGTCGCACGCGCCAGCGCCGGTGCCGACGGTTATGTGCACCCGTTCGGAGTAGCGCTCCATCCCGGCTCGGTCTTTCCCTTTGCGGCCTCGCTGGCCGTAGCCCTGCAAGTGTTTGTGCTTCCCGTGATCGGAGCACTTGCCGACAGGTCTCACCGCAAGCGGTTTCTGCTCGGTGCAACGGCCGGTGGCGGAGCCTTGGCGACGACGATGTTGTTCTTTGTAACGGCTGATGCGGGCAACTATCTACTCGGTGCGTTGCTCTTCATTACCGCCAACCTGTTCTTCGGATCGAGCATCGTCATCTATAACTCCTTCCTTCCGGACGTTGCCACGGTCGAGGAGCGCGATGCCGTCTCGTCCCGAGGCTGGGCGTTGGGGTACCTTGGCGGAGGCTTGCTGCTGCTCATCAATATGCTGATGTACGCATCGGCGTCCGAAAGTGGCCAGAACGTAGGACTAACGGTGCGCACGATTCTAGCATCTGCCGGCATCTGGTGGGCGCTCTTCACGCTTGTACCCCTGCGTCTGCTGCCGTCGGCTCCGCCGAGAACAGCCGAGCCGATGCGCATGCGTGCGGCGTTTCGACAGCTCTGGGATACCCTGCGCCATGCGCGGACCTATCCGCAGACGTTTCTGTTCCTGATGGCCTACCTGACGTATAACGATGCCGTTCAGACGGTGATCACGATGTCGTCGCAGTTCGGACAGGAGGAGCTTGGACTTGGACTCGATGTACTGATGTCGGCGATCCTGCTTGTGCAATTCGTGGCCATTGGCGGATCGCTGCTGTTTGAGCGGATCGCGCGGTGGACATCCACGAAGCGCGCCATCGAGATCGCCATCGTCGGATGGATCACGATCCTTGTGATGGCCTACGTAGCCGTCCAGGGATCAACAGGCTTCTACATCATGGCTGCTGCCATCGCCATCGTGCTTGGTGGCATCCAGGCGCTAAGCCGCTCGCTGTTCTCGCAGATCATTCCGTTGGGCCGCGAAGCCGAATACTTCTCGTTGTACGAGATCTCTGATAAGGGCACGTCATGGATCGGCCCAATGGTCTTCGGCTGGACGCTGACGCTCACGGGCAGCTACCGGCTGGCCGTGCTGTCGCTGATCATCTTCTTGGTCATCGGCTTTGTGTTGCTTACGCGCGTAAACGTCGAGCGCGCCAGGCTGGAAGCCGGCGCGCTCGATAGAAGTGCCTAGGATTGAGAATGACACATCGGCGTTGAACCGAGGCCTTTGAGACCGCTGTTAGACGCTTAGTCCATGATCCGTCTGAGGAATGCCGGACGGTCCGTGTTCGCGGCTGCCTGCCGCACCGACTGCGTCGGCTGTACCACAGGAGGCATGGCTGAGGACTGCCCTTCGCCCTGCTGACGACGGAGGACGGCCGGAGCTTCGAATGCCTCTAATTCGTCGGGACCGACAGGCTTCTGCTGCGGGCGAATGATGACCGGGTTCACGGGAACGAACGTCGGTGACGGCTCGACCGGTGCCTGCGTGACAGGAGTGTGTGTGACCGGTGTATGCGTAACGGGGGCCTGGACGATGACGTGATCGACGACCGGCGATACCTCCGTAATGACGGACATCGAAGGAACGGCGATCGTCGTCCGTACCTCGGGCGAGGTGCTCACCACGTTCGGACGCGTGCGAAACCCGGTGGCAACAACGGTCACCGATATCTCGTCTTCCATGCGCTCGTCAACGACCACGCCGTGGATCAGATTGACATCCTCGCCGGCAGCGCGCTCAATTGTCGAAACAACCTCTCCAACCTCGTGCATGGTCATCGATAGTCCACCCGTGACATTCACGAGCAATCCTTGTGCACCATCGATGGACATGTCATCTAGGATCGGAGAATTCAGCGCATTCGTTGCTGCCTCCAAGGCACGATGTTCGCCTCGCGCAACCCCGATACCCATCAGGGCATCACCCATGCCTGCCATGACCGTACGGACATCGGCAAAGTCAACATTGACGTAGCCAATACCGGAGATGATATCGGCAATACCCTTGGTGGCATTATACAGTACCGTATCGACCTTCGCCAGTGCTTCGACAAACGGAACGTTACGGTCAACGATCGAAAGGATGCGCTGATTCGGAATGATGATCAGCGCATCGACGGTCTCGCGCAGATCCTTGATGCCTTGCTCCGCGATTGCCATACGGCGCTTAGACTCATAGGCAAACGGCTTGGTCACAATACCCACGACGAGTGCACCGGCTTCGCGACCGGCACGAGCGATCACCGGTGCTGCTCCGGTTCCCGTGCCTCCGCCCATACCGGCAGTAACGAAGACCATGTCGGATCCGTCGAGCGCATCCTTGATGTCATCGATACTCTCTTCGACGGCCTTACGGCCGACCTCTGGGTTCGCACCGGCACCAAGTCCCCGTGTCGTCAGCTTACCCAACTGCAGCTTCACGCTTGCAGGATTGTTCATCAGTGCCTGATGATCGGTATTTGCCGCGATGAATTCGACACCCTCCAGACCACGGGTGATCATCGTTCGAACGGCATTCCCACCGCCACCACCAACGCCAACGACGCGTATCCGTGCGTCATACGGCGGTAATGTCGTATCAAGCTCAATTGGCATGTTTCCCCCCGGAAATCGCTTGAGTGAAAGTGTTGTTCATTTACAGGTCTTCGAAGAAGGACTTGACCCTGTTGAGCAATCCCTTCTTTCGGGGGCGCTCGACAGGCAGGTCCGATGTTGCTGCCGATGTTGGTTCCTCAGCCGGCTCCTCTGCAGGTAGCGGCTGCGATGCCACTCGATGCATGGCGTAATGCACCAATCCCACAGCCGTGGCAAACTGTGGATTGCTCACCTCACGCGCCATTCCGTCCATACTGAAGCCGGCAGGGATGCCGATCTTCACCGGCATGCGGAATGTCCGTGCGGCAAGCTGTTCAGCACCGCGTACAAGCGAGCAGCCGCCGGTAATGACGACGCCCGCCGCAAGCTGCGGCGCCAGTTTCGACTGGCTGAGTTCCCGAAAGGCGAACTCGAAGATCTCCTCCATTCGAGGTTCAATGATCTGACAAAGGACACTTTTCTTGATGTCGGTAGGCGTTCTACCGCCAATGCCGGGCACCTGGAAGGTCTCGTCCTTCATGATGCTATCAGCCGTGGCATGGCCGTACGACAGTTTGATGCGCTCGGCTTCGACGTTGCGAATGCCAAGCACGGTCATGATATCATCAGTTACTTTTTGTCCCGCAATTGCAAAGATCGACGTAAACCGCAGGATTCCATCCTTGAAGATGGCAATGTCCGTTGTTCCGCCACCGATATCCACCAAAGCAATGCCGACCTCTCGCTCTGCCTCGTCCAGCACGGCATACGACGATGCAAGAGGCTGCAGGACGATCTCTTCAACCTCCAGTCCGGCCCTCTCGGCACAGCGATGCATATTCTCGATTGCCGTCACTCCACCAGTGATGATCAGCACGTTGGCCTCAAGCCGAATGCCGCTCATTCCGACCGGGTCGGTGATACCGTCCTGACCGTCGATGATGTAGTCCTGCGGAATCATGTGCAGGATCTTCCGATCGGGTCCGATCTGTACGCGTCGCACGTCGTCGAGCAGACGCTGCACGTCGGCTGCAGCAATCTCACGCGTTGCCGACGAGACCGTGACCAGACCACGTGTGGTGAACGACTGGACGTGATCGCCGGCGATACCGATGACGACTCGCTCTATGGGGACTCCAGACTGCTGCTGCGCAGCGTCTACAGCCTTACGGATCGCATCAGCTGTTTTCTGGATGTTCGTGACCACCCCACGCTTGATGCCCTCGCACTCGGCCACACCCTTGCCAATAATGTCAATGCGATTCGTCAACGTCTCGACCGACGCAACGACACAGCACACCTTCGTGGTGCCAATGTCTAGTCCGATATGGATGGTCGATGATGACATGGTTACGACTGGGTGATCAACGGTGTTCCGTGCTTACGAACGATGACCTGACGCTTCCAGCGCATGTCAACGATCGCTCCCTCCGAAGGCAGTCGAAGCGAAGCCTGCTTCCAGAACACATTCATGTCGGCGAAGGTCCCGGCGATCGCACTGGTCCTCCCCGCAGGAAGCTTCCACGTGATCCCACCCGCCCTGAACTCGGTTCGCATCGTGGAAGGATCAATGACGATCTCCGATATGCTCTGAAAAAGTCCTTCATCAAGTGTGCGCTCCGCCTGAACGATCATGGCTGCCACAGCACGCATCTGCTCCGCCGTACAGCTGCGGTCATCAACGGCACGAATCAGCGGAACGTTGAATCCGACACGCTGCGACGGCGGCGGCAACACATTGCCCTCCGCATCGACGTATCGCAGCGATCCGTCAGCCGAGACAACATGACCGATCGGCATTCGCTCCTCGACGTCGATCGTAAGGGCATGCGACCCCGATACATAGACCGACGCACGACGCACGTACGGCAACAGCTCCACGGCATGTCGCACGTCCGCAAACACGACGTCACGATAATGCTTCGTGGCGAAGGAATCGACGGCTTCACGGATCGCACGCTCGCTCAACCCCGTCGCTCCGCGTACAGCCAAACCGGCAAAGCGCTGTTTCCCCTGCCATTGACTGGCAATCAGCGCAAGGAAACCGATGCAACACAGGGCCATAACGACGCCGGGGCCGCGCATCTTCTGCACCGCCTGCGGCATTGCCTTCTGATCCCCGCCTCTTCCTCTACCGTTCACTGCATACCTCGCGGTGTGGAAAACCCGAGCGTTATTCACAGACAGTGTGGATAACCTTCATCCACATTCTCGATCATCCTCCGGTGCTGCGCCGGGAACGCTCGTCATATCTGTGCGTTCTGCAACGGTTTACAACCATAACAAAGGTAATAGGCCAAGTCTCAAGAAGCAATACACAAGGCCCTTGTAACCGTGTAAAAAATACACGAGTTATCCACATTTAGTGGAAAGGGGCTGTGAACCAAGCTGCGTTACACCGCAACGGGACGACCCTGTGTGGACCGATGCGAGATCACGACAGTGCGCGTGTACGCCCGCCGTCAACCACGATGCTCGTACCATTGATGTACGATGCGGCCGGACTTGCCAGAAAGACAACGGCATTGGCGATCTCCGACGGGTCGGCAAACCTGCCCGCAGGGATCTCAGCCAGCAGCTCGTCGATCACGGCCACACGGTCTGCACCACCAACAGCTGCCTTTCGGTCGATGATCTGGTCTAGGCGCTCTGTGGCCGTTGCCCCGGGTAGGACGTTGTTAACGGTAATGCCCTGCCCCCCAAGCTCCGTGGCAAGTGTTTTGGCCCAACTGGCCATGGCACCCCGAATTGTATTACTCACACCCAAGCCCTCGATAGGCTGCTTCACAGATGTGGAAATGATGTTGATAAACCTGCCGTAGGCAAGATCCGCCATACGGGGTGCAGTTATCCTCATCAGTCGATGTGCGATAAGAATATGATTATGAAACGCTTGAACGAGTTCATCGACAGAAGCGTTGAGGAGTTTTCCACCGGTAGGGCCGGCCGTGTTGTTGACCACGATATGATATCCACCGTGGTTACCCACATGGTTTTCCACAGCATTGCTTAGGCTATCCGGCTCCTGGACATCCGCAACGATATAGTCATGACGCTGTCCCTGCGACGTGTCCAACGACGCACAGACCTCAGCAAGCACGTCTGCAGAACGTGCGAGAAGGGTTACCGATGCCCCCTGGATGGCCAGTTCCAGAGCAATGGCCCGTCCGATCCCTTTACTAGACCCACCGACAAGGGCGCGTTTCTGATGCAGGGAAAGATCCATGGAGCCTCCAAGGTAGATGCGTTTCGCGTTGTAGTTTTGTGATGCAAAACTACCATATCTATGAGCGAGGATACCATGGCAATGCTACCACCGATCGATTTCAAGGGCTGGATCGACGAACACCGTCATCTGCTGAAGCCACCCGTTGGAAATGCGAAGGTGTACGAGGACACGGAGTTCATCGTGATGGTTGTTGGTGGACCGAACACGCGGAAGGACTACCACTTCAACGAGGGTGAGGAGTTCTTTTATCAGGTCGAGGGAGACATTACGGTCAAGGTCATCGATGACGGCGTGCCCCGTGATATCCATATCAGGGAGGGCGAGATCTTCCTGCTGCCGCCTCGGACCCCACACTCACCGCAACGACCTGCCAATGCGGTTGGCCTTGTAATCGAGCGGAAGCGCGCGCAGCAAGAACTCGATGCCTTCATGTGGTTCTGTGAGTCCTGCGGCACGAAGCTCTATGAGGAGTTCCTCCCACTGACGGATATCGTCAAGCAGCTGCCCCCGATCTTCGAACGCTTTTACTCCAACGAGACGCTCCGAACCTGCTCCACGTGCGGCGCAGTGATGCAGCCTCCGCAGAAGGCCGCCTGATGCTGAAGATCGACTGCCACGCCCACATCCTGCCAGAATCATGGCCATCGCTCCGAGAGAAGTATGGGTACGGCGGATGGATCACCCTCGAGCATCACCGACCGGGATCGGCCCGGATGATGCGCGATGACGGTACGTTCTTCCGCGAGATCGAGCACAACTGCTGGGATCCGAAGGCGATCATGAGCGACATGGATGCCAATGGCGTTGATACCATGGTGCTGTGTACCGTGCCTGTGCTGTTCTCCTACTGGGCAAAGCCCGAAGACGCTCTGGACTGGTCACGGTTCCTGAACGATCACCTTGCCGGCGTCGTGCGGGATGCACCACGACGTTTTATCGGCCTTGGAACGATACCAATGCAATCCGTGGACCTTGCTATCCAAGAGCTTCGACGCTGCAAGGAAGAACTTGGCATGCCCGGCGTCCAGATCGGCACGAACATCATGGGACGGAACCTTGACGACCCCGAGCTGCGCCCGTTCTGGCGCGCTGCCGAGGCGCTGGAGATGGCCGTCTTCGTCCACCCGTGGGACATGCTCGGTGCCGACCGTACAAGCCGGTACTTCCAGCAGTGGCTCGTCGGGATGCCCGCAGAGACAACCCTGGCGATCACATCGATGATCTTTGGCGGGATCTTCGACGCCTTCCCGAAGTTGCGCGTGATGTTCGCCCATGCCGGCGGTACCTTCCCGTTCACACTTGGCAGGATATCCCATGGATACCGTGCTCGGCCGGATCTTTGCAACGTGAATGGTGTGCAAGACCCCGTCCACTACGTCGATCGGTTCTGGGTTGACGGGATCACGCACAACGCCGATGCGCTGCGCTTCCTGTTGCAGCTGCACGGAACCGATAAAATCGCGTACGGCACAGACTACCCGTTCCCACTTGGAGATCTTGAGCACGGACGCTTTATCGAGGAGATGTCCGACCTTGATGAAACCGTGAAACAGCGCCTGTTTTCCGACAATGTTCTGTCCTTCCTTGGACTGCAAGCATCAGACTATGTTCGGGCTACACCGTACGATCACGGCACCGACGAGGGATACTACGAGTAACCGAAAAAGCATTAGATTTGCGTCCCCGGAGGGCTCGCATAATGGTATTGCAGCGGTCTTGAAAACCGCCGGGCGCAAGCCTGTGGGGGTTCGAGTCCCTCGCCCTCCGCTCCTTTGCCACTAAAGGCCAGTTTCTGGCAACCACCACTTTACAGGACCCCCGATGAAGAACCGTATCGCATCCCTTCTGCTTGCAGGCACGGTCGCGCTTGGCGTGATCGGCTGCTCCGACGATAGCTCGACGACTCCTCCGGCAACGACGACGACGTACATGCCTACCACGGTAGGATCGACATGGACGTACAAGAACACCGAACTGACCGGTGCGACAGACAATCCAACCGATGGCGCAGTGACGACAGACTCCATCTTTGTGAGCCGCACAGGTCTTTCCATCGGCGGTCGCACGGCCACCGAATTCATTACCGTGTACGGCGACGGATCTGCCGACACAACGTATTACAGCGTCGATGGCAACAAGGTTTATCAGCTTCTCGACCTTAACCTTGATGTTGAAGGTGCAGGCAGCGTTGACCTTGGTAAGAAGTGGGTTCTGTCTGCCGATGCAGATGCCACAGCCGGCTGGACGGGCATTGATACGACGATCACCGACATTCCCCTCGATTACAACGGTCTCCCCCTCAAGGCCACAGCGAAGGTCAAGTTCCAGGGCTCAAAGCTTGGCAACGAGTCCGTCAGCGTCGGTAGCAACTCCGTCGAATGCGTGAAGTATGCCAACAACTTCTCGATCCAGATGACGATCGCAACGGGTATCCTGGGTGATATCGAGCTGCCCATCACGGCAAATTCGACCGTGTGGTACGGTAAGAACGTCGGTCTTGTGAAGACGTTCACACCTCCCACGACCGTCAACGCAGCTCCTCTTCCGGAGTTCGAGTTCCCCGGCAGCCGCATCGAGCTGACGAGCTACTCGATCAAGTGATCATCCGATCATAGCAATAGATGTAAGGGCGCTCTCACGAGCGCCCTTTTCGTTTTATAGCCACTCGTTGTACACAATGGATTCCTGCGCAATGAGTCATTGACAGGGCCCTTCCATTGGGGTATATTCCATCGTTGTTCACAAATCGGCCATCGACATGCTCGGACATTCGCATTCCCTCGTTGCTCGATCCCTCGTTGCTCGATCCCTCGTTACTCGACTCCTCGTGTGGCTCGCCTTGCTGTCCGTGACCGCGGGTTCGGCAATCGCACATCGCTTCGATCGCCGAGCTGTTGTTGGACAACATGGACAGCTACACCGTGCAGTTGCGGAAGACACAAATGATGTCGAAGCACCGTTCATTCCAACGACAGGCGGTGGTACGTCAACGTCAACAGATATCCCGTCGGGACTCATCGAACTTACGGCCGAGCAGCTCGCTCAGGTTGGCATCCACTATGACACGGCGTCGATCTCATACATCGAAGACGGCCTTCGTTTTGTGGTAAGCACCACCGGGATATCCATCACCGGCAGCAATGGGAAATCTGATGCGCGCACACCCCGTCACGTAACGCTGTACGAGAACGGCATCCACGTTGCATCGTGGAAGCGGTCGCATCCGGATGATGACGTAGACCGCCTTGTAGGCATCATCATTCAGTTTCGGGATCGTCAGCCAACCGAACTCGATCATCGGAGCGTAGCCGTCGTATGGGTGATACCACCGGCCGATATGAAGATCCCGACGTCCAAGTCCGCCGTGGATCCCATGGCTGACGAACGACGAACAGACACGAGATCGAACAATGATCCACTCATCACAAACAGTACATTACGTCCCAATCCCGTGGCAGGGTCAACCGCTACGCTCACCATTGATGCACAACGCCCATGTGTGGCATCGATAACGCTGTACGACATTCTCGGCAACCGATTGGCGACCATCGTCGACCAGGTAAGGCTCACACCCGGCGCACAGGACGTGCTACTGACGAATCTGCATGAGCAGCCGCAGGGCATGTATATGGTTGTCATCGATATTCCGGAGACGCAGGAGCGCCACGCCAGACGCCTGCTGATCGAGCGCTAAACGAGTCGCGCGCCCTGGCCAAACGCTATGGGTCGGATGATCAATCGCCCCTGCGGGGGACGATATAGAGGTCGAAACCGCCATTGCCTCCCGGACGGTTCGAGGCGAACAGCAGGGTTCCGTCAGGCAGCATACACGCATCGGTCTCATCGAACTCAGTATTGATCCAATCAAGCGGGATCGGCTCCTGCCATGCACCGTCTTCATAGACCGACAGGAACAGATCCATGCCCCCTCGGCCACCGTAGCCGTCCGAGGCGAAGAGCAAGGAATCATTGCCAATAAACACGGGCGTCATTTCATGCCCTGCTGAGTTCAGTAGGGGGCTAATGGCAACCGGCTCGCTCCACTCGCCGCCGGACATACGCTCACTGATGTAGATATCCATGCCGCGCTCCCTGCCGTCGCGCGTCATGACAAGGCGTAGTCCGTTCGACGAGATCGACGGATGGGAACAAAAGAACTCGCCGTTGAGCGGTTCAATGGGCAGACCGGCATTCAGCTGATCTGCATCTCTGAGCACACTAATAATGCCGACGTACGGACGTGCAGCACGCATGACATAGGCCGATCCAACGATGTCTCCCGAGCGGCTGAACGATACAAAGGCGCGCTGCTTTCCGGCCTCGTTGATGGTTCCGGGGACGATCGTGACTCCGGCATCATCCGCCAGGCTCTTGGCACCTTCGGCATCTGGTAAGACCGTGTAGACGGCTGCCTCCCCGGAACGCTCCGAAGTAAAAAACAAGGCTCGTCCGACCGGATCGAAGCGCACAGCATAGTCATCGGCTTCGCTGCTCATGCCACGTGCATGCAGCGCCGTTCCGTATCTGCTACTCATGTCCTGCGTCATGATACCTTGGGCAACAACGCAGTAAGCGCTGCTCAGAAGGACGGCGATGATGATGAACGTGTTATACACCGCGCGTCTCCGGACTCCACACGAACTTGTGCATCTGTAACTGAAAGCGTACAGGCAACCGATCCTCGAGAATCCAGTTCACAAGTTCAACAAACTCCAGCGAGCCAAACACGCACGACATCAGCACGGCCTGCACGCGATTCCCAAGGTCATGCCGATGCACAATGTCCCGCGCGAACTCATAGTCACCACGCGATGCGATCACAAACTTGACCTCATCCTGCGGCCGCAACGCATCAAGATTTGCCATGTAGTTCAGGGAGTCCATCTTGGAGTCGGGACACTTCACGTCCATGATCGTTATCACCCTTGGGTCGAGACAGGCAATGCTGACGTGACCTCCGGTCTCTACGGCAACCGTATATCCCCGATCGCACAGCAAACGAAGCAGCGGAAATACATTCCACTGCTCCAACGGCTCACCGCCGGTGAACTCAACGAAGTTCGTACCAATCCGTTCGATCTCACGCAGGATCTCCGCACCGGTCATCACGGTACCGCCCACCCTTGTATCAAGGGCATAGGGCGTGTCGCACCAGGTGCATCGAAGCTTGCATCCGTGCAGCCGAATGAATGTACACGGCATGCCGGCCCGAGTGCCCTCACCCTGGATCGAATGGAATATCTCGTTGACCACGAAGGGCAAACCCAGTGGGTCGCCGGTTGGGATGGTTGTCGGAGTTGGCTGCTGCATCATGCTGTACAAAACTACGGAGGTCGATCACGCCACCGTCATATAGGCTCCCGAACCCGCATACAGCTGTGTCAGACGCTCCCTGATACGACCATGATCGGATTGCTCGAGCCTAGGGTCGATACGCAGCAGTGCGAACGCTGCGTCACGAGCAACTGCAATCAGCGGTGTATCGGCCACGAGGTCAACGAATCGGAACTCCGGAAGTCCACTCTGTCGAGTACCGAGCATATCGCCGGGACCGCGCAGTTTCAGGTCAACCTCTGCAATCCTGAACCCGTCGGTTGTTTCCTCCATGGTCCGCAACCGAATAGCTGCCGAGGCACGGTCTGCTGACGTGTCCGCTCGTTGCAGCTGATACCGGAAGTAGTCCTTGGTTGCCAGAAAGCAGAATGACTGGTCGGCACCGCGCCCGACGCGACCGCGCAGCTGGTGCAGTTGCGACAGGCCAAATCGCTCGGCGTTCTCGATCAGCATCACGGACGCATTGGGGACGTCAACGCCAACTTCAACCACGGTCGTGGCCACGAGGATGTCATAGTCACCGCTTAGGAAGGCGCGCATGACGTCCTCCTTTTCGTACCACAGCATCTGCCCGTGCAGCAGTCCTACGCGCAGGTCAGGGAATATCTCGCGCTGCAACATCTCGTGATGCTCTACGGCCGACTTGAGCTCCAGTTTTTCGCTCTTTTCTACCAGCGGATACACGATGTACGCCTGACGCCCCTCGCGGATCTCCGAGCGGATCATGTCATAGACGCCATCGATCTTCGACTCGAACACGACGTGTGTACGGATCGGCTTTCTATTCTTGGGAAGCTCGTCGATCACCGACACATCGAGGTCGCCATAGAGCGTCATCGACAACGTCCGCGGAATCGGTGTGGCAGACATCACCAGCACGTGCGGCAGTGCACCGCCGTCAAACGAGCGCTTTGCCAGATCACTCAACGCCGCGCGCTGGGCCACACCAAACCGGTGCTGCTCGTCGATCACGATCAAGCCAAGCTTGTGGTAGTCCAGCGATGCCTCGAACAGTGCATGGGTGCCAACAACGATATGCGCCTGGCCAGAGGCGATCCGCTCGTGTACTTCGGCACGGACCTTTTTACGCTGTCCACCTACGACCTGCACCACCGAGATATCAAGTCCCTCGACCATCCGCATGATGCCGTTATAGTGCTGCTCCGCAAGGATCTCGGTAGGGGCCATGATCAACGTCTGATAGCCGCTGTCGATCGCATCGAGCATGCTCAGGAGTGCAACTACGGTCTTGCCTGAGCCGACGTCGCCTTGCAGCAGGCGGTTCATAGGCGCACCCGAGGCCATATCGGCGACGATCTCGTGGATGACCCTTCGCTGGGCCGAGGTCAGCTCGAACGGCAGACGTTCTACAAGGGCACGCGCCCGTGGACTTCGCGGATTTACCGGCAGACCGCGATCGGGCCGCTTACGGGCATTTGCCCGCGAGGCCAGCAACAGCTCAAAGAAGAAAAGCTCTTCGAACTTCATGCGGCGTTGCGCTGCCAAGACGTGCTGCAGCGTTGTTGGCATGTGCAACTCCCGCAGGGCCGTATCCAGCGGTATAAGCTGGTGCGAGTCGCGTAGTGACGCGGGAAGCGGGTCTGTCATCGCCTCGAGCGTACGGTCCATCACCTGTTCGACCATCGACCGAACGAGCTTCATGGTCAGTCCGGCATTCCGCATGCCTTGCGTGAGACGATACTTCGGCAGGATGACGCCCGCACGATACCCGGCAACGTCATCATCGTCGATACGCTCGAGTTCGGGATGCGTGAACGACAGTCGCTTCCATCGCGGGTCGAACTCCGGACGTCCGGAGATCACCACGTAGCGGCCCGGCTCGAGCACACGCTTGTAATACTCGACCATGTTCCAGAAGACAACCTGGGCCGTAACCCCACTGCCATCCCCCACTGTCACGGTCAGCATCGACTTTCCACGACCGTAGCGGCCTTCCTGCATGGAAACAATGCCCACGATGAGCGTAACCTCCGAGGTAACGCGCGTGAGCGTCGCAGCATCGGACGCAGACCATACGTCATCGCGTCCGTAGAGTCCGGCAAGCTCCGCAAGCGAGCGCGACGCATCGCGGTTCACATAGCCGCGCGGCACGTACAGCAACACATCCTCGAACGTGCGAAGTCCGTCCTTAGCCAACACTTCTGCACGCTTGGGACCGATACC
The DNA here is from genome assembly GCA_032117915.1 of Kapaibacterium sp. (SeqCode). GTDB lineage: Bacteria > Bacteroidota > Ignavibacteria > Kapaibacteriales > Kapaibacteriaceae > ZLKRG46. The sequence goes on along the minus strand of JAULYI010000062.1, from coordinate 9,519 downwards.
TTTAAGGTACTGCAGAGGAAGAACCTTCGCTTCTGTCTCGCTCACGTCTGGCGTGCTCACGGATGCTGTCGCGAATAGACGATGTAGTCTGTCGGTGTAGGCGCAACACCATTAGCACGCAGGATCACGCCAAGCTCATGCGTGTGGTGTGTGCTGTGGTTGATCACGTGCATCACGATGTCTGCCAATGACTGCGTGACGCGTTCACGCTCAAGTGTGACAAATCGGATGTCTACATTGAGCTCGTCACTGGCGACGCTTTCAAGCCAAGCGATCCATGCTGCTGTATCATCGGTGCATCTGGCAAGTGCTGCGCGAGCGTCGACAACGTCGGTCGGCGACGACGTGATGCGTCCGTCGCGCACGCGCTCCAGCCACAGTCTCCGAGCAAACGTCACGTGATTCACGATCCAGAGCACCCGTTCATTGTCCAGCAGACCAGCCTGCTCAAGCAGCGGCATATGCTGCTGGATGGCCCATGGGCCATAGCGAAGCATACGCATTGCCAGTGTGCGGATCGTCATGCTCAGTCCGTTACACTATGCATCCAGCCAAAACGGTCCTCGGCCACACCCGTGCGAATGTCCTGCAGGTGAGACCGCAGCGTGAACATGATGCGGTCCGGATGCAGATCTAGCGTCAGCTCCTGGCCGTCAATATTGATGGCGCCGATGGGAGCGATCGAGGCGGCCGTACCCACGCCAAAGGCCTCGGTGACCCGTCCGGAGGGGATACCCTCGAGAAGTTCCTGGACGGTCACGCGTCGCTCTACGACGGTATAGCCCATGTCACGCGCCAGCGTGATCACGGAGTCACGCGTGATGCCGTCAAGGATCGTATCCGTTAGCTCCGGCGTCACGATCTGTCCGTCAATAACGAACATCACGTTCGTGGCTCCGGATTCTTCGATCGCCGAATGGTCTCGCGCATCCGTCCACAGCACCTGGTCGAACCCCTGGTCCTGCGCCAGCTTTGTCGGCAACATTGCCGCGGCATAGTTTCCGGCACACTTGGCAAAACCGGTTCCGCCGGAAGCAGCACGCACGTATTCGCGTTCAACCTTGACGCGTAACGGCTTCTTGAACATCGGACGGAACGGTCCACCCACAACGATGAACAGGAACTCATCAGCGGCCTTTAGCCCCATGCGCTCTTCGCTGGCGATCACGAAGGGACGAATGTAATAGGCAGCCTCTGGACCGTTGGGAACCCAGCCACGATCGACGGACACAAGCGTATGCACGGCCTCCGTAAACAGCGACTCGGGCACAATGGGCATACACATACGCTCCAGTGAACGGTTAAATCGTTCATGATGGCGTGGCGTACGGTAGACGGCAACACCACCGTCCTGCAGACGGTAGGCCTTCATCCCTTCGAACACGATCTGAGCGTAATGCAGACCCAGCGCAAGGGGTGCCATCGGAATGGCCCTATACGGCTGTATGCGTGCCTTGCGCCACTCGCCATGAGCATATTCGGCAATGAACATGTGATCGGCAGGGATGTTCATCATCCTGCCCGCCTCGAGAGCCTCGGCGTCGAGCCGCGGTACAGCTGTGCGATCTATGGGAATTGGCATATACAAACCTACGACTTATCGACGCCGCCGCCACTTCTCGATACGGTCTGCAACGAGAACCCGCATCGAGGCCCGACGCAGTGCACATTCGGCTGCGATCACGTCATCGAGCCAGGGCAGCAGAAACTGCACCACAGATCCCCGCTCCTGCTCCATCATGGTCAGGAAGGGGGCAAAGAAGGACGAGAGCTGTATCGCGTCTGCACCGGGATCGAAGAAGACGAACCGCTCACTGCGGAGCACGCGCCGCGCCTGCTCACGCAGGATTCGATCCATGGTCCGAGACGTCGCCGCCGTTCGCAGCAAGGGCGGTGCATGCGTGCTGCCTGTACCTAACAGCACACAGGCAAGGGCCGTACCATGGATGTCGACGACCATCGACGCGATGGACTCGATGGTATGTCGTGCACCGGCAATCATGAAGGTATCGCGCGCAAACAGCTGCGTATCAGCGACTGTGCTGCGCAAACCGGCCCTGCGATGCATGACGACCATGATGGCTGCCATGTGGGCATTGGTCCAGAAGGCCTGCCGTGCCGCCGGAAGGAATGCATCAGGCTGTGCTGTCGCCAGCGTCCGCAGGTAGTCAGTCATTGCAGGGCTTACTGCCCCGTCCGTCCGCAGCAGGCCACGCTGCAGCGACGCCCTCCACAGGGAGTCGAACCGACCATGATCGATTACGTCCGCCGTGTCGTCAATACCGAAGATCCGTCCTCTGGGTTGCGCATGCAGCGCTCCATAGCTGAGCAGCAGCAGCAACACGCACGTGATGTATAGACGGGACATGTATCTTCGTTGCCGAACACCACGGAGATGTGACACATGCAGATCATCCATACGGTCGACGAAATGTGGGACTACGCGCGTAGCGCTCGCAGCAGCGGAGCCACGTTTGGATGCGTCCCAACCATGGGCGCCCTACACGACGGTCATGCTTCGCTGATCAGAGCCGCGGCGGCCGATCATGCCCACGTCGTCACCAGCATCTTCGTGAACCCCACACAGTTCGGTCCGAACGAGGACTTTGAACGGTATCCGCGTACGCTTGACCGCGACGTCGAGATCGTCGCCGCCAATGGCGGCACCGCGGTCTTTGCCCCGTCCGTCGATACCATGTATCCCCAGGGTAGCTCTACCATGATCCACGTCGGCGGCGTCACAGCCCCCTTCGAAGGCCTCGTGCGCCCCGGACATTTTGACGGTGTGGCAACAGTGGTCTGTAAACTGTTTCAGGCCATGCAACCTGACGAGGCGTACTTCGGACAGAAAGATTACCAGCAGACGCTTGTCATACGGCAACTCGCGCGAGATCTGCTCCTACCAGTTCGGATCACGGTGTGCCCTACCCTGCGTGAGGTTAACGGACTGGCCATGAGTTCGCGGAACATCTACTTGTCCGAACAGGAGCGTCACAATGCAGCCGCGATCTTCCGTGCACTGCGCACTGGACAAGCGCTGGCCCATGTGGGCGAGACGCGTAGAGATGCCTTTGCAGAGGTCATGCGCGGCGATCTCGGCACGATGCTGGGCACGTCCATCGACTACCTCGAGGCAGCCCGTGCCGATGACCTGTCCACGCCGGAACGCTTCGCCGCAGGCGAACAGATTGTACTTCTGGCAGCTGTGCGTATGGGTACGACAAGGCTGATTGACAACCTGCTGGCCCGAATCGGAGGTGAGATATGAACGTCGAGATCGTGGACCTCAAGCCCGAACGGTTCGATGACTTCATACGCCTGGTTGTTGCCCTGGCCGACTATGAGCATCTGGAAAGACCCACGCCGGATGCCGTTGAGCGACTGCGTGCCGACGCCTTTGGCACCGCACCGCGGTATCAGGCGTTCCTGGGAATGCTGGACGGCGAGGCCGTCGGCTATGCCATCACGCTGCAGACGTATTCGTCGTTCCTTGCCAGGCCGACGCAATACCTCGAAGACCTTTTCGTGCTGGAGCATGCGCGAACGCATGGGGTTGGCGGACGTCTGTTCGACCGAGTGCTCGACCTTGCCAAGGACAACGGCTGCGGTCGCATGGAGTGGCAAGTGCTTGACTGGAACACGCTTGCGCGTGACTTCTATGCACGACGCAAGGCCGATTTCATGAAAGAATGGCTCGTGTACCGCATCACGCTTTAACAGCAGAGCGCAACATCACGCATCAACGAGCGCGCGATCGAGGAACTTGGCAAACGCCGAGGCATCGACCGAGAACAACGGCTGATAGCCGGTCTGGCCAACGTATGATCCGTCACTCTTCAGCATGACATACAGCGGATTGGCCACGGTACCGTAGGTCTTTAGCAGATTCTGGTTCGAGATATACGGCTCTTCACGTCGGTCCGTGTAAAGCTGCACCAGGACGAACTTCTCGAATCGCTCTCTGATCATCGGCTTCGGAAAGACCGTCTTTTCCATCAAACGGCAGTTCTGGCAGGTGAAGCCCGTGAAGTCGATGAAGATCGGCTTACCGGTCTGCTGGGCTACCTTCTTTGCCTCGTCAAGATTCGTGTACCACTTCTCCGTTTCCACCACGGATGCACCCGGTGCTACCGATGCCGTGGCCACACCGCCCCCCATCATTTCCTTGTAGTTATGGGGCGGCAGCAACGCCTCGATAAAATCGCTCATATCGCGTCCCATGGCACCGGCCGAGAACCAGAACGTAAGGGTAGCGAAGATGACGGCGAATCCGGCTCGGATGCCACCGATCCGCTCCGTTGGAGAATCCAGCTTCATCTGGAACATGCCCAGCACATAGATCGTGCTCAACAACATCAGGCCTGCCCAGATGGACAGGAATACCTCGCGAGGCATGATGCCCCAGCCGGCTGCCAGGTCAGCACTGGAGATGAACTTGACGGCCGCACCGATCTCGATGAAGCCCATGACGACCTTCATGTTGTTCATCCAGCCGCCGGCGCGGGGCAACCGCACGAGCAGTGCAGGGAACATGGACAGTACGACGAAGGGCACGGCAAACGCAGTCGCGAAGCCCAACGTACCGACGAGCGGAAACAGGAACTCACCGCCGGTGGCTGCCGATGATAGCACACCACCCAGAAAGGGCACCGTACAGGTGAACGAGGTAAGGGCGAACGTCAGACCCATCAGCCAGACGGAAGCCATACCGTCACCCTGAGACTTCTTATTCAAGGCATTCAGGATCGATACCGGGATCTGGATCTCGAACGCACCGAACAGGTTGAAGGCCAGAATGGTAAACACGGTTGCGATAACCATGTTGAGCAGCGGACTCGCCGCAAGATTCGCGGCAATATCGGCGTTCTTGAACACGACCGCAGCGACCAGACCGATCAGCGTGAAGGTCGAGATGACGCCAATACCGAAGACCGTCGAGTCGCGAATGCCGGAGCCGGTGCGCTTCTCATGACGTTTCGTAAAGAACGAGACCGTGATGGGGATCATCGGGAATACGCATGGGGTGAGCAGAGCCAGGAACCCCCAGCCCATGGCATACAGGAAGAAGCTCCACAGCCCCTTGGCCTTCTCCTGCTGGATCTCGCGTTGCGTGTCCGAGAGTATGGGTGTTGACGATCCGGCCTTGCCGGTGACTGACGTATGATCGGCCTTCGAAGGCGACTCTGCCTGTGCAGATGCCGTATCTGCTGCACCGGCAACCGCTTCGGCGGTCACATCGACCATGAGCGGAAGCGTGATATCCTCCGGCGGCATACAGGCCGCCGTATCACATAGTTGGAGGTAGACGTTGATCTGTGCCTTTGCCGTACCCTTCTTCAGCGAAGGATCGATGCGAACAGGAACGTCAAGCTCGACCGTACCTGCCCACTCCTCGACCTCCGTCTCCCAGATCTTGTCGTAGGCCGTGTGTGAGCCCTTCAGGGCCTTGACCTTACCCCCTGAGCGCAGAACGCCTTTGGGGCCGGGTGTGATCTCTGTAGGCATGGGACCTTCGACAGGTCTTGTGCCATACGTGTGCCAGTACCGATCGATCTTCGCCTTCACGCGAACCATGACCGTATCGCCTGCTCGGCCGCTCACCGGAGCGATCTTCTCGAACTTGATGTGGTCCTTCCCCGTTTCGAACTGCGCCCGGGCAACGCCCGAGGTCAGAACAAGAAGGACGAACAAGGGCACAAGACGGGCAAGTCTGCGAAGCGTCATCACACGATCACCGTAACTGTTGATGGGTCCCAAACTTACGAAACGAAGGCCGTTCCTATCTTTGTGCATGGCTACACATGCAACGCTCGACGCGATCCTATCCCTTTCCAAGCGCAAAGGCTTTGTCTTCCAATCGTCGGAGATCTACGGCGGCCTGAACGGCTGCTGGGACTTTGGTCCCCTCGGCGTAGAGCTCCTGCGCAACATCAAGGACGCATGGTGGAAGCGCATGACGTACCGCGACGACATCGTGGGTATCGATGCATCCATCCTGATGCATCCTCGCACATGGGAAGCATCAGGTCACACGCAGCAGTTCTCCGATCCGATGATCGACAACAAGACATCGAAGGCGCGCTACCGTGCCGACAACCTGATCGAAGAGCACGTCCAAAAGCTTCGCGGAAAGCAGAAGGGGGCAGAGGCCGACGCGCTGGAAGCGCGGCTGAACGCTGTGCAGAAGAACGAAGACTACTACGACATCATCGTGGACGCCGGCATTGCATGTCCGGTGTCGGGCTCACGTGAGTGGACCGAGGTTCGCAATTTCAACCTGATGTTCAAAACGTTCGTGGGCCCCATCGAGGACGCCTCCAACGCCGTCTACCTACGTCCCGAAACAGCCCAGGGCATCTTCGTCAACTTCAAGAACGTGATGGAGTCAGCCCGGATGCGTCCGCCCTTCGGCATTGCACAGATCGGCAAGTCGTTCCGCAACGAGATCAACACGAAGAACTTCCTGTTCCGTACGCGCGAGTTCGAGCAGATGGAAATGCAGTTTTTCATTCCGCCCGGTACCGAAGCCACATGGTTCGAGTACTGGCGGCAGGAGCGTTGGGACTGGTTCACGTCGCTGGGTATTAAGGCCGATCGGCTGCGTCGTAAGCCACATGAAAAGCTGGCGCACTACGCAGCTGCCGCAGAAGACATCGAATACCTGTTCCCGTTCGGCTGGGGCGAGGTCGAAGGCGTGCATTCTCGAACAGACTTCGATCTGCAACGCCATCAGGAATTCTCGGGAAAGAAGCTCGAATACGTCGATACGGCAACGCGCGAGCGCTATGTGCCCTACGTGATCGAGACAGCCGTCGGTGCCACACGTACCTTCATGGCGGTGCTGTGTGATGCCTACGAGGAAGAAACCGTCGCCGGTGACGACGGCTCCGGCGAAACGCGCACGGTGATGCGCTTTGCGCCGCACCTGGCTCCGATGACGGCCGCCGTCTTCCCGCTCGTCAACAAGGACGGCATGCCTGAGATCGCCGAACAGATCTGCAAGAACCTTCGCAAGTCCGTCCGTGTTGACTACGACACCAGTGGCGCTATTGGACGACGCTATCGCCGTCAGGACGAGGTCGGAACACCGTTCTGCATTACGGTTGACGGACAAACGTCAGCCGACCAGACCGTGACCCTGCGTGATCGCGACACCATGCAGCAGGAACGCGTGTCCATTGACGCACTGGAAGACATCATCCAACGTCGGATACGCCGGTAACACGTTACACGCTGCGTAAGCAGGACACCCATGAAGCGAATCTCCGTCTATGTTGGCGGTGCCCTCATTGCCGTATCCTCTGTTGGATGGTATGCCCTGAGCGACAACGACCTGTTCGTAGGCATTCAACGAAGCATCGCGACGTTCACCGAGGTCTTTCGCAAGATCAGCATGCAGTACGTCGACGACGTTGATCCCGAAGCGATCGTCGAGGCAGGCGTTGAGCGTATGCTCGAGACGCTCGACCCGTACAGTGCATACATCCCGCCGGGCGAAGACGATGACGTCGAAATGCTTGCCACGGGTAAGTATACCGGCTTCGGCATCACCGTCGAACGCCTTGACAGTACACTCGTCGTGTCCAACGTACGCACAGGCCATCCAGCTCATCGTGCAGGACTACGCATCGGCGACCGCCTGGTGTCCATCGACAGTGTGCGCGTTGACACGCTGGCACCGGGCGACCTGCGCCCGCATACCCGCGGATCCGCCGGTACCACAGCAACCGTCCGCATCCTGCGTGACGGCAGACCAGACACCATCGTCCTACGCGTACTGCGCAGCGAAGTCGCCGTGCAGAACATCGCCCATGCAGAACGCCGAGCCGACGGACTTGGCTTTGTCAAGGTTGTACGCTTCTCGCGACAGACCGGTGGGGATGTTCGGAATGCGATCGCCGATCTCAAACGACAGGGCCCTCTGCGAGGTCTGGTACTTGACCTACGGGATAACCCCGGCGGCCTGCTTGATGCAGCCGTCGAACTCTGCGGAGTATTCCTGCCGCGCGGAGCCACGGTCGTGACGACGAGGGGCCGCGAAGCGCAGGACAGCCGCACGTATCGCGTCACAAACGACCCCATGGAGCCGTCATTGCCCCTTGCCGTCCTGATCAACGGTGGAAGTGCCAGTGCCAGCGAGATCGTGGCAGGGGCGATCCAGGACCATGATCGGGGCATCATCCTTGGTCGGCGTTCCTTTGGCAAAGGTCTTGTACAGACGGTCCTCGATCTGCCGTACGAAGCAAGTATGAAGCTTACGACTGCTCGCTACTACACTCCGTCCGGCCGCTGCATCCAGCGGATCGACCATTCAAAGGTGCTGCGGCGAACCGCCGCGCGCACCGATACGGTGCGGACGTTCGCTACGGCGTCCGGCCGCATCGTCCACGAGCTCGACGGCATCGATCCAGATTCAACGATCGCCGACACGGCCTTTCCTGCGCCGGTGCAGCACCTGGTTGACAGATCTGTGCTCTTCCGGTTTGGCAGCAGGCACACGGCGTTGTGGACGGAGCTTCCGGCTGCATTCGTCGTCGACGCTGCAACCGTCGAGGCATTCTTCAAGTTTGTTGTCACGCAACCCGCCGAGCGCCGGTCGCCAGTCCTGGGCAGCCTGGCCGCATCAAAGGCCGCAGCCGTCAAAGCCGGACTGTCGGCCGCCACGATCAAGGCTATGGAGTCCACAGAACGGCAGGCGGAACGCGAGGTTGAACGCACGCTGCGGCAACATGAGCCGCTGATACGCGAACTCCTCGAGCAGGAGATCAGATCACGCTTCAGCAACGAAGGGGTTCACCTTGCCCGTTCGCTGACCGTTGACCCCGTCCTACGAGCTGCGTCTCAAATCCTCGGTTCTGCACGATATAGCACCTTTCTTGCACCGCAGACGCGGAACGAACATTGAGCATTCGTAACTTTGCGCCGGATTCTGGCGCAACCTACACCAGTAGTTGTGCTCGTTCGTCGTGGACGTGCTACACACGTTCCATCGGTTCCCCCACTACAGTCTAAGCGTTCGCCCCATGAGGATTACCAAACAATACACGAATCGCGAGAGTCAGTCACTCGACAAGTACCTTCAGGAGATCGGCCGCGTCGAGCTGCTGACCGGGGATGACGAGATCGTATTGGCCCAGGCCATCAAGCGCGGTGGCATCGAAGGGAACATCGCCCTCGAACGCCTCGTGAAGGCAAACCTGCGATTCGTTGTTTCCGTCGCGAAGCAGTATCAGAATCAGGGTCTGTCCCTGGGTGACCTCATCAATGAAGGCAACCTTGGTCTGATCAAGGCCGCCAAGCGTTTCGACGAGACACGCGGCTTCAAGTTCATCTCCTACGCTGTGTGGTGGATCCGTCAGTCCATCCTCCAGGCGCTGGCCGAACAGTCGCGTATCGTACGTCTTCCGCTGAACCGCGTTGGCGCATTGAATAAGATCGGCAAGAAGTTCAGTGAGCTCGAGCAGCAGTACGAGCGCGAACCAACGGCGGCCGAGCTTGCAGAACAGCTCGACATGTCGA
>JAULYI010000061.1:0-5064 GCA_032117915.1 Kapaibacterium sp. (SeqCode) | reverse complement strand
TTAGGCCAACTGGAAAATACCGTTCGCATGAAAGGTCACGGTCAAGGTATTGCCATCTGTCGCCGTTACATCGGCAGGCGTGCTATCAAGTAGGCAGTAGGCCAAGACGCGCCCCCCCGATTCATAGATGACCGCAAACCGTGCGACGATCGACCCGCCAGAAGCCGTCCAGACCGGGTTCGTGGTTTCATCGACCGTCACCGTCGTGGTGCCGGAGAGCGCAAGCTGCCCTAGCGTTATGCCGCCAGTTGTGTAGCCATTGTTATTGGCATGTTCGTTGGTCAGCCCAGCATAGGTCGTGCTCGCCGCCCCGATATTCGAGGTCGAGAGAAACAACGCCATCAGGAATGTGTCAGTGTCGAGGTCAAACGTCCCATTTAAGAGATCGGTTCGACCAGCATCAGTAAAGGTCCATGTTCCAGCAGCCATACCCCCTCCTTATTCTTCGCTAGACGGCCATCCGCTCATGAATCGCCCGCATTTCGCGCTTCAAACTATCCAACTTGCCTTGCTCCACGCTGAGTTCCTTCTGCTGCTTAGCAAGAGTCGCTTGATGCAAGCCTTGCGCTGCGCGAATGGCTTCCTCTGTACTGGCAAGCGTAGTACGCGCTCCATTCACCTGTCGTTCCAGCTGTGCAAGTTCAACCTCAGCGTCGCGCCTCTTGGCCGCCACCGTTGCTTCGAGCTTACGGGCTTCCTGGTCAGCGGCTAGTACTCGCTGTTGACGCCGTTCTAGTTCTTCCTCGATAGCGGCTTGACGAGTGGCGGTTTCCGCAAGTCTCGCTTCGGCCTCTTCAGCCGACTGCACAATTTCCCCGCATCGCATCATTGCCGGGGCGAAATCCATCATCGCCTTCACAGCCACTTTAATTTGAGAGCTTGTCATCTGCACTCCTCCTTCATCGTTTCATCGGCCATGCCAGTGCTCCTTTACCCACTCATCGCGCAAGACGTGCGGTTTCGGCTCTCCGTGGAAATAGACGATCCTCGCATCACCCAACCCGTGTTCCCGAACTTGCGCTTTAAACGAGACGATCTGCCCAGGGAATAAGTCATCAAGGAACTCATGGGGGTGCTGCTGTAATGCGAGCATATCGTTCTCTGCTGACGTGGCTGCAATGTCTGGACGGGACGGACAGAGGACCACGCCGGAGCAGGCTTTCCCTGGTCGGTACGGATCAATCGGTACCGCCAATTGCCCACGATAGGCGAAGATCTCGTCCACGTTGCCAGTGATGACGGTATCGAGCCCCATAAAGACAATCCGCTCCGCCGGCGCGGCAAAGCATTGCTGGATGCAGGTGGCCCAATTGGTAGACTCAAGCGGCGCCTGCTCGATCGGTTCCGTAAAGACATACGGACGGTCGGTATAACAGAGAAAGTGGAATGGTTTGGAGTAGTGATGCTGTACACCGCGATACAATTTCTCCACCCACGCCGTTGTGTAGCAGCGTGAAAAGATCGGCACCTGTTGGCTTTGATAGAATGCACAGACCACCGTTACCATACGTTGACGACGACGAGACCATCTGGCACATCTCGCGTCACGACCGCACCGGCCCCAATCATCGCGCCCTTTCCGATCGTGACCCCTGCCAAGATGACCGCCCCCGCTCCAACGGAACAGCCATCTCCCAGGACGGGTGGACAAGGAGAATACGCCACAGTCGCACGCGGGTATTTATCGTCCGTCACCGTCGCGTTCGGGCCAATAAAGACACGGTTCCCGATCTTTGTTCTCCTGGCAATGAAGGCGCCATGCTGGATTCTTACGTCATCGCCCATCACTGTTTCAGCCCCCACCCAGGCGCACGACCCAATCACGCAATTCGTACCTGTCACCACTCGCGCCTCGACTGTAGCGTACTGCCAGGCTTTCGTTTGCGGACCGAGCACCGCCGACGGATCAATCATGTAGTCGCATCATCCGTGATTTCCACCCATGCACCATTATCGGGCGCTGACGCGCTCATCAACCGTTGCACCCGCACACAGATCGTCCCGTCCACTTGCCGCGCCGCATGGGCATTGTTCCACGTATGATCGGCCACCTTCGCGTATGCTCGCGTTTCTGCGGCGGCCATTGTCGCAAAAGCTGCCATGTTAGAGCCCTCCAAAATAAGATTGCGTCCACCCGCTCATTGAGCAGACGGCGCGTTTGAACTCCGGTCGCTTCTCCATCTCCTGCACGACCATCCCCTGAAGATTATTGCTCCCGTAATCAAACGGACCTCGCGTTCGTGGGCCGTACCACAACGGGGACGCATCGCCAGGGCACCCGCACAAGATGATTCGTTCGGCGCCCATAATCCAACAGAGTTGCATGGCGAAGTACCCAGACAACGGGAATTGCGGCGTGAGCCGATCCCACCAGGCATCTAAGAATCCACGCGGCGTACCCGAATGGAGACGTGCCTGCTCAGGTGCCCGTTCCTGCATGTCCCGAACCGATCTCCACGAGGGGAAGGCGTCAGCATGCAGACTCACCCAATGATCGACCTTAGGGAGATACATGCCGATGTCATTGACGGCCACAACCACAGGATTCAGCACGGTGGAGCAGGCGCGTGAGTATTCATCCCACACGCCCGCCCCGTTCCCGCATACAATGGCCGTCCGGTTCGCCATCACGTCAAACCAATCCGTCATATCTTGATGCCCGCTGAACCCGCGATGGGTCCAGTCGGTAGACGAGACTGGCATACTAGCGGCGTTCCGTACCGTCATGTTAGACCCCAGGGATGACCCAGAGCACGCCCTTGAAGATCTTTCCGACCACCGGATTGGCTACCTTGTACGTTCCAATCACGATGGTGTCGGATGTCGGCTCGTAGTTCTGCCCGGCAAATGCCAACTGCCCTGCACGCAAGTCGCCCTGTGTGGCAATCGGGCTATTGGCCGAATACAGTTCCGTGGCCACCATGTACCGATCCGTGTCACCGGAATCACCAATCTCCAGCGTGCCGTTGACACCAGCCGAGGCCCAGACATCGTTTGATACGAAGTCCAAGGCCACGACCTTGCAGTTCGCCGGGATCACGCACAGATTGACCGTATCCTGCACACCCGCCGAAGCCCCGCCGGTTTCGCCGGACACGACCGTATGGATGAACGGGATCGGGACCGCACGCCCGCGCAAATCGCGGGCATCGGTCACATACTTGTTGACATGAATGTTCGCATACTGCGTTGAGTTCCGATTGGTCGCCATATCATCACTCCTCTACACGGGCCGCGTTCCGGCCCGGCCTACAGTGTCAAATTAGTTTTCTAACGCCCGGACTTCGACCACGCCACCTTCCCACACCCGTACCGCCGCCATAATCATGGACGACCGCACCTGTGTCGGACGGCTTTGGAGATCAGGCCGCGCATCCAACTGCGTCTTGATTTCCTTACCGATCGACAGCCCCACCGCGCTCGGATGGAACGCGATGCACTGCCGATAGGACGGGATCGGCAACATGCGCTGCAAGATCGTCGAAGCATCGTCTTGGATGACATCGGCGATTTCGTACCAAGTGAACCCCTGCCACGTCACGCCGTTGATCGTGCCCTTGTCGTGGATCTGGTTCTTGGTGAAGTCGCTGGACGACGCCTGGGTAATCGCCAGGATGTCCCGCAACTGGCCTGGGCTGTAGAGAAAGCGGCGCTTCCCATCGTTCGGGACGCCTTTCTTGCTCAACAGCTCGTTGGCATTGACAATGCGAGCTAGGTCCATTGCTGACGCGGCACCAATCTGATGCGCGGCCAACATGGCCTGGGTGCCTGCTGTGATGGCTCCGGTGCCTGCCGTCACGCTAGCAGTCGATGCCGTACCGATCAGCGCATCAATGACGTGCTTATCCGCTCGACGGTTACACCCGGCGAGAATGGTCTGAGTGTAGCCGTTGGTCGGATTGACCATCGACCGCAAGGTATTCTCGTCAGACACCAGCACAGTGAAGTCCGAAGACTGCAACGTGCAGGACCGACGGGAATGGTTGAGGTTTTGCGCCACGGTCTGCGCGAACGGCGCCACGACATCGTTGGCGATGCCGGTGCCGAGCCGCTCGTGGTAGTCGATTGCAGCCGACACGTCGTAGTGAATCATCGACGGGTCCAAGAGGCCCCGCACGATGGATGACATTTGCTGATAGGTGGAAAGAAGAGTGTCGTGGAATCTATGGACCCACGCCTGATCCGCGTAAATAGACATGAGGAACCTCCGTGTGGAAACTATGAAACTAGTTCAGATCTCGGAGGGCTGCCCGCACATGCGGACCATCCTAGCGGCTTACGCGCCGCTAAGTTCGGACGCTTTCGCGTCTCCCACCGGACCCCACACGGGGGCTCCCCGGACTGACTTACTTCGTGCGCTTCTCCTTCTCGAAGGCAGATCGCACCTTCGATACAATATCGCCAGGCACGCCGACGATCTTACAGATTCGTTCGTTGCCCCATCCCATCTTGATGCCATTGATGATATACGCTTTTATGTCAGGATGGTCAACACGTAACCCCTGATACAGCGTGGGACTTTCCACTTCGACCTGCAAGGCAAACGCATCGTTGCTCATCAGCCAGCTCCTACGCCTTCCCCGATAGACACCTTGGCATTGCCGTATGCTTTGCGGTAGAGATCATTCACATAGGCTTCCACCTTCGGGTCACGCCGCATCAGGCCATCGTGCATCGGGTGCTTGGGATTGCTGATAATCTCGGCATACTCTGATCGTACCTGTTCCGCTGTCAGTTCTCCGCCCTTCGCGGGGATGGTCTCGATAAAGCTCGAATCCTGCATGGCGAGCGGAGCCAACCGCATCATCACCGACAGGAACTTGGGATGATTGGCAATGCCGGACTCTTCAAAAAACGCCACTTCTTCGGGGTCGGTAAAGATGCCGTCCGTCATGCGCTTGACCTGCTCAATGCGTTCATCGAACTTCTCGCCGTATTCCGTCTTCAACGTGGCCATCGCCTTCTCTTGATCGGTCTTCAGTGTTGCGGAACTCGTCTGCAAGGCTTCCAGGTACAGCGGCAACAAATCGCCCACCGCTTCTTTGGGTATTCCATGCTTGTGCA
>JAULYI010000060.1:0-4868 GCA_032117915.1 Kapaibacterium sp. (SeqCode) | reverse complement strand
GAGTACAAGGACGACAAGGTAGAACGGTGCGTAGCGCATGGATGCGTGAGACGTTTTGTGGGCGGTCGGTTCTTCGTAGTTTTGCGCCTCATCAGCGCGATGCAGCTCGCGCTGCGGTACGGCGCATAATTGTTCCGCACCGCCAAAATACCACACGAATACATTCACATCGAGGAACGCATGAACATCCACGAGTATCAGGCGAAGGAATTGCTGCGAGCACATGGTGTGCCCGTGCTCTATGGCAAGGCCGTGTTTTCGGCCGCCGAAGCCGGTGCCGTAGCCTATGGCGATTTCGTCCAGCGAGGCGTATCAACCATCGTCCTGAAGGCACAGATCCACGCTGGTGGACGCGGAAAGGGGACGGTCCATGATCCTGAAACGAATGCGGGCATCGACGTGGACGGCAAACCGCTACGCGGCGTTACGGTGATCCATGGCGGTGATATTGCCGACCGTGCCTACAACGTGGCCAATGGTCTTCTTGGAAACAAGCTGGTGACCGTGCAGACGGGTGCCGAAGGCAAGATCGTTCGTCGTGCGTTCATCGAAGAAGGCTGTGCGATCGCCCACGAATACTACTGCTCGATCCTGCTTGACCGCCAGACCTCGAGAAACCTGATCATGGTTTCGACCGAAGGTGGCGTCGAGATCGAACACGTTGCCGAGACCACGCCGGAGAAGATCCTGAAGGAATGGATCGACCCCACAGAGGGCTTCCAGGGCTATCAGGCACGTCGATTGGCCTTTGGTCTTGGCCTAAGCGGTACCTCCTACAAGAGCTTTGTAAGCTTCATCCAGAAGCTCTATGCTGCATATGTGTCAATGGATTGCAGCATGATGGAAGTCAATCCGCTTGTCGTTACGCAGGAAGGTACGTTCGTTGCGCTTGACGCTAAGGTGAACTTTGACGATAACGCGCTGTACCGCCATCCGGACTACGAAGCACTGCGCGACGTCGAAGAAGAAGATCCGCTGGAAGTGGAAGCCGGCAAGTTCAACTTGAACTACATCAAGTTGGACGGCAACGTCGGTTGCATGGTGAACGGGGCCGGTCTGGCCATGGGTACCATGGACATCATCCAGCTCGCTGGCGGTAGGCCTGCGAACTTCCTGGATGTTGGCGGCGGCGCCAATGTCGAGCGTATCGCCAATGCCTTCCGCATCATGATGAGCGACCCGCACGTTGAAGCTGTGCTGGTCAACATCTTTGGTGGTATTGTCCGCTGCGACCGCGTGGCCAATGGTATCCTTGCCGCGCTTGAGCAGGTCAAGGTTACCGTGCCGGTCATCGTCCGTCTTGATGGCACAAATGCCGAAGAAGCACGGGAGATCCTGATCAAGTCGGGCCTTAACTTCCTTGTGGCGGCCACGCTCCAGGATGCTGCCGACAAGGTCACCGAAGCATTGTCGGTGTCTGCAAAGGCCTGACAGCTCGCGTGTGGTATGTCGTTGACAGGTAAGACTGTTCATAACAGGAACTCCCCTAACTTCGACATCTACATTGGCATATAATCTGCATTATGTAAACTAAACAGAATGGTGGTACCGATGGCTGCACTCCCCGGTATCACCTGGCTCCGAGAACGGTTCACGAACGCATTATCAGACCCATCATGAAGAACGCATCCCGTCCAGAGATCGCTACGATCGCGCTGATCGCCGTGCTTGCAGCATCACGATTGATCCCGCACTGGCCAAACGTCACGCCGGTGATGGCCATGGCCCTTATGGGCGGCGCCATGCTGACGTCCACACGCAAGGCCATCCTGGTTCCGCTGGCAGCCATGGTCCTGAGCGACCTTGCCATGGGTGCGTTGCTGGGCTGGGAGTACGCGCTGCACAACACGCAGCTGGCCGTCTACGGTAGCTTTGTGCTCACAACGCTGTTGGGACGGTGGATGCGTGATATGTCGTTGACAACAAAGGTACTTGGCGGAGGCTCTGCCGCAGCCGTTCTGTTCTTTGTGCTCACAAACGGCGCTGTGTGGGCCTTTGGCGATTTCTATCCGCACACCATGGCAGGACTGCTCCTGTGCTACGAAGCAGGTCTGGCCTTCTACCGCGATGGCGGCAACTTCTTCCTGAACGGGCTTGTCTCGACGTGGAGCTTCAGTGCCCTAGTTGCCGCTGCGGTAACACTCACGGCACGGGTCACGCGTACGGCTACGGCCGCGTAATTCAATCCCCAGAGGTATATCGCCTATCGGCTCGAGCCATGTGCCTCGGTGCCGTATGGCAGCCCTCGGTATCTACGATCATGAACGACGG
Organism: Kapaibacterium sp. (SeqCode); assembly: GCA_032117915.1. GTDB lineage: Bacteria > Bacteroidota > Ignavibacteria > Kapaibacteriales > Kapaibacteriaceae > ZLKRG46. The sequence goes on along the minus strand of JAULYI010000060.1, from coordinate 2,597 downwards.
CGCATCAGCTTTGCCTGATGCGCCGTTTTCGTTTGCGGCTAAGGCGAATGCGTGGGGGAATCCCCTGCCTTCCCCGGGCTATCCGCCCGGGGCTAGCAATACGATCGGGCAAACTCACCCCTCGTTCCCCTCTCGCCTGCGAGAGGGGCAGGGGGTGAGTTTATCGCGTGTAGCCCTCACCCCGGCCCTCTCCCGCTCGCGGGAGAGGGTGCCAGTTCGTAGCCATTGCAAGGTTCTATGCGTGGATGCACGCTGGCTACCGATCGGGATAGGCCCACGCTCAAGCGTGGGGTTATCCCTTTTCGCTCCCCCGGATGAATCCGAGGGGTATTTACAGCCCCGTGATGCCGGCTACGGTGGTGTACTTCAGGACGTGTTTCTTTTCCGGGTGCTGGCGGGCGTAGATCACGTTGCAGGCAATGGCGGCTTCGTGGAAGCCGCAGAGAATGAGCTTGAGCTTGTTGGGATACTCGGAGATGTCACCAACGGCGTAGATGCCGGGGACGGACGTCTCGTAGGTGCTGTTATCGACGTTGATGGCGTTCTTGTCGATGGACAGGTTCCAATCGGCAATGGGACCAAGCTTGGGCGACAGACCAAAAAGCGGGATGAAGTGGTCTACGGTAAGGTCGTTGGTCGAACCATCATTATGGGTGATGGTCACGGACTGCAACGCGTCGACCCCTTCCAGACCCGTCACGTTGCCGTCTTTCAGAAGCGTGATGCGGCCTTCGGCGGCAAGGCGCTCGGCCTTTTCGACGGAGTCGGGTGCGGCACGGAAGGATTGGCTACGGTGTACGAGCGTGACCTCCGAGGCGATGTCGGCAAGGACGATCGTCCAATCCAGTGCCGAGTCTCCCCCTCCGCCGATCACCACGCGCTTGCCACGGTACATCTCGGGGTCGCGGATGACGTATTCAACGCCCTTGTCCTCGTAGTCGGCAAGGTTGGCAATCACGGGCTTTCGCGGTTCAAAGCAGCCAAGACCACCGGCGATGATGACGTTCGAACCTTCGATAACGGAGCCGCGATGCGTCGTCAGTCGGAAACGACCATCCTCGAGTTTCTCGAGCTGTTCGGCCCGCTCGCCAAGCGTGAAGGCCGGCTTAAAGGGCTCGATCTGCTTCATCAGGTTGTCGATCAGCTCGCCGGCAAGGACGCTCGGAAAGCCGGGGATGTCGTAGATCGGTTTCTTAGGATAGATCTCGGCACACTGTCCTCCGGGAACACCTAAATAGTCAACCAGGTGACATCGGAACTTCAGCAGGCCGGCTTCAAAGACGGTGAACAAGCCACACGGACCGGCGCCGATGATGATGAGATCTGTCTGATGAGCGTGCATGACACTGTACGGCAAAGTGTAAAAAGGGCCACAAAACTACGCCTTTCGCGATGAATCGACCAGGTCCTGCCAGGCAAGGCCCGCTCGAACTTCAAACGCAAGTGCGACCGCTCCAACACCAAGGATGAGCAAGTAGTTCACCATCCACGTCAGCATGGCAAACGCCATCGCCTCATCCTTGTCCGCACCGTATAGGAGCATCAAAGCCCCCTGTGCAAAGGACTGATACACCCCCAAGGCTCCGGGCGTAGGGGCAATGGTTGCGCCGATGCTGACGATAAGAAGCATGATGAAGGCGTCAGCCAGATCGAAGGGTACAGGATGCTGGTGCGGGATCGCATGATAGCAGAGCAGGATCGGTAATGCCCATAGCAGCCAGATAACGCCAGAGTCGAGGATAAGTCCGGCGTAGAGTCTTGGCTGACCAATGGCACGCAGGCCCGTACGAATGGTCTCGAGCGTCTCGTGCAGCCGATCGGCAAGACCCGCCCGCCACGGACGTACCACGCGCTCGATGGCCCAGGCTCCGGCCTCCGTATAGGCGATGATGCCGATGGCGAAGGCAACGACAAGGGCCGGCACGACGATCACACTCATGACGCGACCGATGGTGAACGACGGAATGGCGGCGATGATGACGTCGTTGGCCACAAGCGACACGATGGAGATACCCAGGACGAGCGATAGCACGTCGATGATGCGCTCAACGATGATGCTGGTGACCGTAGTGCCGTACGGAATGGAGAGCCGTCGGGATAAGACCCACGGACGAATGAACTCGCCCGACCGTGGAATGATGTTGTTGGCGGCATAGCCGATGAGGACGCTCGACGTGGCGGCAGAGAGCGGAACGGTGGTCGACGCCGGACGCAGCAATAGCGTCCATCGATGCCCCCGCACAACGTGCGACAGCACGATCATGGGGACGCAAAGCAGGACGAGGATAATGTCTGACTGACCAAGGATGGCTGCGACGTTGCCAAGGTCGACGCCGCGAAGCGCCCACCATATGGCGGCGACCAGAATGCTTAGACTTATGACGAGTCGAACAACCTGTTTCCTCGTCACGATGCACCCTTTCCACGTCGTCGGACGCTGATGCCATGCTCCGCATAGAAGGCATGCAGCGCCTGACCGGTGTACGAGGTTGGCATGGCGGCGATCTGCTTGGGCGTTCCTGTCGCAACGACGTGACCACCCTGATCGCCACCTTCAGGACCAAGGTCGATGATGTGATCGGCTGCGGCCATCACGT
>JAULYI010000059.1:0-1994 GCA_032117915.1 Kapaibacterium sp. (SeqCode) | reverse complement strand
AAGGAGCGTATCCAAGCTGCGCAGCAGGAGATGATGGACATCGTCAAGGAAGGCCGCGAGCAAGCCGAAGTCGTCCTTCGTCGTGCCGCCGAAGAGGCCGAAGGCGTCAAGCAGCAGAAGCTCGCCGAGGCACAGCGGGAGATCGACCGTCAGAAAGACGACGCGATCGCCGAGCTGCGCGCCGAGGTGACGGCTCTTGTGATCGGCGCCACGGAAAAGCTGATCGGTACGAAGCTTGATGGCGAGGACCACAAGCGCATCATCGAATCCTCTGTTAACGAACTCTCGAAGAACTGATGTCACTGCAACGCATCGCACGACGCTACGCGAAAGCACTGCTCACGACGGCCCTTCAACAGGATGTTGCCGAGCGGGTGGAACAGGATCTGGCAGGGATCGTTCGCACAGCGAACGCATCGGCCGACCTTCGCATGTTGTTCCGTAGCCCCGTCATCGAAGCATCGCGAAAGAAGGAGATCATCAAGGAGATCTTCGGTTCGTCGATGGCACCGCTTACCCTCGACTTTCTTTCCCTGCTGATGGACAAAGGCCGCGAGTCTGACATCAGTGGCGTGGCAGCCGAGTACCAGACCCAGTATGATCGCCATCGCGGCATCCTGCGTATTGCCGTGAGTTCGGCCGTACCGCTCGACGACTCCATGCGTCATGCTGTTGCAGATGCGGTGGGCAAGCGTACCGGTAAGTCCATCGTGGCCAGCTACGATGTGGACCCTGCGTTGCTGGCCGGTGTTGCCGTTCGCGTTGGCGACACGGTGATGGACAGCAGTCTGAAGCAACAGCTTGCACTGCTGCGCCAACGCCTGGCCGACGGCACTGCCCCCTCCATGAATTGAAACAAACGAAATAAACAACTCCACCAAGGACAGAATAATGGCTGATGTACGCCCCGAAGAGATCAGTGCGATCCTTCGCCGACAGCTTTCCGGTTTCGAAAAGGAGACCGATGTCTATGAAGTAGGAACCGTGTTGCAGGTTGGCGACGGTGTTGCCCGGGTGTACGGACTCGAGAAGGTTATGGCCTCTGAGCTCGTCGAATTCCCGAACGGCGTCGTGGGCATGGTGCTCAACCTTGAAGAGGACAACGTTGGTTGCGTGCTCTTCGGTGATGACCGCCTGGTGAAAGAAGGCGACCAGGTGCGCCGAACGGGTCGCATCGCCTCTGTACCGGTTGGCGAAGGCCTGATCGGTCGCGTGGTGAATCCGCTTGGTGTTGCCATTGACGGTAAGGGACCGATCAAGGAATCGGCATACTATCCGATCGAGCGTAAGGCCCTTGGCGTTATCGACCGCCAGCCCGTTACCGAGCCGCTGCAGACGGGTATCAAGGCTGTTGACGCGCTGATCCCGATCGGCCGCGGACAACGTGAGCTGATCATCGGTGACCGTCAGACGGGCAAGACGGTGGTCGCGCTTGATGCCATCATCAATCAGAAGTATACGCACACAAAGGAAGCACAGGAGCGCGGCATCAAGCCCGTGTTCTGTGTCTACGTGGCCATCGGACAGAAGGGCTCCACGGTTGCGAACGTCGTGTCGATCCTTGAGAAGGCCGGCGCGATGGAGTACACGACCATCGTGATGGCATCGGCATCTGATCCGGCGCCGCTGCAGTTCATTGCTCCGTATTCTGGCTGCTCCATGGGCGAGTACTTCCGCGACAGCGGACGTCATGCACTGGTTGTCTATGATGACCTTACCAAGCAGGCTGCTGCATACCGCCAGGTCTCCCTGCTGCTGCGCCGCCCACCGGGCCGCGAAGCGTATCCGGGTGACGTGTTCTATTTGCACTCACGTCTGCTGGAACGTGCTGCCAAGCTCAGCGACAAGCTGGGTGGCGGCTCGCTGACGGCCTTGCCGGTGATCGAAACGCAGGCCGGTGACGTGTCTGCCTACATTCCGACAAACGTGATCTCGATCACGGACGGTCAGATCTACCTCGAGCCCAACCTCTTCAACGCCGGTGTTCGTCCCGC
>JAULYI010000058.1:0-1727 GCA_032117915.1 Kapaibacterium sp. (SeqCode) | reverse complement strand
GCATTCTTCACACCGTTAGCCGTCCACTTGACCTCGACATCGCTGCCACTCACCAGCGTCTCTCCGCCGTTCGGCGCAGTGATTCGAAGGCTACCCGCCGGTGGCGGTCCCACGCGGAACGGTCGCGTCAGGATATCGTTCGTCGTATGCGCATCGTCGGCGACCGCACTCGTCACTTCGAGCAGGTAGTCGCCGGTAGAGTCGATCGACACGTTCGGGAACGTGAGGGTCTGCGACGCGCCGACGGCCAGACTCTGAATGGTCTGCGTCGCCTTATGTTTCTCGACGCTGTACAAGGTGGTGATCCGACATGTCACGGTGACGTTCGCCAGTGCCTGCGTCCCCACATTGCGAATCACAGTCGTCGGCCTGAGCGCCGTCTTTGCGGCAATGAAGGAACCCGTAGCCGGCGTCGTGATCCCGACGGTGGCAACATCCTTCGGACGCACCCCCTCCACGGGACCAACACACGCAGTCCTATCCATGACCTGGCGGAAGAGAGCAGCAACGCGAGGATGGAAGCGAAGTTCCGTTCCCTTGTTCTGCAGGTGACAGTAGCTCATGATACTGCCGCGGGCCGGGCGCGTTGCATCGTAGCAGCCGCCTTCGGCGTTCCAGCACGAGTCGATGGGTGGATTCCAACCACAGTTGTGCGTGTGCGACGATCCAATGTTATGTCCCAGCTCATGGCTGGTCACGTCAACGTCCCAGATATAGTTGTCCGCCGGGAAGTTCACATTACCGCCGACGCTGGACACATTATAGCCGTAGCCACCGCACAGCACACCAACATAGGCAAGGCCGCCGCCAAGATCGGACGCAAGGAGCATCGTGATGGACCGACGAACGTGCTTCATGTTGGCATTCCAGTAATTCAGAATGCCGCCAAGAGCCGCTCCGATGTCTCCCGGATACGGGTCTGCCTCGGTCCACACACGCAGGTACGGGATCTGCAGCTGTACGCTCGCATCGCGCTGATACACGGCGCTGGACCCGCCCACGACAGTGATGGCATACTGAGCGGCAAGGGCGACGCTTGATGCGTGACGCTGGAAGAACTTGAAGTTGCAATCCGTGGCCACCTGCACGGCTGTAAGGACGTTGGCTTGACCAGCATCGACACGCTTGGCGGGGTTGACGGGTTCCTTGGTGGCGTCGTTCACCAGCATCCGAAACACACTGTCGGCCCGGTCGGCATTACCCGGCAGGTCATCCGACAGACATGGCACAGGCGATCCGCCCAGCGTTGTCATGGGCATGACAACAAGCATACTCCGGCGTCCGGGGATCACGGTATCGGGCATCACCATCCACCGCTCTGTACCGTGCGGCGTGGGGCGCTCGATGACGGCAACCATGTGTGTGGTAAAGGCGGCCACAAAGACGTGTGACCCTGCCACACCCTCGATCTCGCCCCGGAGCAGCACATGGTCCGGCGTTTCAACCGGCAGGTCGCCATAGCGCGTGCCTGCAACGACCATGGCTTCCGGCGTCATGATGCTGAACGGCGCACAGCGCAGAACCATCTCACCGCTGGCCGTCGGCACCGTCAGCACGACCTCGGTGCCAAGCTCGCGCAGGCGAGCCGGCAACTCGTCGGGCATCTCGACGACATTCGCATGTCGGGGCACCGGCGTACGCGTAAGTGCCATATCGGCATCGCCGGTGCGCAGCGCAAGGTCGCCGGCATGGGCGGTGAACAACGGGTAGGAAAGGGCGATCGCCAT
>JAULYI010000057.1:0-5769 GCA_032117915.1 Kapaibacterium sp. (SeqCode) | reverse complement strand
AGTCCAATGATGACGATGCCAAGGATTGTCAAGAGCACATACATCACCGTGCGGAAGCTTGCTGCAGTGGTCACGAGGCGCAGAGATGTACGTCTGAAACTTGGAATTTCCCGGATATCGACGTCCTGGCTGCTGCGCTTTGATGTGTCAGCCATGGTGACCTCCATTGAACGCATTGAGGAACGGACGAGGATCTGGGAAGAGAGAACAGAATGGGGAACCCTCTTGCTGACAGAGCTCCTTCGTTTTACCTTGCATGATGACGGAGCCCCGCTGGAGCACAAGCGAATGTTCTGTGCGTCGCACGACTTCTGGGTCATGCGAAACATTGATGACGGTCCAATGTGGCCATGAGAACAGTGCATCGAGCATCCGCAGTTTTACGGAGTCCTCAATACCGTCGAACGCTTCATCGATCAAGAGAATGTCCGGCCTGTGAACGATCATGCGAGCAAACAAGATCCGTCGTCGCAATCCGTAAGGAAGGGTCTCGCCAGTACCGTGTAAGACGGTACGAAGCCCATCCGGCAACTGCTGGATGTCATCCTCTAAAAAGGTTATCCGCAAGGCCCAGTCAAGTTGCTCTCGACTGATCGGTCTGCCGAGCATGATGTTCTGTTCTATGGTACCGGGAATGATCTGATTCTCGGGAAAGACCATGCCGATACGCGAACGGAGCGATCGAAGGTCGGCATCCTTGACATCAACACCGTTGACGACGACGGAACCTTCGTGTGTTGAAGAAAGGCCGGACAGGACGTGGAGCAAGCTGGATTTGCCTGCGCCACTCTCACCAACGATACTCAGATGCTGCTGTGCATCAACCGACATATCAATGCCGGAAAGAACATCTTGTCCATCAAAGGAAAGTCGCAGTTGACGTATGGCTATCGTACCACCGTTCTTTTCCTTCGGAACGGCTCGTCCTCCGATATCCTCTAGCGGCTGATCGGAAATAATGGAGAGTTTATCGAGGGCCGCCATCAGGTCATAGTAGAGGTCGAACTGTGCCATGAGCTTTTCTAGAGCGCCCAGGATCATGATGATGACGATCTCGGCTGCGACGAGCTGCCCAAGTGATATCTGTTGCTCGATCACGAGAAGACCGCCCAAGCCAAGGACTCCGACCGTGGCAAACGCCTTGAATATCAGTGAACCAACGATCTGCCTGGCAATGATGGTGAAGTGCTTCGCACGAGCCTCTACGTAGTCAGATGAAACGCTATCAATGCGGTCAAAGGCAAAGTCGCGAGCACCTGTAAGCTTGAATGCGAGGTGATTACGGGCAATGTCCTCCATCAACGCCGCGGCCTCGTACTTCTTCTTGGAGACCTTGATCGCTGTTGGAATAGCGCCGCGGCCGAGCACTAATGTCAAAACGGGCAGAAAGAACAAGAAGGCCACGTCATAGATCAGAAAGAACGGATGGTACACCACGAGCAGGAGCAGACCTGTGATGAGCACGAGTGTCGAGCTGATTCCCTCAAGGAGCATTTTGCCCATAGACTTCTGTACTGTCATCACATCGAAAAAGCGATTCACGAGCTCAGGCGCATACGTTTCTTTCAGTGCCTCTGATCGGATAAGCGGCAGTCGATAAATGATATCAAAGGATGTTCGTACGAACAGACGGCGCTGGATCATGTCAACGATGTATCGTTCCAGCACAGCGATAACACCAAGAAGCATCATGGCCACAAGAACGACCGCACAGAGCACGATCAGCTGTCTGTTGACAACGCCAAGGGCAACAGCATTAACGATTGCCTGTGAACTCAACGGAACGGCAAGGGAGAGAAGACTGGTGAACACGCTGTAGGCGATGACCGTAATGATATCGTGGCGCTCGGAACCCAGAATGCGTTTTACGATAGGCCACAGATCGCGCAGTCGATGTGGCTCTTCGTACTGCGTATGTACGTCTCTATTTGCATCGCGAACATTGGGCAGCGTGGTATCACTCGATAAAAACGAGCGAGATGCACCGAAGATCTCTACACAGTCAACGTGGCCGGCTTTTCCTTGAAGCTGGCTTGCCGAAAGTGTCAGAGAACGACGCTTGACCACGTCATCCACATGCACTGTCGTTCCGTCGACATTTCGGACGCGGACGACGATGCCATCATGTGTGATGGCGAGGATGTTGACATTCTGTACATCGCCACGACCGAGCTTGTACGAGACTGATGCAGCTGCTTGACCAACTTCGTTAAGGGCCTCTGCAAGCATATCAGCCGCAGAGCGCTGAGACATGTCAACGTCACGAACGAAGGTTCTGGCACGGCTTAGTGCAGAGGGTCTATGTTCGAGATCGGCTAAGGCGATAACGGCATCGAGGATTGCCGCGCGATGTTGTTCAGAGAACGATTGGTGTTGCATGGGCCGATGGTAACGAACGATCAATTATGAAAATTGCGGTCCGTCGGATTGATTCGCTGTTAGTTCGGTTTTGATGTAGCGGCCTGTGATACTAAGCTCACAAGCCGCAACCTCTTCCGGTGTTCCAGTTGCCACAATCGTTCCACCACCGCGGCCGCCGCCGGGGCCGATATCCACGATGTGATCGGCAAACGTAATGACGTCGAGATTATGTTCGATCACAACAACGGTGTTGCCCTTGTCTACCAGCTTATGGAGCAGCTGCAACAGGATGCGAATGTCTTCAAAATGTAATCCGGTGGTGGGCTCATCCAGAACATACATCGTCCGGCCGGTGCTGGTCTTTGATAATTCCGTCGCAAGTTTCACACGTTGTGCCTCGCCCCCAGACAGTGTCGGAGCCTGCTGACCGATCGTGATATAGGTCAGACCAACATCCATGAGAGCGGAGAGCTTGTTTTTGATTTTCGGGATATCCTTGAACAAATCGAATGCCTCCTCAACGGTCATGTCGAGTACATCGGCAATAGAACGACCCTTGAACGTAACGGCAAGCGTTTCGGTGTTATAGCGCTTTCCGCCGCAGTTGTCACATGGCACGTACACATCCGGCAGGAAGTTCATTTCGATCTTCCGGATACCCGCACCTTCGCACTCGTCACATCGACCGCCGGCAACATTGAACGAGAATCTACCGGCCTTGTATCCACGGATCTTTGATTCGGGGAGCATCGTAAAGAAGTCCCGAATCTGCGTGAACAGTCCTGTATAGGTTGCAGGGTTTGACCGAGGAGTACGTCCGATAGGGGCCTGATCGATCTCAATGACCTTATCAACATGCTCTAAGCCCTCAATAGACGCATAGGGGAGAGGCATGATCTCTGTCGTGTAGAAATGTCTCGAGAGGATCGGATACAGCGTATCATTGATAAGCGTACTCTTTCCCGAGCCGCTCATACCGGTGACGCATGTAAACGTCCCTAGCGGTATCGTAAGATCCACGTTCTGCAGATTATGTCCCCGCGCACCCATGAGCTTGATGACCAAGCCATTTCCAGGACGCCGTTGTGCTGTTTGGGGCATAGCACGGTCCCGACGTAGGTATTGAAGGGTCAATGACTGACGCAGGACCTGCTCTTGAATCGACGCGATCTCAGACGGTTCGAAGGTGGCCACGATAGAACCGCCGTGCACGCCGGCACCGGGACCAATATCAATGACGTGATCACATTCTTGGATCATTTCTCTGTCATGCTCGACAACAACGACCGTGTTTCCAAGGTCTCGAAGGTGCTTTAAGGAATTGATAAGCTTCTGGTTGTCATGCTGGTGCAATCCGATGCTCGGCTCATCGAGGACGTATGTCACACCAACAAGCTGTGAGCCGATCTGCGAAGCAAGACGTATTCGCTGGGATTCTCCGCCTGACAGCGTTCGTGCCGACCGCTGGAGTGTAACGTATGCCAAGCCCACATCAAGGAGAAACCGTAAGCGTGTCTCGATCTCTCTTAGAATAAGATGTGCAATGGTTCGCTGCCTATCCGTAAGAGCGCTGCGGATCTCCTCGATCGCAGCACATGCCGACGTGATGTCCCGCGAGACAATATCGAAAATGGTAAAACTGCCAACTCGGATATGCAGATGCTCGTGCTTAAGGCGAGCACCGTGACACGACCGACAGGGAATCGTTGCGAAGTACTTCTCGATGGACGCCCGCACACTTGACGTTGATGCGTGCTCGTACTGGTGGCGTAGGCTTGGCAGAACACCCAGGAACCTGTGCCGTATCGAAGAGCTGCCGTACTGGACACTGACGGATGCATCCTCGGTACCATGCAGCAAGATCATGATCTGGTCGTTTGCTAGCTCGCTGATGGGCACGTCAAGGGATATGTCTTGCTGCTCACAGAACGAGACAACCTGTTTCCATAGCCATGTGTCACGCTGCTTGCCAAGAGGAGCGACGGCACCCTGAGCCAGCGTAAGGGCCCGATTCGGAATAACCAAGGCCGGGTCAAAGTCATGCAGCTCACCGATACCCTGACACGTCGGACAGGCACCGAACGGTGAGTTAAATGAGAACATGTTGGGCGCAGGCGTCTCGTATGAATGTCCGCAGGAGGGGCAGGCATAACTCGTTGAAAAATACTGCTCCGTCCAACTGCCATCGGCCAGCTCGCGAAGCACGCTCACACCACCCTCACCAAGGTGCAGGGCCGTTTCGACGCTCTCGGTCAGTCGACGCTGTGACTCTGATTCGATACTCAGGCGGTCAACCACAAGATCAATATTGTGAACCTTGTAGCGGGCAAGTTGCATACCCTCGGTTATCTCACGGATCTCGGTGTCAACACGCACTCTTACGAATCCCTGCCTCCGGAACTGATCGAACAGCTCGCGGTAATGTCCTTTTCGGCCTCGCACGACCGGACTTAACACTTGAATGCGCGTGCTCGGAGGGTAAGACATGATGGTATCGACGATCTGATCAAGCATCTGCTGTCGTACCGGAATCGAGCACTCCACACAATACTGTGTACCGGTCTTGGCAAACAATAGACGCAGGTAGTCGTAGATCTCCGTCACCGTACCGACGGTTGACCGTGGGCTCATACCGACGGACTTCTGTTCAATGCTGATCGCCGGTGATAGACCTTCGATAACATCAACGTCAGGCTTTTTCATGATCCCCAGGAACTGGCGCGCATAGGACGACATACACTCGACATAGCGGCGCTGTCCCTCTGCATAGATCGTGTCAAACGCGAGAGAAGACTTGCCTGATCCGCTAAGGCCTGTGATCACAACAAGTTGTTCGTGCGGGATCTCGACGTTCACATTGCGCAGATTATGCTCTCGTGCGCCGCGAACACTGATCGTCGTACATTCCGTAGTGGTTTCGTGACTTGTCATCCGGCGTGCATGGTGCTCGTGGCAGGTCTGTTGGTAAGCCGTAACCAACAAACATACAACAAGACCACCGCCGGTTGCCAGCCGTAAATGGGGTAACGCCGGTGTTTCGTACGGCCGCTCCGCGACTCTATCAGATGTATGCTTCGAGCTCGGACTCGCTCATCAGCAGGACCTGACGACCTTTTGAACCATCTGGTGGTCCAACGATACCGGCCATTTCCAGCTCGTCCACGATGCGAGCTGCTCTTGCATAACCGACCTTAAGACGGCGCTGCAGCGTGGAAACCGAGGCTTGCTGTAGAGCGATAAAAATCCGTGCGGCTTCCTCAAAAAGCACGTCTCTGTCGGCGCCGCTAGCTCCACCGGCGCCATCACGTTTTTGTGCAACCGATGGAAGTGTATATGGTGATGAGTAGCCGCGCTGCTGTCCAATGAATTCGCATAGAGCCTCGACCTCGTCGGTTGATATGAAGGCAT
>JAULYI010000056.1:1782-2170 GCA_032117915.1 Kapaibacterium sp. (SeqCode) | reverse complement strand
ACGAAACGCGGCCTTTGCAGCGTTCTACGACCTGCTTGCACGCTACGTCTACGCCTACGCACTGCGCATGACGTCCAGCGCGAGCGACGCGGCCGACATCACGCAGGACACCTTTATCCGTGTGCATGCCCACCTGGTGCGTGGTAATTCGATCGTCGATCCCCTGCCGTTCTGTCTGATGATCGCCCGGCAACGCGTTCTCAACCTGCATCGCGATCATAAACAAACCGTAGAGCTCGACGACGAGCACATCATCGGTGACGCGCACGACGACGTCTTCAGCGCCGATCTTCGACAACACATCGAGCGCGAAGTGTCGCGTCTGCCGCTGCTGCTCCGCGATGCCTTTGTCTTGCGGTACTACGATGGTCTGTCCTACGACGCGATC
>JAULYI010000056.1:935-1772 GCA_032117915.1 Kapaibacterium sp. (SeqCode) | reverse complement strand
TCTCGGAGTCGGCCGGCACCGTCCGCATGCGCGTGCAGCGAGCCAAGGCCATCCTGCGTCGAACCTTGGCCCACCTGGCCAACGAGGTGGACACATGATGTCGAGTGCTCGCATTCTTGCCCAGCGCTATCTGGAAGGCGACATGACCGACGTCGAGCGCGCAGCGTTCCTCCACGACGTGTCGAACGATCCGCAGCTCGCCCAGCTGCTTGATCAGGAAGCTCATCTCGACATGGCCATCATCGATGACGCTTACTCGATCGAAGCTCCCGCACACATCCGTCTTGCCATTCTCTCGACCATTACGGCTGGATCGACATCCGTCAACACAGCTCGTACCGGCATCAACGCCGTCGTTGGCGTCATCTGTGTTTTCATGGGGCTCATGCTGGCCGTCACCGACAACAGTATAACGTTCCCTGATACCGTTCGTACGGTTATCAGGAAGCGGGTCGCTCCAACGCAGCAGACACCCAAGCCATACGCCACACAATCTAGCCGTAGCAACGGCGTAGCACCCACGACGGTTGCTGCAGGTACCGTTGTTTCCGACAACATCCAGAGCGATGACCGTGAGGTTGAAAATCCAAAGGTCATCCCAGCCATCAGCTCTGTAGCAGCACGCACTACCTCTGCGTTCGCGCAGCGCCCAGTCCACGATCCTCTCGCACCGGCATCGGCATTCAGTGCAGCGTATCGTACCGACGTGCCATGGGCATCCAACCTCGCGGCCGGCATTGCCCCTTCCCTGCTATCCTTGCGATACAACCTTTTCCACGAAGGCGCCATGCAGCTCTTTGTGGAAGTGGGCAGTCAACACATATCGCGCATAACAAC
>JAULYI010000056.1:0-925 GCA_032117915.1 Kapaibacterium sp. (SeqCode) | reverse complement strand
ATCATCGGCAGCGCCTCGATAGGCGTGACCAGCGTCGGCCCGCTTGCCATGGCGGACCTTGCCATGGACGTTGCGCGCATCGGACCCATCGCCGTTGGTGCAGGCGTCCGCCTGACGGCTACCATGGACCTGCGTTCGGGCACGACCATCTCGGCCAATGCCATGCCCGTCCTGCACATGCGCATGGCGCTGCCCTGAGCAGCGAAATCTGATGCCTACACAAATCCGGGTGGCTCTAGCTCTTCGGGTATGGGGGCAACGGCTTTCACTATCGGAATTAGCTCCGATACGTCAGCCAATAGTGGTGAGTCCGGATCAAGTTCCATGAGCCTTCCGTCGACAGCAACGATCAACGTCGTGCCAGCCTGACGTGCGTCCGCTCGAACCTTGTACATCACGCGAACGAAGGCAGCTGCCACACGCTGCCTGTCGACGTCACCACAAGTGAGTTCAGCCAGTAGCGAACCCTCCTCGGCCGGCATCTCGCTTTTTGGGTGGCGTAGATTCTGCATCATAGATACTCCACTCATGACAACAACTCCGATAAACTTCGTGAAAATCCTGGTAGCACCGCCCTCCGACATGTGATACGCATGGATTGCACGGCAGAACGCAGCGAACACCGTTCCCTCTCCTTATTTTTGTCGCGCCCCAAAGGTTCGCTTATGCAGGAACCCGAAGGGCGCGACTACCGTTTGGACACCATCACAATTCCTCGTTCAACACCACCCACCATGAACCTCTACCGCGAACACTTCGCAGATCGCCACAACGCTCCTACCGCAGGCGAGATCGATGCAATGCTCTCTACCGTCGGTGCCGACTCGCTGGATGAGCTCATCGCGCAAACGGTGCCGGCAGGCATCCGTCTTACAAAGCCCCTTGACATTGATTGGGAGATGACGGAGCACGAACTTCTTGCGCA
>JAULYI010000055.1:0-2704 GCA_032117915.1 Kapaibacterium sp. (SeqCode) | reverse complement strand
ACGAACGACGAAATGCGCCAGCAATTCTTCAATCAATACGTGCCGAAGATCCTTGAACTCGGTCTTACCATTCCCGACCCCGAGCTCAAGAAGGATCAGCAGACGGGCCAGTGGGCGTTTGGCGACCCCGATTGGGACGAGTTTAAGCGCGTGATCAATGGCGATGGCCCGTGCAATGCCGAGCGACTTGCCGTGCGTCGAAGCGCCGAAGAACGCGGCCGCTGGGTGCGCGAGGCGCTCGCCAAGGCCGACGAACGCTACGTCGTACCGCTGTCGTAACACCTAAGAATTGACATCCCCCCGACGGCGTACTGGTCTGCCAGTGCGCCGTCGCACGTTTGTACCGTGACCGTGCTGACCGTAGGTGTGCACGAAAGCCCGATATTTGACCAATGGATCTCTTGTTCGCACCCGGCGACCTTGCCCCTTGGATATCCGCTGCCCTCGCGGTCCTTATTGGCGTGCTGTTCGGTGCCGAACGCGAGACGGCTCGCACTACGGTGCACATTGGCCTCCGCGATTTCGTTGCCGTCAGTGTGGTTGCCCACGTATGTGCTATCATCGGCTCGGTATGGATCACCATTGCCGTTGTGGCACTGCTTGCCGCGCTTATCACCGTTCATCACATGCGAGCGAGTGTAGAGGCGGGGATCACCACGGAGGTCGCCATGGTCGCCACGTTCGTTCTGGCCTACGTCGTGTCGATGCCGCAGGAGCCGCAGGTGCGACAACTTGGTCTTGCCCTTGCCGTTATGCTGGTCTTGCTGCTTGATGCAAAACCACTGGTGAAACGGTTCTTTCGTGAGACGGTCACTGAGGTCGAGTTCGCAGACACTATCAAGTTCCTGGCGCTGATCTTCGTGATCTATCCGTTGTTGCCGGACGGCCGATTTGGTCCCTACGGAGCGATCGCTCCGCGTTCGCTTTGGATGGCCGTACTGGTAGTCTCAGGGATATCATTCATCGGGTACTTCCTAGAGAAGTTCCTGGGGCCTCGAGCCGGCATGCGCGCCGCAGCCGTGCTCGGCGGAATGGTGAGTACCACAGCAGCCACCCAGGCGTTCGCCCAGCGAGCGCGATCAGCTCCCGAACGCACGGCCGACTATGCACGGGCCGCAATGATCGCAAATGCCATCCAGTTCCTGCGTGTCAATGCCTTGCTTGCCATTGTATGGCCAGATATGGCCTTGCGTATGATCATGCCGCTTACGGGAGCCGCCGCCGCCGGTCTGATCGCCGGTTTCCTTCGACCTTCAGGATCCGACATGGATGAGAGGAACATCGATGTCAGTAACCCCTTACGCATTCTGCCTGCGCTCAAGTTCGCATTCTTTCTGGGACTCGTTACGCTTGGTTCGGCATGGGCTGTAGGCGTATACGGTGGCGGGGCGCTCATGTGGACGAGTGCACTGGCTGGTATCGTCGATGTTGATGCCGTCGTGCTGTCTGCCGCCGATCACGTCACGGCGGGCAACATTGGTGCTCAGGTTGCATCCTGGTCTATCATCATCGCCATCCTTTCGAATGCGATGGTCAAGTCCACTGTGGCCTTCACGTCCGGCACCCCTGGCTACGGCAAAGCCGTGTCGGTCGGCATGGCCATCATGCTAGCCATCTGCGCACTGCTAACCGTCCTCATCGGCTGATACCTGCGTATTTTGCAGGTCCGTTTTTTCACTGCAACCCATGGCCATGCCCCCACTCCGTCAAGTACCGCATCCGTCGGACCCGAACGACACGCTGTCGCAGTTCGCTGCGTTCGTCGATCTCGTGCGCATTCTGCGGGCGGACTGTCCGTGGGACCAGAAGCAGACGCATGCGTCGATCTCGCATCTGCTTATCGAGGAGGCGTATGAGACGCTGGAGGCGATCAAGGCCGGCGACGACAAGGAATTCTCCAAGGAATTGGGTGATCTGCTGCTTCACGTCGTGATGCACGCTACGATAGCAGAGCAACGCGGCGCATTTACCATGCGCGACGTCATCGATCTGGAGTTCTCGAAGTTGGTCAACCGCCATCCCCACATCTTCGGCGACGAGCGTGCCGACGATGAGGCAACGGTGCTCGAGAATTGGGAACGTCTGAAAATGAAGGAGGGGAGGACCTCGATCCTGGACGGAGTTCCAGCAACGCTGCCTGCGGCACTTCGTGCGCAGCGCGTGCAGGAGAAAGCGTCGAACGTCGGCTTCGACTGGCACGATCGTCGTGACGTCTGGGCGAAGGTGGACGAAGAGATCAACGAGCTGAAAGCAGAGATCGCTGCCGGTGATGCCGCAGCGACTTCGCGCGAGTTCGGCGACGTACTCTTTGCGCTCATCAATGCCGCACGGCATGAGGGCATCGTCGGAGAAGACGCATTGCACGGTACGATCAATGAATTCATGCGACGGTTCCAGCATATCGAGCGACGGGCACGAGAGGCGGATCGACGACTTGATGCAATGTCTCTCGAGGAGATGGACGAGTACTGGAACGAAGCAAAGAATACAGAACGAAACGCATGAATCGACGTCTAGGTGCTATTCTCACAGCGACACTTCTCGTTGCCCTTGGTTGCTGCATAAATGCCTGCAGTAGTGGCGATACGCAGGACCCGGTCGAGCAGCGCTCGCAAGGACCTGCTGCGGCAGACACTGCAAAGCCCTCGAAAGTGCTCAATGCCGATGGCATCGATACAACGGCGTTTACGGTTACGGACTCTAC
>JAULYI010000054.1:0-9869 GCA_032117915.1 Kapaibacterium sp. (SeqCode) | reverse complement strand
GTGATGGCCGAGTCGTTGAGCGTGAGCTTGCCCAGTGCTTCGCGCAGATCTTCGAAGTCATCGGAGTCGGCCGGGTAAATACCCGAGAACACCATGGGCTTTACCTCGCGGAAGCCCTCGATGGCACCCGCGCAGCGGTTGTTAGCGAGCGTTACCGTATCGCCCACCTTGGTGTCGTGCAGACGTCGGATGGCAGCCGTGAAATATCCTACGTCGCCGGCCGAGAGTTCGCCGGTGCGGTGACGTTGCATGTGCAGCACGCCCACTTCATCAACATCGTACTGCTGGCCGGTGGCCATGAACAGGATCTTGTCTTTCTCGCGCAGCACGCCGTCGAAGACGCGGATGTTTACGATCACGCCGCGGTAGGAATCGAAGATCGAATCGTAGATCAGCGCGCGCAGCGGCTTCTTCGGGTCGCCCTTCGGCGGCGGGATACGCTTGACCACGGCATCCAGGATCTCGTCGATGCCAATACCGGACTTTGCCGAGGCCAGGATCATGTCCTCTTCTTTGCAGCCGATAAGGTCGATCACCTGTTGCTTCACATTGTCGATCGTCGTGACTGCGCTCGGTAGGTCGATCTTGTTGATCACGGGAATGATCTCCAGCCCCTGTTCAATGGCCATGAACAGATTCGATATGGTCTGCGCCTCGACGCCTTGCGTTGCATCCACGACCAACAATGCCCCTTCGCAGGCAGAGAGGGACCGGGAGACTTCGTAGGAGAAGTCGACGTGACCGGGGGTGTCGATCAAGTTGAGAACGTATTCGTTGCCTTCTGCATCCTTATGGGCCATCTGGATGGCATGCAGCTTGATCGTAATGCCACGTTCCTGTTCGAGCGGATTATCGTCTAGGATCTGATTGTACACCATCTCCCGTTTGGTCACGCGACCGGTGCGTTCCAGCAGACGGTCGGCAAGGGTCGACTTACCGTGGTCGATGTGGGCGATGATGCAGAAGTTTCTGAAGTGTTGCATAGCGGAGGGGATTGTAGGCGTCAGTAGCCCACAGATATTGGACGTAACTGCAAAGATACCAAACGCGTGGCACGCGAATGGGTGACGAAACGCTTAGCGCTGCGGCAGGGGGCGGACCACGAAGACGATCCGACTTCCGTCGGCATTGCTGCGAAGCCGCGATACCATCCCGGGAACGCCGGGGATCTCGCATACCCGCTCCCAATCCTTCATGGGCGCCTTCCAGCGGAGGATAGCAGCGCTGGAAACGGTCAATGCCGTGCCGTCGGGCATCCAGCACACATCCTCGCTGCCCGAGGGCATGGTTACGAGGGGGGCAATGCCGGCACCGTTTGGCGAGACGGCAGAGAGTACGCCGGCCGTTGTGTCTGAATTGTTGACGAACGACAGTCGGCCGTCCGGCATTTGCTGGAGGGATCTGCCGATAGCCGTCGATACCGTTGACGATGTTCGCGAGATAAGGTCGTACAGGACCAGCTTGTGTGGTTGTTTGAGGTCTTCGTTGCCTACGATGAACAGGGCGGCCGTATTGCCACCCAGCCAGCAGTGATAGCCAATGCGGTTGATGCCGACGACCGGTGAGACGGGACGTCCGGTCAGATCATACCGCCACAGCTGCTGCGAATTGGTGTAGTCTTCGCCCGATGCATCGGGCTTGCGCACGCGTACTGCCGAGAACGATCGGCCGTCGGTCATCATGGTCGGCGAGAACTCTTGGTCGGGCGTGCTGGTCACGCGAACGGTGCTGCCCGTCAGCAGCTCGTAGCGGTAAACATCGGTACTACCCGATCTGTTTGATACGTACAGCACCACACTGTCACCCACGGCGAAGCTCGGCTGATTGTCATATCCCGGCCGCGCCGAAATGTTCCGCACGTTCTGCACGCTGCCTGCGGCAGCGTCGAAGTCGGCAAGGAACACATCCGTGTCTGGCATGGGTACGCGAACGGACGAACAGCTCGTGGCCAGGGTCGTCAGGCATAGAAGGCACAGTGTTGTGCGGCAGATGTCATTCATGGTGGCGTACATGCGTGTCCCGGGCGGTCAGTCGGTCTTGGTCTTTAGGAACGTGAGTGCTGCAGAGGCCGACACCGTCACAAAGGTCTCGCTGTCGCGCAGCCCCAAGCGGGTGTCGAAGATAGCGGCAGATGCCTTGAGATGGCGGACCTCTGCACGAAGCTTCACGTTGTTGGCGAAGGTATGATCAACGTTCAACGAAAATCCCGTGATCTGAGCAGGTTGGTCGGCGGGAGTGCTGATGTAGATCCGGCTGGGATCGTCAAAGTGCTCCACACGCGCCGCGCCCGTACCTCCGCTCCATGTGTCCACGGCCATGATACAGCCGGTGTACCACTGGCGATCACGTCCATGATTCTGCCGTTGTTGTACGCCAACATCGGCCAAGCCCACAATGGTTAACCCCGATATCGGTTTCCACTCGACCCATGCATTGTTGTGCACGCGTAGTCTGTCCGGAGCACCTATAGGCTGATCATTGCCAACGTATGTGCTCCACGACGCCGATAGCGACGGCACCGGCTTGATCAGCACCTTACTGCCGAAGGAGAGATCATCGTTGACATCGACGATCTGCTGCCAGCCATTCAGGAGAAGTGCTGCGACCTGGACGTTGTCTGAGGCTTGCCACGTGAGCATGGCACCCGTCTCGTAGTAGGGCGTATAGTCAGCGGTGAGCGACCTCGACAGAACCAGATTAGCACCGGGCATCATGCTCTCGTAACCGATGTGTGACGGAATGATTCCGGCATCGATCCAAAGGTCTTCGTGGAGACGGGCACCGGCCGAGACTTCCTGCAGGAAGCGCCATGATCTGTCGCCGCCTTGGTAGTTGGCATCGGTGAACCACCCTGTATGCATAGCCAGTCGTGCATGCCATGAGGACGCATCAGCGTCAACCCGGGCGGTCCCTAGCATTAGACCGAACTGCCGATCTCGCGAAGGCTGTGTCGTATATCGGCGCAGACCATCCTTGGGCGCCTGCGACGTTAGCGCATAGGCTAGGTCAGCTGCGATCGTCCCGGTGATCCTTGGCGATCCTTGAGCCGCGACCTTTTGATGTTGTCCTTGCTGGAACCCGAGTACGATGCCGAACGGTAGGACGGCCCTGCAGATCGCGAACCAATGCCTCAAGGCGGATCTGACAGGGGTGACCTCGGACATCAGCGGAAGATCAATAGGCCCGTGCAAAGAGCACACGCTGCGAACTGGGCTTGCCGCTGAACACGCACGTACCGTCTTCCTGAGGGTTGTCGAGGGGTATGCAGCGGATGGTTGCCTTGGTTGCTTCTTTGATGGCCACTTCGGTCTCGCTGGTGCCATCCCAGTGCGCGCTTACAAAGCCCCCGTTTTCATCCAGCACGCGAACGAATTCGTCCCATGTGTCAACGGCCGTGATATGCTCGTCGCGGTAGGTCTTGGCACGTTGGAACAGGTTTTGCTGGATCTCGTCGAGCAGGGCAACGATGTGGTCGGTCAGGCCTTCGACAGGTACGGCTTCCTTGGTCTTGGTATCGCGCCGTGCCACTTCAATGGTGCCGTTGGCAAGATCCCGGGCGCCCAATCCAAGGCGAACGGGGATGCCGATCTTCTCGTACTCGGCGAACTTGTAGCCGGGGCGATTCTGATCGTCGGTGTCGATCTTTACACGGATGCCGCGTGCACGCAAATCCGTGGCGATGCGCGTTGCGGCTTCGTCAAGTTCGGGCAGTGGCTTGGGGATGGGCACGATCACAACGTGGATGGGTGCCAGCTTTGGCGGGATGATCAGTCCTTCGTCATCGGAGTGTGCCATCACCAGGGCGCCCATCAGGCGCGTGGACACGCCCCACGACGTGGCCCAGACGTAGTCCAGGGAGTTGTCTTTGGTGCTGAACGTCACATCAAACGCCTTGGCAAAGTTCTGTCCAAGGAAGTGCGATGTACCTGCTTGCAGGGCTTTGCCGTCCTGCATCAGTGCTTCGATACAATACGTGTCTTCGGCACCGGCAAAGCGCTCGTTCGGAGTCTTCACGCCCTTCACTACGGGCATGGCCATCCATTCTTCGGCGAACGTGGCATAGACGTCGAGCATCTTCCGTGTTTCGTCGATGGCCTCTTCGCGGGTGGCGTGGGCGGTGTGACCTTCCTGCCAGAGGAATTCGGCGGTGCGCAGGAACAGGCGTGTGCGCATCTCCCAGCGGACGACGTTGGCCCATTGGTTGATCAGCAGAGGCAGGTCGCGATAGGACTGAATCCAGTCGCGGTACGTATTCCAGATGATCGTCTCCGACGTCGGTCGAACGATCAGTTCTTCTTCGAGCTTTGCTTCGGGATCGACAACCACGCCGGATCCATCTTCGGCGTTCTTCAGACGGTAGTGCGTGACGACGGCGCATTCTTTTGCGAACCCTTCAACGTGTGCGGCTTCCTTGCTCAGGAACGACTTCGGGATGAAGAGTGGGAAATACGCGTTCACATGTCCCGTGTCCTTGAACATCTTGTCCAGCGTATCGCGCATGTTCTCCCAGATGGAGAAGCCGTACGGCTTGATCACCATGCAGCCCTTCACGGCTGAATAGTCGGCAAGACCGGCCTTGCGGACAAGGTCGATGTACCATTGCGAATAATCGTCGGCGCGGGAGGTGATCTCTTTAGACATAATCGGCTGGTGCTGGTTGCAGTGGATGGAACGACTGCAAAGGTACGAGGTAAAGTAGGGGCGACCCAACGTGGTCGGCCCGGCACGATCTGGTATGGTCGCCCCTACCTGACGAACACCGATGTCTGTATCCTTGTAAAACAGGATTCTGATTCCTAAATTACAAGGATGAAAGAGCGTCTACTCGCTGCACAGGTGACATCTCGGCTCGACAGCGTACCAGCTGTGGTGCTGCTTGGTTCGCGGCAGGTTGGCAAGACGACGTTGGCCCGAGCCATCGCGGAGGAGCGTGGGGGGATCTATCTTGACCTTGAAAGCCCGACTGACCGTGCAAAGCTCGCGGATCCCGAGACGTATCTCAATGATCACATGGGCTCGCTGCTGGTTCTGGATGAGATACACCGTGTGCCAGACCTGTTCCCGATTCTGCGAGGACGAATCGACGAGGGACGACGCCGTGGTGTACGTAGCGGAATGTATCTCTTGCTGGGGTCGGCATCGGTCGAACTTCTTGACCATTCGGCTGAATCATTGGCCGGGCGCGTGAGCTATCTCGAATTGCATCCTTTCTGCCTACCGGAAATGGAGGAGATAACGCCACAGGTGACAACGGCGCTCTGGTTGCGGGGTGGCTATCCGGACTCCGTACTTGCGGAAACGAACGAGTCGAGCTTCGCTTGGCGAATGGACTTCATCCGAACGTATCTCGAACGTGAAGTGCCACTGTTTGCGCCGCGTCGCTCATCCGAACAAATGCGACAGCTTTGGACAATGTTGGCTCACCTGCAAGGACAGATCTTGAACGGGTCGATGCTGGCTAGAAGTATCGGCGTCGACTACAAGACCATTCAAGCATACGTCAACCTGTTGGAGCAGCTCTTGCTGATCCGCGTCGTTCAGCCATGGCATGCAAACGTTGGCAAACGTTTGACGAAGCGACCGAAGGTCTACATTCGAGACAGTGGGGTCATGCATGCGTTGCTTGGCATTCGGACCCTCGACGATTTGATGGGCCATCCCTCCATCGGCAGCAGTTGGGAGGGATACGTCGTTCAACAGCTGAGTGCAGTCGGCAAAGGTGAGGTCGACCTGTCATTCTACCGCACTGCAGCGGGTGCCGAAGTCGATGTGCTGCTACGCTTCCGTGATGGAGTCCAATGGGCGATCGAGGTGAAACGTAATTCGGTTCCGACGCCGAGGCGAGGTTTTCACGAGGCAATCAAAGATTTGACGCCTCAACGCGCCATGGTCGTCTACCCGGGAATCGAACGCTACAGGATCCGAGAAAACATCGAGGCCATTCCACTGCATGACCTGCTGCAAGAAGTTGCTGCGAGAGTCTAGGCAAGCCCGGGGCGCTGCGAGGGTCTAGGCAGGTCGAGAGCGGCCGACGACATCCTTTTTAGCACCCATTCGTGAGCCCCAAAGGGGCGTAATGAGGCTAGCCCCGGGCGCCAGCCCGGGGCTAGTGATGCCCCTCACGCTTCATTTCGCCTTCGGATCCTTGAACACGAGCAGTAGCTGGCCGTCGGGCGACTTCAACGCGGCATTCTCGGATTCCTGCGCCTCGGCCACGATGTCGGGTTCAACGTTCAGGCCGATGCTTTTCAGCCTTGCTACACGGTCGGCAGCATCGTGGCTGAAGTAGGTGATCACAGCACCCGGCAGGTCCAAGCCCTGATGGATGCCGATCTTCATGTTGCCGTCGGACATGACGGCGAACGGATATGGCGTCTCATTGCCATCGACCTGTCCCCATCCAAGCTGTTCCCAGAAGGTACGCTCTGCGGGAAGAGACGGCGTGGATATGCTGATCTCACCGAAGGGGCCACAGGTTGGGTTGATACCGCGTTGGTACACAATGGAGTCCTCGTCGGTAGCAAGGCGAATGCTCAGGAGTAGGCCTGACGGCGAAGCAACCTGGAGTTCCGAGTATGTAGGACCTCGCAGTTTGAAGCCCGATGGAATCTCAAGCTGGTCCAGCGAATCGCGAAGGGCGCGCAGGTTCGGAGCACGCATCACAAGGATGGGCGACGGTGCGTTACCCGTGACCAACGCAAGCACAACCTGTCCGTCCGACAAGTACACGATCGAGTCCGGCTTGTTGATCGGCCCTTTGATTGGATTAAAGCCAAGTTTGGCATACCAGGCCAGCGACGGTATCAGGTCTTTGACCGTAAGCTGGATATGCGAAGGCACGCCGATCATGCTGCCTACCGTTTGTGCCATAGCTGGGGTTGAGCCTGTGCCGGACATCAGCATGAAGGCTGCGATGGCAGCAAGTGCCGTAGAGGCGATGATCGTGATACGCGTTGCCATAGTCATTGGTTTTCGCCGCTATTAAACAATCCCATGCGATCGTCGGGCCGAGCAATGCCAAGATGTCGAAACGCGGCCGGAGTAGCAACCCGTCCGCGTGGCGTTCGTTGTAAAAAGCCCTGCTGGATCAGGAAGGGCTCATAGACCTCTTCGAGGGTTCCCGCATCTTCGCCCACAGCCACGGCGATGGTCGAAATGCCGACCGGGCCGCCCTGGAATTTTTCGATAACGGTCGATAGAATGCGAGCATCCATCTCGTCGAGTCCAAACTCGTCAACCTCGAGTGCCTCCAGGGCCACGCGGGCAATGTCACGGGTGATCACGCCGCGCCCTTTGACGTCGGCAAAGTCACGCGTCCGTCGCAGCAGCCGGTTCGCAATGCGGGGTGTGCCACGGCTTCGTCGTGCGATCTCTTCTGCCCCATCGGCATCGATGGGGGCGTCAAGCAGCGCAGCCGAGCGGATCACGACGCGTTGCAGCTCCTCGGGTTCATAGTACTCCAGCCGGTTTACCACACCGAATCGGGACCGTAAGGGGGCAGTGAGCAGGCCCTGACGGGTTGTTGCGCCCACGAGCGTGAACTTGGGAAGGGCCAGCTGGATAGACCGTGCGGACGGACCGGAGTCGATCATGATGTCGAGCCGGAAGTCCTCCATGGCTGAGTACAGATACTCCTCGACGACCGGCGATAGTCGGTGGATCTCGTCGATGAACAGGATGTCGCCGGCATCAAGACTTGTGAGAAGACCGGCGAGGTCGCCCGGTTTCTCGAGTACCGGACCCGACGTGATCTTGATCTGAGCGCCCATCTCGCGGGCGATGATAAAACTCAAGGTGGTCTTGCCGAGTCCCGGCGGGCCGGTGAGCAGGACGTGGTCCAGAGCTTCGCCGCGCTGGCGCGCGGCAGTGATAAAGATCTTCAGGTTTTCGACGATCTTAGCCTGGCCGGTGAAATCGTCGAACGACGACGGCCGGAGCGACACATCGACGTCGTCATCACCACGTCCCTGATTCGTCATTGGATTACGTCGATCCGCCATTGCCGTTACCGTCCTGATTGATAGATGTTCGACGTCGTGACCCCCACGATGCCGTCGTAGCCCCCGTATTCCTGCATCTGAGCATAGATGAAGGAGACGAAGCCATGGCCTGCAGAGGCGGTGTTGCCCTCAAACTCCTCGAAGTTCAGGTCCAGCAGGGATCCGTCATCGGCACTCACGCGGCCCGTTGCATACATGTAGTTGTGACGGCCGCGGCGTACCCACTGCCGCAGGCGGTACAGCCGCAACTGCTCGTCATAGTACATCTGCCAGGTGCGATCCGCCTGCCAGTCGTTGAACGACCCCACAACAAACACGTCGTTTTCCGATGGACGTCCGGGTGCGGGATCGAGCAGGAACTCCAAGGGAATATACTCATCGTCGGCACCGCTCACGGCAGTAGTTGACATTACTCCATCGTCTGCCCGCTGGAAAAACTGTCCATTGCGACGCTGGTCGCTGAAGGGCATCCGCACGGGAGCTCCTGTACTCGGAAACAGTCCGGCGCTGGTCAGGTCTAGAATGCGATACTCGTTTTCCGCAGGGATACGCTCCACGCGGAACACCTTGCCCCCTGCAAGCATACCTAGGACTGCAGAGGTGACGGTAGGGGCATTGACAGACGATCGGTATCGCTGCGAAGCGAAGAACGGCTGGCGCCAGCGGTTGCTGCGGTAGCAGGCCACCGTGTGGACGAAGTTGTCGAGCAGGCGTGAAGGGTCGGCTTTGACCACCGTCTCAAGCGTCAGGGCGATGCCGCTCACGCGATTTACGGGCTGGTAGAAGTCCGTCATGAAGTTCATGGTGGCCGTGGCCATGGGCATCACAACAAAGATCCGTGCCTCGCCAAGGAGCGAGTCGGTATCAAGGTCATAGACGCGAACGCTCCAGTTACCCGGAAATCGCAGCGTGAGTTGTTCGTTGGGCACACGCACTTTTCCGCGGTACTGGAAGTATCGGGATCGTGCCGGTGCCAGCGTCCAGTCGATCAGCATCGTACGATTGGTAACGTCGTTCAGAAACCCATTTGTGGATTCTGTCCAATCGGCATTGCAGTGGGTGACGCGAACGTACACGTTGGGGATGTTCAACGCCGACACGTCAAACTCTACGGTGGCAAACCGCTGGGCAATGACCGGAGCGGCAATACTATTGGGACCTTCGATGGCTACGACCGGCGGTTGGAACTCGCTCGTACCACCGTAGGCCCTGATCATGCGCAGGACGGGGCGCTCATCGTCTGCCGAGCCAACCGTCACGGCGACGATCAGGCCGATGATGGCTAACCAGGCAAGGCGGATCATCCGCGGCGTGCCCTGATGGTCTCGCGGTACTTCAGGCGTGCTTCCCGGCGGATGGCCGCCTCTTCATACCGGTGTTGTTCCTCTACGGATACGGCTTCGACCGGTGGAGCCTGTAGCGGCTTGCCGTATTGGTCGATGCCCACGAACGTTAGGTAGGCGCTTGATGTCTTGGCTCGGACGTTATTGAGTGGGTCCTCTCGCCAAACCTCGACGAAAATCTCCATGGAGGTTCGGAATGCTCGGGTGATCACGCTTTTAATGACGACGACGTGACCCAGTTTGATCGGCTCTGCAAAGTCGATCTCGTCAACACTTGCCGTCACACATACGCGGCCACTGTGGCGCATTGCCGTAAGGGCTGCGGCAATGTCGATCCAGTGCATCAGCTTCCCGCCGAGCAGATTGCCGAGCTGGTTTGTGTCATTAGGAAGCACAAGGTGCGTCATGATCACCTCGCTGTCGGACGGATGCTTTACGGTCATCGGAGTTCCTCTTCTAAGCGGTCAACTTCTGCGCGCTGCGTGCCGGTGCGCACGGTACGCCGATACTGGTCAATGGCCAGCCG
>JAULYI010000053.1:0-9725 GCA_032117915.1 Kapaibacterium sp. (SeqCode) | reverse complement strand
AGTCGAAGTGATGTCATGAGGCTTTGGGTGGCTGCCACGAGCCACGCTTCCATTTGACGAGTTCAAGGCGGACAGCGCCGACATAGACGTTCATCTTGGCTACGATCGGTATGCGGGCATCATCGTCCGAGAACCAACCCTCGGCACGTCCCGACAGTCCATAGATACCCGTCCAATTGGCATCGGCATTCAGATAGACCGTACGGATAGGATAATCAACGGCATCGATGGTCTGCTTGCCGATGGTTCCTGCAAAGTTGATCACCGTGTTTACCGTATCGCCCATGACGGCCGTAGGTAGTCGATACGATTTCTTCGAGTAGAGCAGACGTCGCGCGGCGAACAGGATCGACGAGCCGTCGTTGTATTTCTTGGCTATGCCAAACGATGAGCCACGGATCTTCTGCTTGCCACGATAGGTCTCAATGGTCAGCCTCTTAGATCCATAGTCAAAGTCGTACTGGTCGAACTCCCATTTGTTGTCTTCGACCTGCGTATTGGCCTCAAACCGGTACGAGAACGTGATCGACGAATCCATGAAGCTCTCATAGATCGAATGCAGCGACACGAACGGAATGTTCGGATGCGAGTCGATGTAGATCTTGATCTTGGCAACCTTGCGATCGCCTAGGGTGGACCAACCATCCGTGACCGATCGAACGGTACCAAGCGGGATCCCCAGATAGCTCACGGAATACGTGAGATCCTCGCCGGGGTAGATGAGCTGTTCGGCTTTGACCGTGGACATACATCCAAGCACACACAAAACCGTACAAAGGACTCGTGCAACGAGTCTCGATAGATTATTGAACTGATGTGTCATTAGCGTCTCTTGGCAACCTTGGCAGCCTCGGCAAACAACGTCATGGCCTTCTTGGCCTGATTATCGAGGCTGAGCATAACAGCCGTGAAGCCGGCGTTATTAAATAGTATGCGTCCGACATAGGCCTTTACAACGGCCCGGATGTACTCCTCGTCCTTCGTGAAATCTGCATCGACCCACTCAACGTCCTTTTCCTTGGCGAGCGCCTTCAGGCGGTCGATGTCGGCATCGGTGATCTTGAATGATCGCAGGAAGGTCGTCATATCCTGCTGATAGGAGGCACGGATATCCTTGCCCTTGGTTCGCATGATCTCGTCGGCCGTAGCCCAGAAGAGATTCTTGGAACGGAGTTTCCGCGACAGCATGGCAATGGTATCGCTCTTTACAATGTAGTCCGGCATGATGCCGCCGCCACCGTACACGGTACGACCGCTCAGGGTCTTGTAAGCCGGGCGATCCTTGGCCGTCGTGTCCTTGCTATCGGCATCATGAGTGATGTTCTCGCCCTCATCGCCTTCGATACGCCCTTCTCCGCCGTAATACTTCGCCTTGTCGTCATAGGGGCGCTGGATCAACCGCCCGGAGGGCGTGTAATACTTGGAGATGGTCAGCCGGTACGCCGAGCCGTCGCCCAGCGGATACTGTCGTTGCACGAGACCCTTGCCGAACGATGTTTCGCCAACGACAAGGCCGCGGTCCAGATCTTGGACTGCGCCGGAGACGATCTCGCTGGCCGAGGCAGAACCACCGTTGATGAGCACGACGAGCGGAACATCCTCGAGGAGGCCTCCGGGCGTACTCATGAAGTCTTCATCGAATTCCGGACGACGACCCTTCGTATAGACGAGCTTCTGCCCGTCGGGGATCATCTCGTCGGCAATACGAAACGCCTGGTCAAGGTATCCACCCGGATTATTGCGCAGATCAAGCAGGAGCTTCTTCATGCCCTTACCGCGGAGCTCCCGCGTTGCCTTCATGATCTCGTCGTACGTTGTCGCGCTAAAGCGGTTCGCCGTGACGTAGCCGATGTCCGTACCGTCGATCATGAAGTATGCGTCAACACTGTTCAGCGGAATCTTATCCCGCTGGATCTCGAACACAAGCAGTTCTTTCTCACCACTGCGTCGGATGTGTACCTTCACGACCGTGCCCTTTGGGCCACGAAGCTTTTTCGGGACGATCTCGCGGGTGAGTCCAATGGCTGTCGAATCGTTAATGCGGACGATCTTATCGCCGGCCGAAATGCCGAGCGCATCGCTGGGGCCGCCAACGATCGGCGAAACGATCGTGATGGTGTCACTGACGATGTCGAACTCAACGCCGATCCCTTCGAATGACCCCTTGAAGTCCTCTTCGACCTTGACCATGTCCTTGGCCGTGATGTAGACCGAATGCGGGTCAAGCTCATCGAGCATGCCACGAATCGCTGCCTCTGTGAGCTTCTGGGTGTCGACCTCATCGACGTAGTTCCGTGAGGCCATGTTCAGGACTTCGCTGAACTTCCGTACATGGTCATAGATGTTGTCACCGGAGACAACCGGTTGCACGGCGATGCCCAACCCGATGCCCACCATGATGGCAGCGGCGGT
Source organism: Kapaibacterium sp. (SeqCode) (assembly GCA_032117915.1). Lineage (GTDB taxonomy): Bacteria > Bacteroidota > Ignavibacteria > Kapaibacteriales > Kapaibacteriaceae > ZLKRG46. The sequence continues at coordinate 7,313 of JAULYI010000053.1, read as the reverse complement.
AACGACGATGAGGGTGCGAGGACTAGCCTTCATGCAGGAACGTTGTGTCTGGTTTGGAAGGAAGACGCAAAACTACGACGAGTTGCGGCCTGTCAAGACGGTTTAGACGACCGTTGCGTGTTTGAACACGTCAGTGACGCACAAGGAGCGGAACGGTCATCGTTCCCTCGAGGCCCTCGATGACAGCCACATAGACGCCGTCCGGTACGTCCGAAACGCTCATCCGAAGGGCCTTCGTTGGCGGCCCCGGCGGTAACGCCTGACGGTAGGTCTCCAAGCCGGCAACATTCAGCAAGCGTACCGTTGCTGCGGTGACGGCAGTAGGCAGGGTGATCGTCACCACCGACGATGCCGGAACCGGTAGCGCTACAGTGGCTTGCCGAACGCTGATCTCGATGGGGACGTCGCACCGCGTCACGCCGGTAAGGTCCGTCGGCAAGGCCTGACCCCGTACATCGAGCCTGATCGGCAAGCAGTTCATGGTCAGGAGCAGACTGTCATGCTCGGCAACGTCGGTCACCGCTCGCGGTTCATAACAGACGGTAAACCGGGCACTGTCGCCGGGCTGCAACACAATGGGAAGTTGGCCCGGAGGAATCGAGAAGCGTTGATTGAGCTGCATGTACACGCGATCAAGCGTCATTGAGCGGATACCGTAGTTGTGCACAGAAACCTCTGTGCAGGTAACCTCACCGATCGAGGCGTCGATGGCCACGGTGTCTCGGCGGGCACCGCGCACGCCGTTCAGCTCAAGCGTGAAGCCATGCAGTGTATCAGCGATGGTCATGATGTTGCCCGCCGAGTCACGTGCTTCGACGTAGTACATGGCAACATCATACGGGTCGATGATCGAAAAGGTGATGTCCTGCATCAGGGGCAGGTTATCAACGATACTCACGGTACAGTTACGCGTAAGACTATCGACCACGCGCACGTATTCGAGTCCGAAGTCCGCCGGATCGTCATCCCGAACCGTGATCCGAACATCCGTCGCACAGGAGTCTTGCCGCTTGGTGATCCGCGGGAACTTCTCGTCAGTCTTTACAACGATACTGTAGCGTACGCCATCGGTCGGACAGTCCACACCGTCCGATGCCAGTGCCATGATTAGCTCGTCGGATATCGTCTTGGCCGTGTCATAGCGTCGACACGTGATCACGTCAACGGAGTCGCCGGGCTTGATCACATAGGGCAAAGTCACGTTGATCGGAGTACCCGAGGTGAAGGCAAGCCGTGTAAGGGTCTGGGGGAACCGGCCATAATTGACCAGCGTGACCGTGTCGCAGCGTTCCTGACGGATGGCGATCTCCCACGCACGGCGCTGTGCCCCCTGCGTAGCATCGTGTCCGGACGGAGCTACCGTACGGCCGGGAAGGTCGATCCGCTTGCGCACGATCTGATCCTCCACGTCTTTCGCCATGAGTGCCACATAGCCGTCCTTCGTGGGGTCTGTCAACTGCACGGGAATCGTCAGTGCCTGCCGAGTGCCGGGTACGACATTGTAGGGACCGATCGTCACATTCTCCTGTCCTTCGATCACGATCGTGAACACACCCTTGTCGCCCAACAGCGTGTCCGACACGGTGATCCACGCCTGCTGGCACGCCGCCGAGTCCGCGAGGGAAGGCGGATAGACATCAAGCGGACGGAAGGACATGCCACCGATGTATCCATACGATACGGCCTGGCCGTAGCCGAAGACGTACAGTCCGACCAGCGTATCGCACGAGATGCGGTGTACGCCATCGGTCATGCGCTGTGTGAAGTACACGTAGCGCGACGAGCCGATCTGTCGAACCGTAGGTGTGATCGGTGCACCGTCGAGCTGCAGGTTGTAGTAATCCGCAGGCGTCGACCCAGCCCCCTTCGGAGCCGGCATCACCACCGTGATGTACTGTTCTTTGTAGACCTCGTCATCAACAGCGATGCCGAAGTTGTTGATGATGCGACGGGTCGACTGTACGTTCGTGAAGGTGTAGCTGTTCATGAATTCTTCGCTAGGCGGCACAAGCATCATGAACGGATCGCCAACGTTGCTGATCGTTCCGGACGAGGTGGTCGATGATGTCTTTTTGTACTGTGCAACGAGCACCGGGCGCGAGGTTCGCACGTCGAGTGCCTGGACCAGCGGTGCCTCGTAGAACTCGCCGGCATCGATCACGGTCACTTCCGCATCATTCACCGTTACCACGGTAGAATCAAAGCGTGCGAGCACGCGATACATGTCATCGCCGATGTTCTCCTCATCACTGCTCCGGGGGAAGGGGGCGATGAAGGACCTGCGGCCCCACGTGGTGACGGGATTGAGCTGCTCGACCAAACAGTCTCGCGAGCTCAGATTCGAGTTCTGGATGGGAACGGTCGTACGCTGGTGTCCGGAGAATACGGCGATCGGTTTGTCGGAGGTGACCATGGTACCGGTGAGATCACCGCGCGCCTGCACTCGGGTGTCGGCCTGCACAAGGTAGGACTCACCCCGATTCAGAACAACGCGTTGCGGACTCATACCGTTAACGACCGTCGGGAACGTTGGTTCGATGTTGACCGACGTTGCGTCTTCCGCGGCCGTGATGGCAAACTGCGACGGCGTACTGGTTTCGGCAGCTAGGGAGCCACTGGATGGATAGGACATGATAACGTAGTCCCTACCCAGTGCATCCGTAGGTAACACCATGAAGGCATCACTCGTGAACTGTGCCTGATTGAGCGCATACACCGACACTTCAACGGTGGACGTGATATGCATGTACAACGGGACGGCCCGCTCGCATTGATTCCTGTCGAAATCCAACGATGATCCCTGCTGGAAGCCAAGGAGCTCGTATGGAGCATAGAAGTCCGACCAGACGTGGAGCTTGGTGGGGTCTGTAATGCTGAACGGGAATCGTCGAACCGTTCCCGACTGCGTCATGGCAACGATCTCGCCCGTAGCCGGCTCATTTGCTCCAATGAACAAGTACAGCCTGTGCTCTCGAACCTGGGCGGGGTTGAACGGAATGGAGTCTGCCTGGTTGTGGAAGTTCGGGATCCACGTGAACCAGAAGTCCTTGCCGCGGCTGTCGGGATACTCCTGTGCCTGCAATCCGGCTGATCCGCTCCACAGGAGGAGCGTGAGCAGGACAACGCGAAGCACGGAGGATGGCTGGTTCATGGTCGGGGTTGACGTCGGACGTGGTGGACAATTGCGCCGTCGGCACGGTGGACGTGCAGGTCAAGGTGCCGGGCATCGACGCTCAGGGACATGAAGCCTCCGTGAGCAGCAGCAAACAGGCTGTGGGATCCCTGCTGCGTCTTCCGGACGCCGCCGCCAGCACCGGACACGGCGCTCAGGAACGAATCGTCCGGATGCCGGATCACCTGCAGGTCGTGATCGTGTCCACTGACGTACATATCGGCCGCGTGTCGGTTCAGGATCGGTTGGATCTCACGCACCAACACGGGCGTATCGCCGTAGTGACCGTAAGAGCGCATCGGATGATGCCCCAGTACAAAGCGCCACCGTGCAGTCGAAGTTCCCAGCGTCTGCTCCACCCATGCCACCTGCTGTTGCCAGCCTGTTGCTTTGGTGAGCAGTTGCTGCGTGTCAAGACCCAGAACGTCCACAGACGTTACATCATCGTCTGTCCGGAAGGTATGTCGCCAGTATGTGGCCGGCATGTTCCACCGGGGATTCTTCCGGTGATAGTCGATCTGTGCCGTTACGCTTCCTCGGTAGTCATGGTTACCCAGAATGGCCCACCACGGTACGGCAAGGGCCGGAGCAGCATAGATGCGCTCGAACTTGGTCTGCCACTGCGGATCGTCCACCGAATCCACACCGTTCGTGTAGATGTTATCGCCGACGCTAAGTATGGCATCCAGTGGCTTCGATGCAGCAACCGTGGCCATACCCGCAGCAACCGCCCGCTGTAAGGCCCCACCCGTTCCCCAGTCGCCCACCACCAGAAACTGCAATGCCCCCTTCCCCAGCCTAAGAGCCTGTAAGGGGCGAGGAATCACGCTGCCGATGCCGGCAATGGCGAGAGTGCGAAGAAGCTGTCTGCGTTGCATCATCGTCGAAACCTACTCAACATCCCGATATTCGCATCGTGAAAAAACTTCTGCATGCAGATCTGGCACAACGGAGACTCACGGAGGCCGAGGCACTGAGCGTGCCGCGAGCGCCGATCGTGGTAGTCCTGCAGAACATCCGCAGTTCGTACAATGTGGGTTCGATCTTTCGTACGGCGGATGCGATGCGCGTAGGGCAGCTGGTACTGACGGGATACACACCGGCGCCGCCGAACGAGGCGATCGCAAAGACGGCCCTTGGAGCAGACCGTACGGTGCCGTGGGAACAGCACGCGTCGACGGTTGATGCCGTACTCTCGCTAAAGCAGCGAGGGTATACGGTACTTGCCGTTGAACTGACAGACGATTCGCGCGACATCTCGACGCTTGGCGCTGCCGATCTGCCGGTGGCGTTAGTGCTTGGAAACGAAATCGGTGGTGTAACCGATGACGTACTGACGGCGTGCGACGGTGCCGTCGAGATACCGATGTACGGCGTCAAACACTCGTTGAACGTTGCCGTTGCTGCCGGCATTGCCCTGTATGCAGCCTCACTGGCTTGGAAGACATCGAAGGAAACCCTATGAAGATCGCCGTTCCGGACGAAGCGGCTTATGCCCCACTGATTGCCAATGCCGAAGCCGTGTGCACGGAGCGCGGATGGAGTCTTGTTCGTGCCCCCATCGAGCAATGTGGACGGCTGTTGCTGTCCTATGCCGTTGACGCCGCCCTGGTTTCACCACTGGGCTATGGCAGAGGCGTAGGATCTGTCGACTACCGCATCGTTCCGAAGCCGTTCATGATGCTCCACGACTTCACCAATGTGGCAGGCATCACCTTTACCGCCGGTGCTACGGCCATACGCACGGTCGCCTCGAACACGCCGGAGGATTTTCTCGTGACGATGGGCATGCTGATCCTGAGCGAGAAGCTCGATGCCGAACTTTCGCTGAACCCGTCTGCTGCTTCATCTGACTGCACCATCGACCGTACGATGCCGGGCACAACGTCCATGATGGACGTGAGCGAGGAATGGGCCGACCTGACAGACGCTCCGCTGCCGGTCGCGCTGTGGGCATGTCGCATCGAGGCCGACCTTGATGCCATTGCCGCTGCTGTAGCAGCCATGGCAGATCCAGCGCAAGAGCTCCCGGTTAGCGAAATGCTCCCGCCCTCCGGCGATCACTTCCCACGCGAGGGACGCATCACCTACCGCTGGAATGACGATGCGGAAGAAGCACTGGCAGCCGTACTGGACCTGCTGTACTTTCATCAGGTGCTCAAGGAGATTCCTGCCGTGAAGCTCCTGGGGCGCGACTGAGCATCGTATGTTTGCTTTCCCATTCACAGACCTCAGAACACCATCATGCAACTCTACGTCGATAGCGCAAACCTGACCGAGATCAGACACGCTGCCTCCATGGGCTTCATCAGCGGCGTCACCACCAACCCGTCGCTCCTAGCCAAGGAAGACCCAACGCTTGACATCAAGTCGCTGCTGCTCGAGATCCACTCCAGCGTCGGCGGCCACACAAGCGTCGAAGTCGTAAGCACGGATACCGACGGTATGCTGCGCGAGGCCGACGAGATCCTGTCTTGGTTCCCCGAGGCAACGATCAAGATCCCGTTCATCCCTGCAGGTCTGGCCGCCGTTCGCTCGCTGGCCAACCGTGGAATTCCTACGAATGTGACGTTGCTCTTCACAGCCAATCAAGCACTCATCGCGGCCAATGCCGGCGCGACCTACGTAAGCGTCTTCCTGGGACGTCTTGACGACATCTCGACAGATGGTGTGCAAGCTGTACGCGATACAGCCGAGATCTGGGATATCCATGGTCTGGAGTCGCAGATCATCGCTGCATCGATCCGACATCCGATACACCTGCTGGAGTGCGCCAAGGCCGGAGCCCACATCGCCACCACACCGTACAAGGTGCTGCTGCAGTCCATGAAGCATCCGCTAACAGATGCCGGACTGGCTGCCTTCCTGAAGGATCACGAAGCAATGATGGCGAAGAAGGCATGACGAGATCGCTGCTGCTTCTGGCATGTCTCGTTACCCTCAGCATCACCACGACGGCAGCCGACCCCGCCACGGCCATCGGCAAGCGCGCAATCACGTTCACGCTCGAAGATCAGTACGAGCAGGAATGGGCGTGGGACAAACACTGGCGCGGCAAGCCGACCATCGTGATGATGACCGACCGTAACGGCAAGGACTACCTGCAGAACTGGATCAAGCCATTGGTTGACAGTCTCGATTCGAAGGTACGCTTCGCGGCATTCGCCGACGTGTCCACCGTGCCCGGCTTCCTAAAGGGCTTCATCCGCAGCAGGTTCCGCGAGGCGTTCACGTGGTCTATCCTGATGGACTGGGACGGCGTTGTCATCGAGCACTACCTGGCTCGGCCGGATGTGCCCAACATCCTCTTCGTTGATGCCTCCGGTACCGTACGTCTTCACACGTGGGGTCAGGGAACCGGAACATCGGTCAAGACCTTCATCGATCAGGTAAAACGATTCCTGCAGCCATAGTATGCCTGCCATCGTCGATCGTGTTGCGAAACGCGCAGAGATCGTCCGCCATGCGGCCGACGTCTTCGCACGCCACGGCTATCACGCCACGAAGATGCAGGACATCGCTACGAAGGCCGACATCGGCAAAGGAACGATCTACGAGTACTTCCAAACGAAGGAAGAGCTCTTCCTGGCTATCTACGACAGCTGGATGACAGAGTACGAGCAGACGATTCGCAACCGTATTGCCGCAGCCCAGGACCCCATGTCGATGGTCGATGCCATCCGCGAGAGCGCCGTCGAATTCTACGAGTCACGTGCCGAACAAGCACCCCTGCTCCTGGAGTTCTGGGCCCACGCCCTGCGCACAGATAATCCGGCATTCTTGGACCGTGTGCGCCGCCTGCGGTCCTACCTTCGCGACCTGGGCACCATGCTCACCCGCGACCTTACGGCCTCCGGCTGGTTCAACGAGATCGATGCCGCGGCCTTCGCCGAACTCGAAACCGGTATCTCCGATGGCATCTTCCTTGCCTGGCTGATGCATGGCCGCGACTTCCCGCTCGGCAAAGCGTTTACGTTCCGCCAAAGCGTGATCGGCCTAGGCCTTCTTACCCCCATGGGTCGCTCCGTCGTCGAGCCAAAACTCAGCGCGAAACTCAAGCGCGGATTCTGAGAAAGGGCGAAAGGGCGAAAAGGCGAAGGTGATAGCCCCGGGCTTCAGCCCGGGGGGGCGAAAGGGCGAA
>JAULYI010000052.1:0-8636 GCA_032117915.1 Kapaibacterium sp. (SeqCode) | reverse complement strand
CTTTTCCGGATCGTCACGACGTCATCCTTGCCGACCTCGACAACTTTCTGTCCGTCAGCCACAAGATTTGCAGCCGTACCCTCGAATGGAAACTCGAACCGTATCTCGCTGTTATCGGGAATGATCAAGGGGCGCAGTGTGAGCATGTGTGGTGACACCGGAGTAAGGCAGAGTGCATTCGCCGACGGAACGATGATAGGGCCACCGGCTGCGAGCGAGTATGCCGTCGACCCCGTAGGTGTCGCTACGATCACACCATCTGCCCGGTAGTCGGCAACATGGTGCTCGTTCACGTGAGCGCGCACCACGATCATCTTGCACGTGGCGGACCGCTCAACGAGAATATCATTCAACGCATAGGCATGGCTATCACCAACGCGAACCTCCAAGGTGGTTCGGTCAACGATACGGTAGGCACCCTTCACGACGTCAACGATGGCCTGGTCGATGGCATGCTGCGGAAACTCGGCCAGGAAGCCAAGACGTCCGACGTTAACTCCCATGATCGGCATGTCGGAGCCCATCAGCAGACGGGCTGCGGCCAGCAGCGTACCGTCTCCGCCAAAGGTGATCACCACATCGGCCTCGCGTTCAAACTGCTGTGCAGGAACGCATTCGCACTGTCGAGCAACGTCCGGCGAGAACGCAGCCGCAAGCGGCGCATCGACGATGACGGACGCACCTTCGCGAAGCAGACGCGTTGCTGCGTACTCGGCGATGGCTACCGCGCCCGGACGTGACGCAAATCCGAAGAGGGCGATGCGCTGCATCAGACGAGCTCCGCCGGAGGCGGTGCCGATGGATTGCCAAACTCTTCGAGAAAGTTGAGACGAAGCGTGCTCAGGGTGTTTTCCAGGAAACGCTTCTCGTCGGCATCAAGGTTGCCGCTCGTCTTCTGCGATAGGATATCAAGCAGGTCAATGACGAAGCGGGCGTGGTCGATGTTCTTCGTGATGGTATTCGTGCCGGGGTTCAGCATCTTTCCGATGGCAACCATGCCTTCGATCTGATACATCTGCACGATGGTCATGAACGTGGGTGTCATACCGTGATCACACAAGGAGTGTTGAAAGTGTTAACAGATAGGCGGGCACGGCCTTGCGAGTCTCCCATGTGGCCTCGAGCGGCACGTAGGAAACATCCTGGCCTGTCTGCCCGATCATGACGTCAGACGTTCCGTCAAGCAGTGCATCGACGGCGGCGGCACCAAGGCGTGCAGCAAGAACGCGGTCGCGGACGCTGGGCGCTCCGCCGCGCTGGATGTGTCCAAGAATGGTCACCTTCGGCGAGATCCCATAGCGTGACTCCAGACGTTGTGCGAGCTGGAGTGCCCCGCCAGACTCGTCGCCTTCGCCAACGATCACAACGGTGCGTTTGTCCAGACCCTGCGTGACGATGCGCTCATAGAGCACTTCGACATCCGTCATGGTCTCCGGCACTGCCACATACTCTGCACCGCAGGCCACGCCAACATCCATAGCAATGAAGCCGGCATGGCGACCCATCACCTCGACAAAGAACACACGTCCATGCGAATCGGCCGTATCGCGGATGCGGTCGATCGCCGACGCAGCGGTGTTGATCGCCGTATCGTAGCCGATGGTAAAGTCTGTGCCATACAGGTCGTTGTCGATCGTCCCCGGAGTACCTACGATCTGTATGCCATGCTCGAGATGAAGGAAGTGCGCACCGTGGAACGTACCGTCACCCCCACAAGCGATCACTGCATCGATGCCGTTGGCCTTCAGTTGCTCTGCAGCGCGAGCGCGGTGTGCGGCGTCATGAAACTCCGGACAGCGGCTTGTCTTCAAGATCGTGCCACCGCGGTCCAGAATATTAGCAGTCCTGATACGGTCTAGCACCTCGAAATGTCCGGTAAGCATTCCGGAGTAGCCGCCAATGATGCCGATCGTTTCGATGCCGCGCTTCTCCGCAGTGCGCTCGATCGCTCGGATGTGGGCATTCATTCCGGGGGCATCACCCCCACTGGTAAATACGGCTATGCGCTTCATGGTGGGCGAAAATAGGCACGAAATAGGATGCATTTGTAGGTATTCGCTCTATCGGTTGACGCCATGTTATGCCCATGTTACCAAATCGTTACGCACACCCTGTGATCGGGACCATTATGTTCGCCGCCGTTACAATTACACAACAATTCCGTTACACTGGCAAAGAGATAGGACATGAACACAGCATACGCGATTCTTCGGGCGCTGACCGTGGTCATCACGGCGACGATGGCCGTAGCCGCGGCATTGGGACAGGCATCAACGCAGTCTAACGGCAGCTTTGACTTCAATGCAGACGGCGTGATCTTCCAGACGGCGGACAGTGCATCGAAGGTGATCATGCGATTCCGGAATCAGAACTGGGCAACATTCACGATGAACGACGACTTCGATGTGACATCGAGCGAACTCCAAGCGAGACGCCTGCGGTTGCGCTTCGGCGGCACCCTTGTGGACCCGCGTCTGTCGTTCAACATCCAACTGTCGTTCACCCGCGGTGACCAGGACTGGTCCGACACGCAGTTTCCGAATATCGTGCGGGATGCCATGGTCTTCTGGAACTTCACACCCGACCTCCAGCTGGGCTTTGGGCAGACCAAGCTGCCGGGCAACCGCCAGCGCGTGATCTCGTCAGCAGACCTTCAGGTGCCCGACCGCTCGATCGTGAACGGCGCGTTCAACATCGACCGCGACTTCGGTCTGCAGGGCTTCTGGCGACCGGTCAATGGCAGCGTGATCGTAAATCTTCGTGGCTCCGTTTCAAGCGGCGACGGACGCAATCAGCCTGCGATCACCGGTGACGGACTTGCCTACACGGGCCGGGTCGAAGTGCTGCCCTTTGGAGCATTCAAGGGTGGTGGAGACTACTTCGAGGGCGACCTGCTGCGAGAGTCGACGCCGAAGCTTAGTGTAGGCGTCACAGCACATCGCAATGCCAACCAGAACCGCACCCGTGGAACGCTCGGCACGCCCTTGTTTGCACAACGCACGGCCAGCGTACTGTACGCCGACGCTATCCTGAAGTACCAAGGCTTCTCGCTGTACACGGAGTATGCCAGCCGCACGGCAGCAGATCCCATCACGGTCAACCCCAAGGATTCCACACAAAAGGCAGCCATCCTCGTAGGCCAGGGCTATTTGGCTCAGCTGTCGTACTGCTTTCCGAGCATGCTGGAGATCACTGGTCGCTATGCTGTTACGGATGCCGACGCTGCATTGGCAGGACTACGCGACTATGTCAAGAACGAGAACACGTCGCTTACGTGCACCTATTATGCCAATCGCCATCGCATCAAGGGCAACGTCGAGCTTGGCATGAACCGTCAGACAGCATATAACAGCGGCAACGCGGTGACCACGACGTACTACGTGCGGTTCAATACCGAGCTCGGCATCTAACGCAACAACACGTGTGCAATGTCAACAAGACGTAACACACCACCCCCATCCGATCCCCGATCGTAACTTTGTCAACACTAACCAAGACGTAAACCCATGATCAGATTCTTCAGAGCAGTCGCCCCGCTCATCGCTATGCTGCTTATGCCGGCATTTCTGGTTGCTGCAGCACCCCAGCGCATCACCATCAAGGGTTCAGACACGATGGTCATCCTTGTGCAGCGTTGGACGGAAATGTTCCCCGATAAGACAGCTGTCGAATTCCAGGTAACCGGCGGCGGATCCGGCGTAGGAATCGCGGCCCTTTTGAACGGCACCACGGACATCTGCGCATCGTCACGTCCGATGAAGCCTGCCGAAGTCGAACAGATGAAGGCCAAGCACAACTACAAAGGTCTTGAAGTTCGTGTTGCTCGTGACGGTCTGGCCGTCTACGTGCACAAGAGCAACAAGGTCAAGCAGCTCACCATGGAGCAAGTGCGCTTGATCTTTACCGGTAAGGTCACGAACTGGAAGCAGCTCGGCGGCGCGGACAAGCCCATCAACCTGTATTCGCGTGAGAACAACTCCGGCACCTATGAGTTCTTCAAAGAGCACGTGCTGCTCAAGCAGGATTTTGCGCCGCAGGCACAGCACATGGCCGGAACGGCAGCACTCATCAACGCCGTCAGTAAGGATCCTAACGCCATCGGCTTTGGTGGTGCAGCCTATGCCAAGAATGTAAAGGCGCTTGCCATCGCGCAAGAGGCAGGAAAGCCCTACATTGCACCCAATGAGGCATCCATCCTTAACGCACAGTATCCAATCTCACGCTTCCTTTACTTCTATCTGAGCAAGCGCCCGGATGGGAACGTCAAGAAGTTTATCGATTGGGTGATCTCGAAGCAAGGCCAAAAGGTTGTGACCGACGTAGGCTACTATCCCATCAAGAAGATGTGATCTGATGAATCCGTTCAGGGCGACGAGTAAGCATATCGGTGAGCATGTTGCGGAGTGGACGATCCGTATCGTCGCCTCGTTCTCGATCATCGTCATCTTCCTCATCTTCGTCTTTGTGTTTCGCGAAGCCACGAGCCTATTCGTAGCGCCTGCAGCGAAGACTGAAGCCCCTGCACCGACGGCCGAAGCAGATCTTCGTCCGGAGGTGTACAACCCCGACGTTATGTCGCTCGAAGAGCGTATGGCAGCCGAAACCTCGGCGGCCACCGATCAAGACGTCTACAACCCCGATGCCGAGCTAACACCGGCCGCGTCGGAGGCCGATCAAGAAGTTTACAATCCCGATGCCGTGCTGTCGGAGACGTCAGCTGCTGCCGACGAGGGTCAGGACGTCTACAATCCCGACGTTGAGCTCGGCACACCTGCCCAAGCTGCTTCCACCCAGGTAGAAGCACCGACGGCAGAGGAAGCACCGAAATCGTTATGGGATCGACTGACCGGCACGGTGTGGCAGCCGGTTTCGGAGATTCCCAAGTACGGCATGGTGCCGCTGCTGATCGGCACAGCCAAGACCACCATCGTAGCCATCCTGCTCGGAGCGCCCCTTGGCATTCTGGCCGCGCTGTACACAGCCTTTTTTGCGCCGCGACGGCTGCGCAACATCGTCAAACCGGCGATCGAACTGCTGGCAGGTTTCCCATCTGTTGTCATCGGCTTCTTCTGTCTGAGCATCATCGCCTCGTACCTGCAGGACATCCTGGGTACGACCTTCCGGTTGAACGCCATTGTGGGTGGGATAGGCCTTTCGATCACCGTCATCCCGCTCGTCTTCTCCATCGCCGAGGAGGCCTTGTCTGCCGTTCCGCGGTCGCTCCGCGAAGCGTCGCTCGCCCTGGGCTCCACCGAATGGCAGACCGCCTACCGAGTGATGCTTCCGGCCGCTGCGCCGGGCGTGTTTGCAGCCGTGCTGCTGGGCGTGGGGCGTGCGTTCGGCGAGACCATGATCGCTCTCATGGCCACAGGCAATGCCCCTCTCCCCTCCTGGAGTATTCTGGAGCCGGCACGGACCTTCGCCGCCACGATCGGCTCTGAAATGGGCGAGGTTGTCTGGGGCTCGGAACACTACGGCATTCTCTTCCTGATCGGTTCGATGCTCTTCGTGTTCTCGTTCGGTCTGAATGCCATCACGGAGCTGTACGTCAAGCAACGCCTCATCAAACGGTTTCAGGGTAAATGATGATCACGTTCCAAGGTCATCTTGCTCCGCACAAGCGCATCATCGGCTTCTTCGCCGTATTGGTTGCTGCCTTTGCCGCCGTGGCCATCATCGGTCTGCTGGTATCGATGCTCGGTACCTTCACCATCGGAGGTCTGCAGCACCTTACGTGGTCATTCCTGACGGAAGCGCCGCGCAATAGCAACATGGAAGGTGGCATCTTCCCTGCCATCATTGGCACGGCCTTGCTCGTGCTGATCATGACCATCCTTGGTGTGCCCGTGGGCACAGCAACGGCCATCTACCTGAACGAATACGCCAAACAGAGCAGCGTCTTCGCTCGCAGCGTGCGGTTTGCCGTTAACACACTTGCTGGCGTTCCATCCATCGTCTTCGGTCTCTTCGGCGTTGGCTTCTTCGTCCAGTTCCTTGGTAAGGGATTGGATGGGGCCGTGTATGGCGATGCCAATGCCAAGGTGTTTGGCGAAGAGAGTCTGCTATGGTGCTCGGCCACCCTGGCCGTGCTGACGCTACCCGTGGTGATCGTTGCCGTGGAAGAGGCCTTACGGGCCGTACCGCGCGAGTTGCGCGAAGCCAGTCTGGCCCTGGGTGCCACCCGCTGGCAGACCATCCGCCGCGTCGTCCTGCCGAATTCCCTTACGGGGATTCTTACCGGGTCGATCCTGGCCGTAGGCCGTGGCGCAGGCGAAGTGGCCGCCATCCTGTTTGTGGGCGTTGCCTATTCGATGGGTAGCGACCTTGGTCTGACCGAAAAGTTCATGCACCTTGGGTATCACTTGTACGTGCTGGCGACGCAGTCGCCGGACGTCGAGAAGGCCCTGCCACTCCAGTATGCTACGACACTGGTGTTGCTTGCTCTGACGTTTCTCCTGAATTTCACTGCCATCTATATCCGGTCGCAACTGCGCCGCAAAACCTAAGCCATGGCCAAGGACTTACCGATCAAGGCACGGACCCAGGACTTCTCGTTCTACTACGGGAGTAAGCAGGCTCTGTACAACATCACGATTCCGATGTACGAGCATCGGGTCACTGCATTCATTGGCCCAAGCGGATGCGGAAAGTCAACCTTTCTGCGATCGATCAACCGTATGAATGATCTTATCGACGGAACGCAGCACACCGGCTTGATGGAGATCGACGGGACGAACGTGTACGCATCGGACGTTGACGTCACCACGCTGCGTCGTCGCGTTGGCATGGTCTTCCAGAAGTCGACACCGTTCCCGAAGTCCATCTACGAGAACATCACCTACGGTCTGTCCCTTACTGGCAGCAAGCCGAAGGCAGAGCTCGACGAGATCGTCGAATCGTCGCTGCGCAGAGCTGCGCTGTGGGACGAGGTCAAGGACCGCCTGCATCACTCCGCACTGGGTCTGTCCGGCGGACAACAGCAGCGTCTTTGCATCGCCCGAGCCGTGTCTATCAACCCCGACATTCTCCTCATGGACGAGCCCTGCTCGGCCTTGGATCCGATCTCGACCGGCAAGGTCGAAGAGTTGATCACGGAGCTCAAGGACAGCTACACGATCGTCCTGGTGACACACAACATGCAACAAGCAGCCCGCGTATCCGACTATACCGGTTTCTTCCTGCTGGGCAAGTTGATCGAGTTCGATCGCACACGTACGATCTTCACGAGTCCCGCCCAGAAGGAGACCGAAGATTACATCACCGGTCGATTCGGTTAATGCCCGAACGACGCCAATCGCTACGCCGCCATGAATAAGACGTTCGAAGAAGATCTCGACAAGCTCCGCACCCGACTCATCCGCATGGGATCGCTCGTAGAGGAGCAGGTCGAATTCGCCATGCGCGCCCTGAACGAGGGAAACACCGAGCTGGCGAAGATCGTGACGGAACGTGACGACAAGATCGATAAGCTCGATCTGAAGATCGACAAGCAGTGCCAGCGCATCTTCGCACTCAATCAGCCGGTGGCCTCGGACCTGCGTCTGCTGCTCACAGCAATGAAGATCAACAATGAGCTTGAGCGCATCGGCGACCGCGCTAGCGACCTCGCTCGCATGGTCATTACGGACCCCCGCACCGTCACGCTCGGACAACGCATTGGCATCAACCGTATCACGCAGGCAACCTTCGTGATGATCAAATCCAGCCTGGACTCGTTCATCAACAATGACCCCGAGCTGGCGCATCATATTCTGCCGACCGACGACACGGTCGATCGTCTGTATGACTCGCTGCATGCCGAACTCGTCCGCGAAATGGCCACCGATTCCACACTCATCGAACCGGGTGCAAGGGTTATTTTGGCCCTGCACGAGATTGAGCGCATGGCTGACCATGCGACCAATATCGCCGAGAACGTGATCTTCCTTATCGAGGCCAAGCTCGTTCGACACCGCGCCGTGAACGACGATGCGTCACCCCGCGGTTCGTCCGAAGCATCAAACAACGATGTCTGAAACCTGCGCAATCATCCTTGCCGGCGGCGCCGGCACCCGGCTGTATCCCATGACAGCCGTCGTCTCGAAGCAGCTCCAGCCCGTCTATGACAAGCCGATGATCTACTATCCGCTGTCAACACTGATGTTGGCAGGGATCCGCGACGTGCTGATCATCTCGACACCTCACGATATTCCGCACTTCCAGCGCCTGCTGGGTGACGGCGCACGCCTGGGCATACGCATCACGTATGCTGTCCAGGATGCACCTCGCGGTATCGCCGAAGCCTTTATCATCGGACGTGAGTTCATCGGCGATCGACGCGTATGCCTGATTCTGGGCGACAACCTGTTTTACGGCAAGCTCGACTTCCTGCGCAATGCTCTGCGGTCCGACGCTCCGGCAGTGGTCTTTGGCTATCGCGTGCAAGACCCCGAGCGCTACGGCGTTGCCGAAGTGGATGCCACGGGTCGCGTTATCTCCATCGAAGAAAAGCCTCAGCAGCCCCGGTCGAATCTGGCCATCCCCGGCCTGTACGTCTATGGTCCTGATGTCTGCGAGATCGCAGCCACCCTGAAGCCAAGTGCAAGGGGCGAGGTCGAGATCACGGACGTACACAAGGTGTACCTTGAGCAGGGTCG
>JAULYI010000051.1:0-4246 GCA_032117915.1 Kapaibacterium sp. (SeqCode) | reverse complement strand
CGAGGGATGTTCTAACATCGTGCGCACGGTGCGTACGATGATGGGTACACCGTCGAGTTCAAGGTACTGCTTAGGCAGGTCGCCGCCGAAGCGCGTTCCGGAACCCGCGGCAGGGATGATGACGATCCAAGAAGAGTGCATGGGGCGAAGATACAAACGACAACGGGCGCACCCCGTTAGGAGTGCGCCCGTGAAGGTTCGACGTTGGAGTCGTCTTAGCGGACGACGGCAACCGGAATCGTGATGCTTTGCTCTGTGCTGCGGATCACGACGTTGTACAGACCCGAGGGTACAGCTGCACCGTTACCGTCTGCACCGTTCCAGCGAAGCTCGTTCGGCGTGCTTGTCGAACCCTTGATGCTGGCGACCTTCTGGCCGGCTGCATTCATGATCTCGACAGAGACGATCACCGACTCACTGCGGATGACGACCGAGCCCGTTGTCGGGTTCGGGTAGACGCTTACGCCGTTAGCAGCAGCTTCTTCGTTGACCGAGGTAGGGACGATGCCCGTACCCGAGAGGGCCAGCGAGGAGTTGCCGCCGCTGGGCGACGTCATCGAGACGGCTGCATTCTTGTCGCCGATCGTCGTCGGAGCGAACGTGAAGCAAACGTCCTTCGTGCCGCCGGCCGTGATGCTGACAGGAGCAGCCGTGACCAGCGAGAAGTCACCGGCATTGGCGCCGGCGATCGATGCTGCGTCGATCGTCACATCAACGTTTGACGTATTCGTCAGCGTGATGCATACTTCCTTCGACTTGCCTGTTTCGACGTTCTCGAAGGCCAGCGAAGGAGCGTGTGCGTAGCGGAGAACCGACGTGGCCGTCAGAACAACCACACCCGTCGGGTTCGGAGCGTTCGTTACAACTTGGACGGCACCGGTACGCTGACCAAGGTCCGTCGGCATTGCCTTGACCACGACCGTCGACGTTGCACCCGGGTCCAGGTTGAACGGCGTCTGATCTGCGCTTGCGATCGAGAAGCCTTCACCCGTTGCCGTGATGCTGGTAACCTGCATGACCGCTGTGCCCGTGTTCTTGATCAGGGCATCAAGTGAAACCGACTTGTCATAACCGATTGCAATCTCACCGAAGTCAGCAACGTTCGTTGCCATCGTCAGTTCAGGCTTGTCGTCAGCCGGATCCTTGATGGTGACCGTAGCATAGTTCGTCGTGGACTGACCGCAGCTGTTGGTGATCATCGCGTTGTATACACCGGCGTCAGCCTTCGTTACAGCGGCGATCGTGTAGGTCTGCTCGGTAGCACCGGCAATAGCCTTGCTGTTCTTGTACCACTGAACCTTGCGGATGTCCTTGCCTTCGAAGGTCAGGTCGAGCTGCTTACCAAGGATAACCGTGATGTCGGAAGGATGCTTCGTGATCGAGGGCGATGTGATGGCATTGACCGCAACGGCATTCGTGAAGACGGAAAGTCCGCACGAGCCGGTGATCTTACACATGTACTTGCCCGTTTGAGCAGCCTTGATGTTCGACAGTGTCAGTTCGTTCTGCGTGGCACCAGGAATGGCGACGCTGTCCTTCATCCACTGATACTGCAGGTCGAAACCGTCTGCTTCTGCAACCAGGTTGGCGGACTTGCCAAGGCAGACATCAGCGCCGACCGGTTGAGCCGTAACCGTCGGAGGACGGATACCGGCGACGCGAACCTTAGCGGACGATGCCGTGACAGGGCAGTTAGCCGGGTTAGCAACGTTCGACGTGATGACGCACTGATAGTCGCCATTCATGTCATACGTGTAGTTGGAGAGCGTAAGGTTGGCCGTGTTGCCACCAACAACCGCGACACCGTTCTTCGTCCACTGGTATGCAAGGTTGTTACCCGTTGCCGTTACAGACAATGTTGTCGAACCATTCGGGCAAACCGCCGTTGCTTGCGGCTGTACGGTGATCTTGGGACGCGATACAACGTTCAGCTGCGTTGCCGTGGAGACAGCATTCGGAAGACACGGACCGCTAACGACGCACGTGTAGACACCGGCCGATCCAGCCGTCGCGTTCGGAATGCGAAGTGTAGCTGCCGTACCACCTGTTACGGGCGCGCCATCTTTCATCCACTGATAGGTCAGCAGAGCACCCGAAGCCACAACCGAGATGTCAACAACGCTGTTTTCGCAGGCGTTGATCACAGCCGGAGGCTGCGTTGTGATCGACGGAGGAACGCGAACGCTGAGCCTAGCAGCACTCGAGATCGACTCGCGACCGCAGATGTCAACAACACGGACAGAGTACATGCCGGAGTCCGAGAGTTGCACACTCGGAATGGTGAAACTTGATGAGCCACCACCGACAACAACGCCGTCCTTGCGCCACTCAATGACAGAGAAGGAACCGCTCAGACCGACGGTAAACGTAGCGCGGGTGCCGAGACAAACCGCCTGTGCTTGAGGCTGAGATGTGAACACCTGAGCCGAGCCAATGGTGAATTGGCCTGTTGTGAACGGACAGTTATACCAATAGTTCGTTCCTACTTCCGTGATACGAAGGCGGTACGTACCGCTCGGCGTAATACACGTAGGAATGGACCAGTTGAACGAACGAAGGTTGTACGAAACCGTCGAAATCGTATTCCAGGAAGCACCGTCGTTCGACGAGAATTCCAGGAGCTGGTTTCCGCTAACGTAGCCATATGTCGACTTCCAGACGATCGTGTACACGCCGCCCGGAATGACCGTAGCACCCGTGGCCGGTGCAGTGATCACGAAGCCGTACGTCCAGTTGCCGCCGGCCCACCAGTTACACTGCTGAGCGGCCTGACCGTAGCCAGTTTCCGTCGTAAAAATCATTGCAAGCACAATCGCTGCCGACGCGATCAGACGCGTCACGACCGAACTTACATTGCGTAGATGAAGGGACATGAGTTTCCTCCAAAGAAAAACAGTTGGTGTTGTGAATGGTTAGTTGTTCTGTTTACAATCCTGCAAAGCACCGAAGCACGATCACTGTGGTAGGACAAGCCATACTCTGGTAATCGTATTGCCGGGTGCAGCCTGCAAATTCCCCCAACATCGTCGTCTGTCATGATGTTACAGCGTTTTCCACGCCTTTAGGGTTCCTATATTTACGCAATCAAACAGGGCCATGCAAGCCGAATATTCTACGGAAGCCGTTACAATGCGAACGTACCACGCAACGACAAGATATTATGCCGTTATCATTCATGGACTTACGACAGCGAGGAGTGCTCTGCTCGCCTTGGGGCTACTTGTCGTGATCTGTTCGTGTTCGACGGTGCAACGCCCAACGGACCCAGAGTATCAAGGGGCGGTGCCCATCGGCGATAATGATTACGTCGTTGATATGGATTTTGACAATGACGAGTGGGTTATGACACTTACCCGTCAGGTGTCCTCGGTAAAGGGTGCCGGCGAACACACGCCGCATTATCGAATGGTCAACAATGTGGCAGATGCTGCTGTTTGTGCTGTTGACGATACACTCTTTGTCTCGTCCCCAAAGGAGGGGATCCTTCGAAGCATCAATCAGGGGATCACGTTTGAGGTTGTTTCCGATTTGGACTCGCTCGGAAAAGCAACAGTCCTTCTTCGTCATGGAAACGAATTCGTTGCCCTGCGGGCAAACAAACAGGTTGTCCATACTGTCAACCGAAAGGCTTGGAAACCATTGGCCGGACTGCAAGCAGTGCAAGCCACGGGCCGAGTCGGTACGAACATCCTGTTTGTGAGCGATTCCGGTGTTATGCATATTCTGGACGCTTCGTTTACCCTTCGACGAATCGACGGAATCATACTCCCATCGTCGTCGCGTCCAGTTCTCTCCACTGATGAAACAATCTCCGTTGTGCTGGCCGGATCAATGCTGTACCGTGTTCGAGGGACAGCCTCGGGTGTCCGTGTTGATTCAACGCCCCTTCCGTCCGATCGTGACTGGCGTGCTGTTTCGGTGTTGGGCGAGAACATTGTCTTGCTTGCAGGAAGAAATGAAGTATGGTGGGGAACGTTCGAAGAGCCGATGCAGGTGCAGTCAGAGGTTACCGGCGACAAAAACAAGCGCATCGTAGGGATCGAGCTCACGAACATCGGGTTGGTCGCAGGGTTTCGTGGTACAGAACACAGTGTGTTCATGAACATTAAAAACTCCAACGACTGGGAAGGGCTCTACCGGATCGATGGCCGTCCGGTGAATGACGTGCTCTGGTTGTCGCGGTCGAGTGGAACGGTCGTCATTGGCACGCGTGAAGGTGGAATGTATCGCGTGGCAACCAATCGAC
>JAULYI010000050.1:0-2919 GCA_032117915.1 Kapaibacterium sp. (SeqCode) | reverse complement strand
CCTCCATGCCGACCGAATGGCATTGGGTTCCACGCTGATGTCCAGTCCGCTGCCAACGGTATGACCGCTGCGCAGACGTTGCTCTGCCAGGAAACCAATCATGGCTGCATTGTCAACGCTGTATCGAAGGTCTGGCGCTGCAAAGCGCACGCCCCTGGCTGCACAGGCATCGTGCATGCGCCTGCGGAGCTCAGAGTTTGCGCTTACACCGCCGGCAATGAAGACGCTCGATACAGCATGGGCCGCAACGGCCGCCATGGTCTTGGATACAAGGACGTCGACGATGGCACCTTGTACGCTGGCGCAGACGTCTTCCAACCGCGAGCCATGCTCGGTGCCAACCGGATGGTCTCGCAGAAAGTATTTCACGGCCGTCTTCAAGCCCGAGAACGAAAAGTCGTACGAGCCGTCATGCATCAGTCCACGCGGGAAGTCATGCAACGCTCTGTCACCGCTGGCTGCAAGTCTGTCGATATGCGGTCCTCCGGGATATCCCAGCCCAAGCATCTTGGATACTTTGTCAAAGGCCTCGCCCGCCGCATCATCTCGGGTGTTGCCGATCACCGTATAGGCGTCGTATGATGTCACATGAAACAGCGATGTGTGTCCCCCACTCACAACCAACACGATCGCCGGAAAGGTCATGTCCGGATGGTCCATGTATCCCGAGTACACATGCGCCTCGATGTGATGGATGGGGATAAGGGGCTTTGCATGCCGAAGGGCCAGTCCTTTGGCGAACTGGGTGCCAACGACGAGCGACCCTGCAAGGCCGGGACCGTACGTTACGGCGATGGCATCCAGATGGTCGATGCTGCACTTGGCCTGTTGCATGGCAACGGTGGTGATCGGAGCGATGGCTTTGACGTGCTCGCGCGAGGCCAGCTCGGGCACGATGCCGCCATAGGTGTCGTGAATCGCCTGCGATGAGATGATGTTGCTTAGGACGTGTCCGTCGCGGACGACAGACGCCGCCGTGTCGTCGCACGATGTTTCGATGGCCAGGATCGTCATCGCAGCACCTTCAAGAGCATGCCCAAGGCAGCACCAACGCTGCGCTCGCGGTTCATGCGGCGATCACCACCGAATGCATAACGCACGGCATGAACGCCGTCCGGCGTGGCAAGACCTATCCATACGGTGCCGACAGGTTTGTCGGGAGTGCCACCACCCGGGCCGGCCACACCGGTAATGCCGATGCCATAGGTTGTTCCGTAGCGCTGGCGGACTCCGTCGGCCATAGCCTTGGCAACGTCTTCGCTGACGGCCCCAGCGGCGGCAAGCACGGTTGGATCAACGCCAAGCTCGCGCACCTTGACTTCGTTGGCATAGGCCAACACGCCGCCCGGAAACCATGCACTGCTGCCCGGAACGTCCGTGATGGCGGCGGCAAGCATGCCGCCCGTGCACGACTCTGCCACGGCAAGCGTGGCATTGCGCTCGAGCAAGGCCGCACCCACGGCCGAGGCAAGCGTGATGTCGCCAGAGCCGTAGATGAAGCGTCCTGCACGCTCGCGAAGGATGACCTCTACACGATCAAGCTCGGACGTGCGCTCCTCCAACGTTAGGCCGCAAGCGCCCACGCGAAGGCGCACGCCAAGGTAGTTCGGCAGGAATGCTAAGGTCGATCCTTGCAGGAACGACGTTGTGTCACCAACCATATCAGCAAGGTCAGACTCGGCAATGCCTGTTGTGTAGATCGTGCGATAAGCCCATGTGGGACGCTGCTCGGCGTCGATCCGAACGGCTAGCCGCGGCAGCACGCCATTCGTCATGATGTAGCGCATCTCGTCTGGCACGCCCGGCATCGATACCAGGAACAACCCGTCAGGTTCGAAGAGCATCCCCGGAGCCGTACCGATGTTGTTCGTTAGCGGCGTACAGGTTGACGGCAACCAGGCCTGACGCGCATTGCGTTCTGTGAGCGTTCGCTTTCGTCGCTGCATCCACAGCGTCAGCCGGCGCGTGGTCTCTACATCCTCAACAAGGGTATCATCGAAGTACGACGTCAGCACATCCTTGGTGATATCGTCATGGGTTGGCCCCAAGCCCCCTGTAAGCAACAGAACCGTACACTGCTGACGAACCCGATCGATGGTCGCAATCAGCACATCCGCTTCGTCACCAATGCTCACATGCTCGACAACCTTGCCGCCGATGGCCGTTACCTGCGCGGCGATCCACGCTGCATTAGAGTTGATGATCTGTCCAATGAGGATCTCATCGCCGATGGTTATGATGCCGATGTTCATCGTGAGTCGGTACCTGGGAACGGATGGTTCGTGAAGAAGGAAGGCTGGCTATGGGCAACGGACGCACCGGAACGAACAAGCCCCCAACACGGGTCCGTGCAGGGGGCTTAGACAAAAGGGTCAATGGAACCGACGCGGGGCCATGGCACCGCCCCGGGATCAGGCCAGCTTCTGGCGGATCTTCTTCTCGGACATGCCGCGCAGATAGTACAGCTTGGCACGACGCACGTGGCCGCTCTTGAGCACCTGCATGCTTTGGATGATGGGCGAATGGACCGGGAAGATCCGCTCAACGCCAACACCGTTCGAGATCTTCCGCACGCGGAAGGTCTCGTTCATGCCGGAGCCACGACGTGCGATCACGACGCCCTGGAAGTTCTGGATACGCTCCTTGTCGCCCTCGATCACGCGAACGGCGATCTTGACGGTGTCACCGGGACGGAATGACGGGAGCTCGGGAGAAAGTTCGCCGGCCTTGGCCTTGCGCATTTCGTAGGCTTGCGCCATGGCGATCTGTTCGATCTGCTGGATGGTCTTCATAGTCGTAGTTATGCTTGGGTGCGATTCAGAACTGCAAACATACGATGCAAATGCTATATGGGGCAACTGCTTGGATGGAGTGACGTTGATGTACGTGTTTTCCGTGGCTTCGCATGAGGCTGATAGA
>JAULYI010000049.1:0-4996 GCA_032117915.1 Kapaibacterium sp. (SeqCode) | reverse complement strand
GCGAGCTGGCCTCAGGTGCATATCAGGTCATGGTGCAGGGTGATGGGCTTGCGAAGTCCATCCCTCTCGTCATCGTTCGCTGATCCGTTACGCGAACGAAGAGTCGTGCATATCGTCGGCGCCGACCGCTCGGCGCCGACGCTGTTTATACCAAACGTAGAGGATAAACAGCACGCCGCCGACGATAAGAAGCGTAAAGAAGAGCGTGCCCCACTGGAACGTTCCGGGGTAGACGCCTGTGGTGCCGTCAGGATTAGCGGCTGTGTACGGACGCGAGAAGTAGAATGCAGGGTGAAACGGCATCGAGAAGTACCACGGGATGCTGCCCATCAAGTAGCCCATCATAAAGCCGTCGCCCATTCCGCCGTAGCGATTGATCTGATAGGTCTGCCCGCCGTTGGCACCGCCCAGACGTTGCGTTTGCGTCTGACGAGGCACGCCGTAGCGAGATGTGTAATCCTTCGAGGACGTCATACGCGATCCACCAAAGGTATTACGGCCCATGCTGGGCATGGACGACCTATCGGTTGATCGTGAGCGTGAACCGTAGTTGCTCGGCTGCGTCGAGCGACGTCCGCCGAACGATCTGTTCGAGCTTGACGGACTACGATACGAACGTGACGGCGAGCTAAAACTGCGACGTCCGCCGAACGATCCGCCGCGGCGCTGCGCCGACAGGTCTTCGGGGATCATCATGGCAACCAGGCCAAGCAGCAGTGCAACAAGCGAGAAGCGGCGTAGCATGTTCATGTTAGAAGATTCCTTCGGTTGAGAGAGTGTCATCATCGTTTCGATACGTGATCATGGCCTTGAACTCCGTAGCGTCGGGTACGTCCTTGCGTCCGCCAAACCAACCACGAATGCCGGAAGACGTATTGGTGGTCGGCTTCATGTGGACCAGCAGACTAACGATACCGAACTGCTCCTCGCCATCGCGATAAACCACCGTCGTACCCAGGTCGCCCTCGCTCGAGACCATCAGGAGGTGCAACGACCTGGCCTCGTCCTCATCAAAGCTCGGTTCCCGCATCCGCACATGCTCGAAGTAGTCCGTGAAGACCTGCTTTGTATAGAGCTGACCATCTTCGCCCTGGTACTGCACCACGGCATCAAACGCCCCCTCTTCATCGATGTTGATGAAGACTTCACGGACACCGGCGATCTGCTCACCGTTGTAATAGATGGCCGTCTTCTCGATGCGGCCGTTACTTTCTATGGCGAATTCAGGCATACCCAAAATTACAACCGGTTTATCCGTTCTGCTGGCAAGCCTCGTACGATCGATGGGCAGCCGAGTTACACTGTCGCGGTAGCCTCGCGCTACCGCGTATATTTACAGGGCACTTACCGGAGATCATCCATGGAAGAAGCAGGCGTTACCTACGACATCGGCGATCCGTATGTGAAGCCATCATTCACACTGGGCATCGAAGAAGAGTACATGGTACTCGACCCCACAACGTTGAACCTTCGGTCTCACGTCAGCCTGGAGCTCCTGTCAAAAGGACGGCTCCTGCTGCACGAGCATATCAAGCCCGAGATGCACGGTTCGATGCTCGAGATCGGCACCGGCATCTGCAAGAACGTGAAAGAGGCCCGCTTCGAGGTCACAAAGATCCGCTCCATCGTTGCCCACCTTGCGCGACAGAATGGACTGCTGATCGGTGCGGCGTCAACGCATCCGTATTCGCGTTGGGAAGATCAGGAGATCTACCCCGACGATCGTTATCAGGTGCTGATCGAGGATATGCAGCTCCTTGCTCGCTCGCTCCTGATCTTCGGCATGCACATCCACATCGGTATCGAGAACCGCGAAGTGCAGATCCAGCTGATGAACGAGATGCGCTACTTCCTTCCACACATCCTGGCCATCTCAACCAACTCTCCGTTCTGGGAAGGCATGGATACGGGGCTCAAGAGTTACCGATCGAAGATCTTTGAGCGCTTCCCGCGGACGGCGCTGCCCGACCTGTTCTCGAGCTGGAGCGAGTATGACAACTATGTGAAGCTGCTCGTAAAGACCGGATCGATCGACAATGCGAAGAAGATCTGGTGGGACATTCGTCCCCATCCATTCTTTCCCACCCTTGAAGTACGTATCTGCGACCTGCCGATGCGTATCGAGGAAACCATCGCCATCGCTGCGCTGTGTCAGGCCCTGGCCGCGAAGCTCTATTCGATGTACGAGAAGAATCTCTCGTTCCGCCAGTATCGCCGGTCGCTGCTCATGGAGAATAAGTGGCGCGCCGTTCGGTATGGCTTGGACGGCAAGCTGATCGACTGGGGACGCCAGAAGGAAATGCCGGCTCGCGAGCTCGTGCGTGAGCTGCTCGACTTCGTGGACGATGTCGTCGACGAACTCGGCTCGCGCCGCGAGATCGAGTACATCTATCAGATCCTAGAGATGGGCTCCGGCGCTGATCGCCAGCTGCGCGTATGGAAAGAAACGGGCAGCATGGAAGAGGTGGCGAAGTACATTCATCGCGAAACGAATGCAGGGCTGATCGAAGATGTGACACCGTTCCTCTCGAATGTTCAGCCAGCAGCGCCTGGTATGGTGCAGGAAACAATGAAATCCATCCGCTCGGAGAACAGCCCGGAATGACCAATAGAATTCTTGCCATTGCCGTTGCCTTCCTGATAGCAACGTTGATCACCAATGCTGCCGACTCAACAAAGGCAGGCACAGCGATCTTCCAAAACCCGGTCACCACGAAGCGTGCCGTCACGATCGGCGGAAAGCGCGTTGAGTACGAGGCCACAGCCGGACACCTCACACTGGTAAAGGAAGACGGCACGGAACGAGCCAAGGTGTTCTTCATCGCCTACACGCGAACAGGAACGACCGACCCGTCCACGCGGCCGCTCATGTTCTCGTTCAACGGCGGCCCGGGCTCATCATCGGTATGGCTCCATCTTGGCGTGCTTGGTCCGCGTCGTGTTGCGATGAACGACGACGGCACCACACTGCCCCCTCCCTATGCCCTTGTTGATAATGAGCACTCGTGGCTGGACCTTGCAGATATGGTCTTCATCGACCCTGTAAGCACGGGCTTCTCGCGCGCGGCCGACGAGAAGGATGCAAAGAGTTTTCACGGATACAATCAGGATATCGAGTCTGTCGGCGAGTTTATCCGTCGCTACGTAAGCGACAACAAGCGCTGGGCCTCACCGAAGTACCTGATCGGCGAGTCCTACGGAACAACGCGCGCAAGCGCGCTCAGCGATCATCTGCAGCAGCGCTACGGCATGTACCTGAACGGCGTGATCTTGGTCAGCGCGGTGCTAAACTTTCAAACGATCGACATCGCTGAGGGCAACGATCTGCCGTTCGCGTCATTCCTGCCCGCGTTTGCCGTCACAGCCTGGTATCACAAGCGTCTCCCTGCCGACATGCAGGCCAAGACGGTCGAGCAGGTCGCGGCCGAAGCTCGTGCCTATGCCATGGGCGACTATGCGATCACGCTTATGAAGGGCGATGCATTGTCGGCTGCTGAGCGCACGCAGGCCATCGCAACACTAGCCCGGTTTACGGGACTGAGCGCAGACTATCTCGACAAGGCTAACCTTCGTCCGGTGATCTTCCGTTTCTGCCAGGAACTTCTGCGCGACAAGGGGCTGATCATCGGTCGCTTCGACAGTCGCTATACCGGCTTCCAGGCCGACCGACTGGCCGAGTCTATGGAGCGCGACCCGAGTCACCACCCCACGATCGCCGGCTGCTTCTCGACGTGCATCAACGACTATCTCACGCGCGAGCTGGGTGTCAAGACGACGCTGCCCTACGAAGTACTCACCGGTCGAGTCCACCCATGGGACTACACCAACGTCCAGAACGAATACCTGAACGTCGCGCCACGGCTACGCAACGCCATACTGGCAAACCCCGACCTTCGCGTCTGGGTGCTGAACGGATACTACGACCTTGCCACACCGTTCTATGGCACAGAGTATACCTTCGATCACATGTTCCTGCCCGCACCGGCCAAGCCAAATCTGAGCATGACCTACTACGGAGCCGGTCACATGATGTACCTGCTCAAGACGGAACTGGTCAAGATGAAGCAGGACGCCGTGAGGTGGTTTGGACAGGGTCGGTAGGGGGCCGTTTTCTGGAGTCTACCGAACAAGCCTTGTAAGCACCAAAGACCACAGGAAGCCACCCGCAACCTTTGCAGCGAACTGTAAAAGCACCGCCTCCCACAGGAAGCCAAATGCAACCGTGACGAAAACTGCAGAGTCTAGTATCGCACCCGCAACGTTGGATAGGTTCGCACGCACAAGCCAAGCACAGCGCTTGAGCATAGAAAACACCAACCAGTCTATTATCGAAGCCACGATGAATGCCGTTGCCGATGCCACGGCAATGATCCCCGCCTCGGGAACAGCAATGTAACTCAGCATGCCCCCTATCCCGATCAAACCCAGTAAGTGCATGGGCTGTAATCGCAGCTGCAAGAAGTCACGGAGCGACAGGTCCAGTCCGATAAGCGTGAACGCGATATACGGCGTAGCGACAGGTCCATAAATCGAGGCAAGAATATTCGCAGTTATAATGCCGATGAGGTAGGTGACAACGGCTATACGTGTAGATGAGTTGTGTTGCATGGGGTGCTGATGTAACGCGAAGATATAGCCAAGAAACGAGCTACAGGAAATGCGGTAGGCATCTACGAGGGGATATTCTCCAAAGCACCTCCATAGCACGACACGTGTCGATCCAACAGCTGGTTACACGGCTGGATGCTACGGCAATGTCAGCGATCGACAAAAGTGTACGCCTATTGCAGAAACGTAAACTTATCCACTTCGATCGAGAGCGGGTCCTCCTTCTTCTGGGTAGTGATGATGCCTATGCGCACGATGCTACCAAAGTACTCGTGTCGAGCCCAAGACATGTTGGCTCGCCGATCTGACACTCATAAACGTCGCGGAGGGAGGTCATTTGCTCTTGCCACGTGTTCAGCGTTGCCGGGACTACTGCCTCTTGAACCTC
>JAULYI010000048.1:0-10527 GCA_032117915.1 Kapaibacterium sp. (SeqCode) | reverse complement strand
AATGTTCGTGCCGGCTACGTTGCGATTGATCTCCGGAAAGGGATAGATGCCCGTAAGATCACCACCGGCCGGACCTCCTGGCTGGATACCGGTAAGGGTGAGTTCTTGGGCTGTGGTGACTCGACCCTGGGAGTCAACCGACATCTTTACAACCTTGTTGTAGTCGCCGTAGGTGCCGGGGACCACCCCTGTGGGCTGGAGTTTGGCTGATGTTACAGCGCCATCAGCGATCCGGGATGTTGTGACACCACCGGCAGCGATCTTCGCGGCCGTGATAGCACCGTCGGCGATCTTTCCTTCGATCACAGCTCCGTTCGCAAGTTTATCAGACGTAACGGACCCTGCTCTGATAAGGGGGCTGGGGTAGGTACCGATGAGGTCGCCACCGGCCGCACCACTTGGCGACAACGACGTAGGGATGACGCCGGCAGCGATCTTGGCTGACGTCACTGCGCCGTCGGCAAGCTTAGCACCGGTTACCGCGCCATCGGCAAGCTTGACGGATGTCACACTACCGCTGGCAAGCTTCGACGCCGTTATGCCTCCGTCGGCCACGCGGATGATGGCGTCCGGCCCGTCGGCATTCGTGATGGCGATCGATCCATCATTCGATGCCAAGCTGTGGATACCCGAATTGCCATTCGGAATCGGTCCGGAGATCCTGATCGTATCCTGTATGCGTGTTACGCTCACGCCATTCGCACCCTTCACAACAACGTCGCCTTGAGCGCCATTGAGCGACTTCACCAGCTCGTCGTACTGCGGGTTGAGTCTGTCAGCCTGCAAGGCGCGCTCAGCGATCACCGCATTGGGTACTACGGCCAGGCGTGTTCGTGGTGTGAATGGTGCGCTGCCTTCAATGGCCGTCTCAAGCCATAGCGGCTTATTGAAGTTCACTGCCGCGATCCCGGCGGTATCGACCGAGCCGATGAGCGTAGTAAACAGCCCCTTCGTGACCACGATGTCCTGCGTCTCCGAAAAGACGAGGGTGCCTACCGTCGGGCTGTCATACAGGCGGATCACCAGCCGGTATGCACCATCGGCCAATGGCTCCCCGGTAACCTCGGTCAGTAAGCCCTGATACGAGATCACCCGATCGACGGATTGAGCGATTACTGGTTGACTGCCGACAGCCATGATACAGGCCAAGGCAGCGGCAAGAAGATGTTTTCTAGGAACGTTCATTACGTAACCCCTCAAGAATGGATTGTGACGTGTTCATGCGCCGCGTGGCGGCTGAGATATGTTGGGCAGCGGCCTTCGGAAGCCGGTGCTGCTAATGGAGCGCCGGGAAACCAGGCGTTATCGAACGACCTGAAGGCGACCAACGAAACGCAGAGGCTGACCCGTGATGGACCGTGCAGCGATCTCGTAGGTGTATGCACCGGCAGCCATAGGATCACCGGCGTCGGTCAGACCATCTACGATGACATGTTGCTCTTGCCCCGTCACAGCTGACGACGTCAGTGTTCTGACATGGCCCCCTACCAAATCCCGAATACGAACCGTGATCTCACCGGACAGTGCGGCATCGATCCTGATCGTCGTTGCCGACGAAAATGGATTGGGAAAGGCGGTAAGAGAAGCATCGTCTGTTGCCGTTTCATCCGGCCGAACGGTTGTCACACGCTCGATCGGCAGCCAAAACCCTTGGTTGTTGGTCTCGAAGAGCTGGATGGACGACCTTCCGGCGACAACCTGGCCGATCGTCGATGAGAGATAGCTTGCCCCCGATGATGCCTTGACGGAGCCGCCGGATGCGATCACCGCACGGGGAAGCGCTTGTTGTCCGTACATGGGCACTGCCAGTATTGACAGTGCCCCGACGAACCACCGCAGCCACCCCCATGGCCTTGGTGCATTGGTATGCTTGTTCATGATCGTGACATTCGATAGTGATGGAACCCAGAACCCCTCTGGGGCCACAAAAATGTGTGCTCGTGTTGAAGAGAACGTCCGTTGTAACTCGTATTTCTCGTCGCGATCAAAAACGGATCAAGCATCGCTTCATTCAGTAATTTTCCCGTGTCTAGCATGGGAGACGCTCTATGATTCGCATTGTGGCCGTGGCCGCGATGATGCTTGTTGCATCATCGGCTGTAGCTCAGGAACTCGTTGCACTGTTCGATATCGGAAACAGACAAGGCAGAGATCTGCCTGTCGTCGTTGTCCGCCTCGTTCTGCCAAACAACATTATTGTAAACCAGTTGCTTGTACGGCGGTGCGACACAGATTCACTGCTGCCCTTTTTTATCGAGCCAATTAAACCAGCTAATGACAGTCTTGCGTGCTGGGTACGCATCAACAACCTTCCACGCTCGGCATCGATTCAGGTCAAGGTCCTTGCTGACCCCAGACAGTCGGTGTCTCGGTCGAGTGGCAGTGCCACCTTTACAGTGTACCAGGATCGCGTTACGCCAACGACGTCTGCGAATGCATCCGGACCGTTCACAACGTGGGAGGGTACTCCACCGGCGTTCGGCAGCGGGATGATCATCGAGGCCTGCATGCGCGCTACCAGGGCCGGATGCGGTCTCTTTGCCTTCTTTGGATTGAACGACAACCTTGATGATGCCTACGTCGTCCAGCACGATGCACGACCGGGGTCTGCTGATGCGGATCTGTATCGGACGACAAATGGTACGACAAAAGACCTGAGTGGGCCGGGCAAGGTATGGGCCATTGGCGACACCGTCTTGTACAGCATTCGTCTGCGCGCGGATTCCATCCTGATCCTTCGGACTCGAATGTCAACGCCAACCATCAGGGATACGCTACGAGCGAAGCGCACTGAATCCGGCAACACGTGGAAGACCTTTGGTGTGGCCAACCTACCCGGTTTTGCCGGGTCCTTTGCCGTGGATTGGGTACGTGCCAGACCATTCCTAGATCCTGAACCATCGGTAACGCGGCGGAGCGTCGAGATCGTTCGCTTTCCCAGCAACGCTGTTGTATGCGGCGATCAGCCAGTGATCCTCACAGCACCTTCGGGTTGGACCACGTATGAGTGGAGCAATACAGCAACGGGACGCAATGCAACCATTACCCAGCCAGGAATCTACTCCGTCACCGTTAAGAACAGCAACGGTTGTTCGATCAAGCTGCCTCCTATCACCGTTCAGTACAGTGATCGACCGTTCGTAGGAAACGATACAGCCTTTAGTCTCTGCCTAGGTAAGAGCGAAGTCCTTCGTGCCCGCAAGGGCTTTGCTCGATACGAATGGTACATCAGCACCGGGCAAACACAGACACGTCTGGATGGTGGTCTCGATTCGATCATGATCGACTCGGCAGATATCTATACCTGCATTGGCACCAGCGGACCCGGCTGCGCCGATACAGCGTTGTTCCGTGTGAACCGGGTGTTCGACACCACTGCTCGAATCAACACGCCGACCCAAGGACTCACCATCTGCGAGGGAGACTCCCTCGTGCTGGAAGCCCAACCACCATTAAGCTCGTACCGGTGGTTAAGGGATGGTGTCTTCCTTCCGGATACCACACAACGCATCATCGTGCGAGACGCCGGAATCTATACCGTGCGAGTGAGTCTTGGCGAGATCAAGAACAGTTGCGTCTCCATCTCCAGCGTAACGGTCAGGCGCTCAACGCCTGTGCCGTTCGACATAAAGACCGAGTACCAAGCCTGCGAGGGCGACTCGATCGTGGTCACCATTCCCTCCGGATTCACCCGAGCGGTATGGAGAGATGCCTCAACAGTACGACGTCGCGTGTTCACCACCTCAGATACCATGACCGTAACCGCGTCGGTCGATGGAGCCTGTGCTGTTACTCGAAGGATCACCAGCGTCATCCTGCCCTCTCCGCGGATCCGAGCACGAAGTACCGACGGACGAGTTTCGCTCTGTCTTGGCGAAGAGCTAACGCTCGAGGTCATCCAAAACGCACCCGCCTATGTGTGGCTTCGGAACGACACCGTCCAGGGAACATCAAAACAGCTTACGATCAGGCTGCCCGGTAGGTATATCGCATCTGCGATCTACGGCAATGGGTGCATCAAAAACGACACGATCGTTATCGAGGATGGCCTGGCTAAGCCCGAGCTTATCGCCCTGGATGGACAGGCGATCTGTGAAGGCGATTCAACAAGGATCACAACAGCAGGGCGGTTCCAGACCTATCTGTGGTCTACGGGCGAAACAACGCCGACCATCACCGTAACGAAGCCAGGAGAGTATAGCGTGTACGTCACGCTCTTTGAATGCTCGGCCACATCGACGATCCTCATCGAGCCCGCTGATCCACGAGGGCCGGGTATCACGTCTGCAGACACTGTCTCTCTTTGTGGTGAATCCCCGAATGTCTTCGTGTCTGTGACCAACCTGCAGCGCGTTCCCCGTGACTTCGAGTTCATACCGCTCAGTCCCGGCTTCAGTATCAACGAACCCTTCATCACGGTTCCACCGAACGCTACCGCTCGAATACCGATCACACTCGTCGAAACGAGCACGCCACGCATCCTGCCCTGCCGGTTCATTGCGAAAGATGATTGTCGGTGGATCGATACGTTCGAATTCACTGCTGACTACGGTCCGAAGGATGTACCCGTATCCATGGTACTATCAACAGGGTCGGAGCAGGTACGATCGGGCGATACGGTTGATCTTTCCTTGCTGGGATTTGATGCGTCAGGCCTGAGTCGTTTCCGATGGAACGACACCGTCTGGCTCACGATCCGCGTTGATCCGGAACTTCTTCAGATCCGCTCGGCTGCAGCCACATGCTTTGTCAAGGACATAATCGTCAACGACACAGCCGGCCTGATAACCTATGCACTTTCTGATTGTGGAACGGGCACCGTCTCGCCATTCATCGAGCAGCGGCTTACCGTCCTCTCCGGAACGTCACTGTCAGCAGCGATAACGATCGACAGTGTACGCGGGACGAATCCCTGTTTTTCCATGCCCCTTCCCTCTCGAGTTCTGGACGTGCCGATCGCTCCATACGGGTGTGAGCTGTCAACGATACGTCGCCCCCTGTCGCCCGCCATCAGGGTTCGTGGAGGGGGCGATGACCATATCAATGTCGAGGTCGGCACCGCTGATGTTGATATCACGATTGCGACCGTTGACATGCTTGGTAAGGTCATGTCCACGCGCGTGGTAAGCGCCGGCGATCAGCAGCGCGATGTTCGCATGCCCATCGTACCCGGTTCATGGACATACGTGCATGCCTCAAGTGTACACGGAACTACCACGGTGCCGGTTGCAGGGAGTGGACGATGAGGAATCTGCTATGTACGCTCCTCGTCGTTGCCTGTGCGACGTTCAACGCAACATCACAAACGACCGTCATTCGAGGTGGCAAAGAGTTTGTCTTTGACACCACCCACCGGTCGATCATTCTTGATCTTCGTGGCGGAGTGACGGCACATTTCGCGTCTGACCTTCGGTGTTTAGACGACGCAAACTGTAAGCCTTTTCAGGGCGGTATCGGGTCTTCGTTTGGTCTCGGCGTCGGTTTCGAGCAGGAGCTCGACACAGCAATGTCGTGGATCGCTCTTGCCGGTATCGACAGTTGGACAACAACGCAAACGGTCAAGGATGACCGTGCAAGGGTCCGCGATCAGTTCGGCAATGTGCTGCCGCTCGTACGAGAGCTCGCTCTTCACAGCCAAGGAATGATGTTCGAGCTGTCCGGCGGCGTTCAATATCAATTGGATGCCTGGCGGATATGGTTCATGCCATCGTTCGTCGTGGCGCTCGGCTCGCCAATGTGGAGGCAGACAGCAACGATCATCTCACCTTCGGGTATCACGTATCCTAGTGGTAGCACGGTTGATGAAACGGTCGGCGAGACGACGATACCTGACGTGTCCGTCTTCCGTGCCGGTCTTCGTGCAGGCGTTGGACGCGACATCGTTGCCGACCCCATCGGCGTCATCACGCCCTCGCTCAACCTATCGTACTATCCAATGTCCATACGGAAAGGAACTTCGTGGACAGACCTACGGACTTCGCTGGGCGTTGCTGTGCGGTTCAATGTCGACGATCTCCCGGACACCGTTGTTGAAACCAGAACGCTGTATCGAACCGACACCGTCCTGGTGCGTCGTGTCGGCAACACAGATGATGACTACGTGCTTCAAGGAATGAACCGTATCGAGTTTGACACTGCTCGCGACGGATACTTCAAGACCATCACACAAACGATGTTCAGAACGGATACGCTCGTCGAAGAGATCCGTACATCGGAGATGACAACAACCGTTGGTAGCGTTGGGAATG
The DNA here is from genome assembly GCA_032117915.1 of Kapaibacterium sp. (SeqCode). Lineage (GTDB taxonomy): Bacteria > Bacteroidota > Ignavibacteria > Kapaibacteriales > Kapaibacteriaceae > ZLKRG46. The sequence goes on along the minus strand of JAULYI010000048.1, from coordinate 4,279 downwards.
ATGGAAGTAACACAACGCAGATCGTGTGGCGTCGAACAAGCGGCAAAGCCAAGTTGCAGGGTCCTGTGAAGATCGATACACTCAACGTCGAAAAACTTGATTCGACAAGTCCTCTGCGCGCTCTTCGCTTCAATGCCGAGTACAGCCAGATGGAGTCGATCTTCATGGTTCTTCCGGTTGTGTTCTTTGATGCAGGATCTGCTGAGCTGCCATTCCGCATTCGTCGGCTCCGCTCAGATGATCTCGAATCGTATGATGAGAGCGGAAACGCGACATCTCAGCAGGATGTTAACAGCGATGTGTTAAACATTCTCGGAAGCCGCCTTTCATCGTCCGATGCTTCGATAACGATCCATGGCCACATAAATAGCCAGACCGACTCTGCGGACTGCTCGATAGCGCTGGCAAGGGCATTGGCAATCAAGCGGTACTTCGTCGACATTTGGAACATCGACACGTCGCGCATCAATGTCGAGTGGAACCCTACCAATTGTCAACCCGAAGTCGTCAGCACAATTCAGTCGGAGAAAGGACAACAGGAAAGTCGACGCGTCGATATCTCATCGACTTCTGCAGACCTGTTCTTGCCTGTGGTACGAATGGATCGAACCACAAAGCTGGTACCTAGCATAGATCGGCTAGCTGTGGACGAGTTGACGACAACCGCGGATGCAACAGCCGAGTGGAGCTACACGTTTGAGCTTGATGGCAAGGTGATCTGGAGTAGAAGCGGCGCCGGAGAGTTTAAAGAACTCGAGCTCCTGCCCGAGACAGAGCTGTATGAGTTGACCACCGATCGAAAGCCGGTCATCGTGACGATGACGGTCGTAAACATTCGTGGTGACACGCTTTCGACTGCATTGCAGCTGCCGTTCAAGCTGGACATGAAAACACAGCGTATCAAACGTCTATCGCTTGCGACGTTTGCCATCAGAAGCTCCACTCCAAGTGTTCGTGATGAGGAACTGTTGAAATTCTTTATGGCGCGCCTTGGTAAGAACGACAGCGTAAACGTCGTGGGATACACCGACGATCTGGGTGATCTCGAGGGCAACCTTCGATTGGCACAACGGCGCGCCGAGGTTGTTGCCGATCTAGCGCGGCGCATGAGGGCGGACATCAAGATCAACACCGTTGTTGGTGTTGGTAGTGGAGAGTTTCCAGTGGGCATCAATAACTACGATACTCCGGAGAACCGATTCCTGAGCCGTGTTGTAGAGGTCAGTATTGTTGAGTGACGCCCGGTTCTGATCAGGTGTCAGGATTGCTATCGTCGTTGCTGCCGAGGTCACTCGAGCGATCTCGCAAAGCGGCAGCTACGGCCGTAACCAACAACTGCTTGGCCACGCCTTTGGGTAGGACATCACATACTCCCCCTGCACGGAGATCCTCGATATCGACTTGTGTGGCAATGGCGGGCATGACGATGATGCGCGGGCGCAACTGGTTCGGTTGCACTGATGCCATGATGCGTCGAACAGCGCGTTTCAGGTCTGCATCGATACGTTGAACACCAACAACGATCACACTGTCACGACGTACGTCTTGGCCCTGAACGTCTTGTAAGCCTTCGGCTACTGTTTCTACGCAATATCCACTGTCGGATAACAACATCTTCGCTTGCGACCGGAACATTAGATTCCTGTCAATGACGATGACGGAGCCGTTTGAGGTGCGTCGCTTCTCTGGCTGTGGTTCTAGCTGTGCGCCACTCGGAACGCATTTCCAAGGTAGACACACCGTGAATGTGCTTCCCTGTCCCGGCGTGCTTTGCACTTCAAGGATTCCGTCATGGGCATCAATGATGTACGCAACGATAGGAAGGCCAAGTCCGCTGCCCTGCTGTATGGTAGCGGCGGAAGCATCTGCCTGAGCATATGGTTCAAGCAGCATTGGAAGCTGGTCGGAGGCAATGCCAATGCCGTTGTCGGCGACGCTGATACAAACCTCTGTATCGAACATGCGCCCCCTCACGTCAATGATCACCTCGCCCCACTCCGGTGTGAACTTGATCGCATTGGCTACAAGATTGATCACAACTTGCCTGATCCTCCGCGCGTCAAGGTCGACCATGATTGGTTCGGTCGGATGAGCGGCAACGCGAATGGCGATGTTCTTCCGGTCAGCCAGCGGACGCAGCATGGTCACGGCAGAGGATACAACGGACACCACGTCGGTACTGGATCGCACAATTGACAATGATCCGACTCGTGCCATTGAGACGTCCAGCATATCATTGATCAATGATAGCAGGTGCGTCGCACATTCATGCACATCCATTATGCGTGCCGCAGGCGCGGGGTTCAACGTCCCATACACACCTTCGAGCAGGGATTCCGTTGTACCGAGGATTGCAGAAAGCGGCTGACGAAGCTCGTGCGAGACCCCAGCCAGGAGGTCATCTGTTGCTCGGGCGCTAGACTCCCGGCTACGGCGCAGGCGGTCGAGTTCTTCGCTAAGGCCCTCGTTGCGCCGTTCTACGGCATCAAGGTTCCCGCGATGCTGTCGCATCTCCAGTAACCTGGCGATCGTAGATAAGAGGAGAGAGCCAACAGGATTTTGCGTCAAGGCTGACGGTGGGTGATCAGATCCCTGTGCAACAATACAACCAACTGTACGGCGCTCGGTTCGAAGTGGTATAACGTGCAGCACATCTGCCGTCGATGATGAACGTACAATCTCTGCAACAAGACCGTAGGTCGGGTCTTCCGGTCGCAGGGTCACAACATCGCCCGTTACGACGTGTTCGATCCCATGCGCGCTGGTCCGGTATGTTGGTTCGAACACCGGTGTATCATCCCGATCGATACAACGAAGCACGTCACACTCGTAGGTATCATCGTCGTGCCGCTTCAACGAAACAAGCCCCCCGCTGGAAACATCGATACGATCGAACGTCATGTGAAGCAGCGTGGTCAATTGTCGGGTAGATACGTCATCAGCCTGCCCGATAGCTGGCGTTGCGGCAATGGTGCGCAAGATCCGCTCAAGATTATCGAGGGCTTGACGTGCGCTATACGCCTCTTCCAGATTCGTGAACGTACCGGCCATATCCATGGGCCTGCCATCGTCGGCCCATCGAACAAAGCACCCGCGAACTGATGTTCGTATCCATCGGGAATCGGCAGAGCGCAAGCGAACCTCTGCCTCCCAAAACGGCTGCTGTCCGGCCAGGTACCGTTCATATCCGGCTTCGGCCACACGCAGGTCATCGGGGTGCATGATGGTAAAAAACCAGTTTGTAGTGCGTATACCAACTGATGCCGATGATGACGCGTAACCAAGCAACTCGCTGAAGAGTCGACTGATCTCGACCTCATCGGTGTCCAACGTCCAACGCCAGTAGCCATGGTTTGACGTTGACGTGACGTCGCGTAACGCGCGAAGCTCTTCGATGGCCGTTGCGCCCGGTCCGTAGCCTACCTCTGCCTCTTGAAGCGTTACCGTGACAGTTCCATGAACACCGGGCTTGATCATGCAGTACAGGCGCCGCTCTCCACGAAGAGAGCAGGAAATCGAGAGCATACCCGACCAGGATAGACCTGCGTCCGTCGGTTGCGAGATCACAGGTTGTATGGCGGCGTGATAGATCGGCGACACGTAGGACGTCCAGCGCTGACCCAGGAGGTCGTTCACCGTTGATCCATGCAGTGTCGCGAACGCCTCGTTGGTATAGTGCAGTACACCACCCTCCAGGCTGGCAATACCAACCGGAACGGATCCCAGAAGCTGTTCATGAGTGCATAGATGTTCCACATCACGCATAAACCACTCTCCAACTGCCATAGTTCATGGTAGAGTTGCTGTAGATGTCGGCTGTGGATAACCATCGACAAGGTGCTGCATCGTGACACGAACACGACAAACGGCCACTATAATCCGACATCTCGCCCATTGCTGTCACACAAATGTAGTATTATTGCAGTACAATTGCATACAACGTCACGGGATTTTACCGATACCGCTGTACTTCAAACGTTCTTAGGTGTTCGAATGAACAACGACATACGAAGCAAGGCATCAGAGCGCGACTATACGATCTTACTTGTCGAAGACGACGAGCGGATGCGTCGCTCGTACGCAGACTACTTTCGTCATCACGGCCATCGCGTCATCGAAGCTGGGTCTGCCGAAGAGGCCTCAGAGATCACTGTTGGAAGCTATTACGACCTTGCCATAGTTGATTGGTCTCTACCGGGCCTTGACGGCGTGACGTTCTGTACAAAGCTGCGCGGCGCGCGCCAGGATCTTCCGATCGTGCTGCTCACGGGCCGCGCCG
>JAULYI010000047.1:0-4485 GCA_032117915.1 Kapaibacterium sp. (SeqCode) | reverse complement strand
GATACCTTCGATAATCACCGTAGCAACGACCACTATGAGCAGCAGACTCGGCCTTTTCCTCCTTGCAACAATGGTTGCGGCAGGTACCCTGACAGCACAGGGCCCACGCGATTACACCGTCGCACTCAGAGCATCCCATGATGCCGCATCGAAGACTGTCACCGTGTCATGGCCGCAGTCCGCCGATGCCGTGCAGTACGAGGTCTATCGCAAGGGGATAAGCGTTACAGACTTCCCACCAACGCCCCTTGCCGTCCTTGATTCGACCAGCACGGCATACAGCGACGCTGGGTGTGAGGAAGGTACAGGATATGAGTATCGAGTGCTTCGACTCTCCCGACGTCAGGTTGGCAAAGACTCGGTCACCGGTGCTCCGGTCTATGCGCAGTGGATTGCCACGGGCTATGTGTTTGGTGGTTCGAAGGTTGTTCCAACCGACCGCGGTCGTGTGCTGCTGGTGATCGACTCGACGATGCAACAGGCACTGGTGCGACAGCTGGATACGCTCAGGAATGACCTCGAGTCCGAGGGCTGGACGGTGAAGCGGCGCTTCGTGCCCCGCGCCGAACAGTTCGACAGTGCCAAGGTCATGCTCGTGCGCAACCTGGTCAAGGAAGAACACAAGGCCGATCCGCTGTCGGCGATCTTCCTGATCGGTCGGGTACCAATCCCCTATTCCGGTAATACGGCCCCGGACGGACACCGTCCCGACCACCTTGGTGCATGGCCTGCCGACGGTATCTACGGCGATATCAACGGGTCGTATCCCGATCGATCCGTCGACAACCGCAACACACAGCGACCGGTGAATGCCAACACGCCCGGTGACGGAAAGTATGACGCATCGATCTTCACCTCTCCGGTCGAGATCCCCGTTGGTCGTGTCGATTTCTTCGACATGCCTGTTTATACCGCATCAGAGGTCGATCTGCTGAAGCGTTATTTCCAGAAGAATCATGCCTACCGCACCAATGCGTGGCGCGTGCGCAGCGGCGGCATCATTGATGACAACTTTGGCACGTACGGCGAGGTATTTGCAGCATCTGCCTGGCGCTCGTTTGTCGTGTTCGGCGGTGACACATCGGTTCGCGCCGGCGACTTCTTTGGTGACCTTGCAGGTCCGACGACGTATCAGTTCGGCTATGGCTGCGGCGGCGGTACGAACACCAGTGCCGGGGGCGTCGGAACAAGCCAGGACTTCGCCAGTAAACCTGCCCATGCCGTGTTCTCGCTGCTCTTCGGCAGCTACTTCGGCGACTGGAACACGCAGGACAATTTCATGCGTGCCTCGGTGGCCTCCGACCCTCGCATCCTCGTCTGTGGCTGGAGTGGTCGTCCGCACTGGTACATGCACCACATGGCCTTGGGAGAGCCGGTCGGACACAGCCTGCGTATCTCGCAGAATAACCAGACGATCGTCAATAGTGCCCTTGGCAACTATGTACCCAATGTGATCTATACCAATCAAGGCGCAAGTGTTGCGAGCGTTGGAGACCGCGGCATCCACATCGCGCTGATCGGCGACCCGACGCTTCGCTCGGAGATGATCCCCGTGCCGCAGGCTTCGTCCGTCGTAGCCACGACGGACTTTCCCAACAAGGTCAACATCACGTGGACGGCCCCGACCGAGCCGGTTGATGGGTACTTGGTCTATCGCGCCATCGGCGCAACCGGCAAGTTCGTTCGGCAGACGCCGACACCGATCACGGAGACGCGCTTTGCCGACTCGCTCGTGAACGAAGGATCCGTCCGCTACAAGATCGTCTGTGCCTCTCTGCGGTCAACCCCGGCAAGCGGTACCTACTATGACATGGGCCGTGCCATTGAGACAAGCGTGACCACCACCGGCGTCGACGACGGCGGTCTGGCACAGTCACAGGTTACGATCGCTCCCAATCCAACCGATCAGGGGGCGATGATGACGATCGTTGTGACAGACGTTACACCGATCGATGTTGTCGTGCATGACCTGACCGGTCGCACGGTGTGGTCGTTCAGCGCAGCCGATGCGCTTCCGGGATCACACGTCGTTCAGTGGAACGGAACCGGTATCGACGGACGCCCGGTAAGTGGCGGACGCTACGTGGTCCGTATCGCTACGGCGGGCGGCGTGAGCACGCAGATGCTTACCGTGCTGCGTTAATGCGTCGCCATAGCAGGTACACAGGAATGCCCGAGGCAACAATGATGAGCCCGGGCCATGTGTACTGTTGCTTGTAGATCAGCAGTGCAACGCAGATAAACACTGCACCTACAATGTAGATGGCTGGAAGGATGGGATAGCCAACGGCGCGTACAGGACGCGGGATATCCGGCCGTGTACGACGGAGATGGAAGATCCCGGCGATCGTTAGCACGTAGAATACCAGCACAGCAAACACCACATAGTCCAGCAGATCGCCGTAGGATCCGCTCAGGCATAACGCCGAAGCCCATACGGCTTGGATCCATAGTGATGTGGCCGGTACGCCTCGCTTGTTGAGTGAGGCTGCCTTGGTAAAGAAGAGTCCGTCTGCCGCCATGGCGAAGTATGCTCGCGATCCGCTCAGGATCAGACCATTGTTGCATCCAAAGGTCGAGATCATGATCAGGATGGCCATGACCGACGCCCCAACGGTACCAAACATCACGTCGGCCGCCGCGGCACCGACGCGGTCATTCGTCGCATGCGAGATCCCGCGTGCTAGCGCGGTAGTGCCCTCGGGGTCACCCATGAGTGGCAGAAGTCCAAGGTAGGCCACATTACAAGCCAGATACAACAGCGTCACCAGCGTTACACCGATCATGAGCGCCCGTGGAATGGTCTTGGCGGGGTCGCGCACTTCGGCAGCAGCAAACGTGATGTTATTCCATGCATCGCTCGAGAATACCGATCCTACCATCGCTACGGCCACGGCAAACAGGATGGGCGTGGAAGCCGTCAGTGGCGTCCATGATGAAGCGGCAGCACCGGTCGTCAGCGTTGACCAATTCAATGTAAAGACCTCGCTGTTCCATCCGATGACGATGCCAACGACGGCCAGCGCTACGACACTCACGATCTTCGTCGTGGTGAAGACATTCTGGATCAGTTTACCCAGCTGCACACCACGCGTATTCATAAGCGTGAGCAGCAGGATGGACGCGATAGCGAGAGCCTGTGCCCCATTCACCCGCACAACGCCCAGATCGAGAAGGACGGATGACTCACCGACAGCAGGAAGGAAGAATGCAGTGTATTTGGCAAAGGCCATACCGACGGCTGCGATCGTCCCGGTCTGGATCACGGTAAACAGCGTCCAACCATACAGGAAGCCGGCCAGCGGCCCGAATGCTTCGCGGAGATAGACATACTGACCACCGGCCTGTGGGAACATGCCGGCGAGTTCACCGTACGACAATGCTGCCGTAAGTGTGAGCACGCCTGTGATGACCCACACGGCCAGCAGAAGCAGCGGCGTACCGGTCGTACGCGCGATGTCTGCACTCACAATAAAGATGCCGGATCCAATCATGGATCCGGCAACGATCATTGTCGAGTCGAAGAGTCCGAGCGCTCGCTGAAAACTCATCCCTGGGCCTGACGGATCTTAGAGTGCTTCTTGCTGTACGTGTGATAGACGATCAGACCAATGCCCAGCCACACGAACAAACGACCGGCATGCATGAAGTCACTTACACAGAGCGAAACGAGAAGCGATCCACATGCCACGATTCCCAGGATCGGAACGAGCGGAACGAACGGCGTCTTGAATGGACGCTCACGATTGGGCTCCTTATACCGAAGGATCAACACGGCAGCGCACACGACAACAAAGGCGAACAGCGTGCCGACCGACGTCATCTCACCGACGAGTGCGATCGGGGCGAAGCCGGCGAACGCGCTTACCACGAATGCGAACAGCATGTTCGACTTCCACGGCGTCTTGAACTTGGGATGCGTATCGCTGAAGAGCTTCGGCAGGAGGCCGTCTTTTGACATCGTGTAGAACACGCGGGACTGACCAAGCAACATCACAAGGATCACGCTGGAGTAGCCGGCAATGATGGCGAGGTTGATGGCCGGTGACAGCCATGAAATGCCCATCTTATCGATCGCAACAGCTACCGGTGCAGCGACGCCGGCAAACTCCGTGTAGTTAGCGACGCCTGTCATCACGAAGGAGAACAGTACGTACAAGATCGTGCAGATCACAAGCGAGCCAAGGATGCCGATCGGCATATCCTTTTGCGGATTCTTTGCCTCTTGTGCAGCCGTTGATACAGCGTCAAATCCGATGAAGGCAAAGAACACCATACCGGCAGCCTTAAGGATACCGCTCCAGCCGAAGTGGCCGAACGATCCCGTATTCTCGGGGATGTATGGCGTGAAGTTCTCGGCATTGATGTACGAGAATCCCAGACCGATGAAGATGATCACGACGGCGATCTTCAGTGCTACGATCACAGCATTGGCTCGCGCCGATTCCTGGATGCCACGTACTAACAGATACGACACGGCAAACA
>JAULYI010000046.1:0-4036 GCA_032117915.1 Kapaibacterium sp. (SeqCode) | reverse complement strand
ACGCAATTGCCGGCAGCTAAGGCGGGAGCGATCTTCCATGTGAACAAGTACAGCGGTAGATTCCACGGCGAGATGCAGCCAACAACCCCCAGGGGTGAGCGCAGCGTAACATTCAGCGTGTGCTGATCGGTCTGATGCGCACTCGTCTGCGTGTGCAGGATCTCCGTGGCAAAGAATGCCATGTTATCGACGGCTCGCGGGATATCCACGGCCTTCGACAGCCACAGCGGCTTTCCGTTATCGGTGGTCTCGGCCACAGCCAATTCGTCGAGCCGCTCCCGAATCCGCTCCGAAATGCGAAGCATGATCTTGGAACGGTATGCGGCTGTTTGCTGGGACCAGTGCGGAAAGGCACGTTCGGCTGCCGCTACTGCCCGCTCAACGTCCTCAGCCGTACCGCGTGCAATGCGTGCGAAGACCTCGCCAGTTGCCGGGTTTACGTTGTCTAACCACTGGTTGCCCGTCGCCGTAGCAAAGGCACCATCGATGTAGTGGAGAATGTCGGTCATTGCAAGGGGCAAAGATAGGCAAATCGTATAGTCCGAACGGTTTACGTGGGATACTTCAACGCTGGGCAATGCCTATTTTGCGCCATGCTACTTTCCGACGCCATCACGTCCTTTCTGTCGGCCCTTGCCACCGAGCGTGCAGCCAGTGAGCACACGATCACCGGCTACCGGATCGCGTTACGGCAGTTCAGCACGTACGTACATGAGGCATGGGGTACGGAGCCGGCGGTCGAAGACATCAGTGAGGCCGACATCCGGCCATTCCTGGGGTGGCTTCATGATGCGGGGCTTGCAAAGCGCTCACTTCGCATGAAGCTGGCCGCCGTGAAGTCGCTGTTCACCCACCTTGTTCGGTCCGGCGTGCTGACGCGGAACCCCGCATCACTGGTGGCAACACCACGTGCAGAGAAGAAACTCCCGTCATTCCTGCGCGAAGGCGAAGCCGAAGCGCTGATCTCCGCCTTCGATATGACAACGCCGCAGGGTTTGCGCGACAGAGCGTTATGCGAGCTGCTCTACGGCTCGGGGCTTCGCATCAGCGAGGCACTGCAGCTGAACCTGGGCGACATCGACATGCGTGGGCGCAGCGTGAAGGTCCTGGGAAAGCGCAACAAAGAGCGCATCGTGCCGGTGACACAAGTGGCCATCGATGCGATCTGCGAGTATTCGACGCAGCGAATCGCCCTTGGTCCGATCGACGAGAGTCGAGCGCTCTTCCTTGGTGATCGTGGTCGTCGGCTGACCGCTGCCTCTGCCTATCGCATCGTCAGACGTCTTCTGAGCGGCGTCACAGAGGCCTCGCGGAAAGGACCACACATGTTACGACATAGTTTTGCCACGCACCTGCTCGATAACGGGGCAGATCTTACAGCCGTGAGCGACATGCTTGGTCATGCATCACTTTCGACCACGCAGGTATACACACACGTCAGCGTCGAACGACTGAAAGACGCATATCGCAAAGCACATCCGAAAGCGCAGGCATGACACGAATTGCCGTCATTGGTACCGGACATCTAGGGAGCATTCACGCACGGCTCTGGAAACAGCATGAGGGTGTCGACCTTGTGGCCATCGTCGACCCTGATCGTGACCGCGGTACAGCCATTGCGGCCGAACACGGCGCTGCCTGGTATGCGTCGATAGAGGACATGCCCGACGTTGATGCCGTGACGATCGCGGCACCGACGACCCTTCACTTCGCGCTTGCGACGGCCTGTTTGGATCGTGGCATGCATTGCTTCATCGAAAAGCCTGTGACGGCGACCTATGCCGAGGCCACAACGCTGATGCAGCATGCCGCAACACATGACCGCGTCATCCAGGTTGGCCATGTCGAGCGCTTCAATCCTGCGGTTCGAGCCATTGCCGACATGGATATCCGACCGGTGTTTATCGAGGCACATCGCTTGGCGCAGTTCAAACCCCGAGCCATCGACGTGAGTGTCGTGCATGACCTTATGATCCACGACATCGACCTCTTGCTCTGGCTCACACGCAGCGAGGTCACAGATATCCAGGCCACCGGCGTTGCCGTACTGACGGCCACGCCTGACATCTGCAATGCACGACTGACATTCGCCAATGGTTGCGTTGCAAATGTCACGGCGTCGCGCATTTCGGCGAAGCCGTTGCGGAAACTTCGACTATTCCAACGTGACAGCTACGTATCGCTTGACCTTGGCGCTGCAGCCGTGGAACTGTATCGGCTTATCGATAGTTCACACCTCGAGCCGTCACATCAAGTGCCGCTCGGCACCGTCAGCACCTCGCACGGAGATCGCACGATCGTCTTCGACACGCCGACGGTTCCGCAGCTGAACGCCATTGCCGAGGAACAACGTGCGTTTCTGCGCAGCATCATTAATGGGACGGATGCCGCCGTTACGCTACGCGACGGAGCCGAAGCTGTTCGCATTGCCGAGATGATCGAGCATGCGGCCTCGGCAACCATAATCACCTGACCCCGCCAAATCGCATCACCGACGTGCACTGCCCCCTACCACATCGCCTCCTCTCCGTGTGTACCTTCCTGCTGTTTGCGGGAGGCTCGATGGCTGCGCAGACCGAGTCGATGGACTTCGGTCGAATGGGCTATGCTGGCTTTATCACGCCTGTTGTCTCCGATTACCAGTGCGTTGGTATCAATCCCGCAAACCTTGGTTTTCCGCCGAAAACGGAGGTCTATAAGCTCTCGACGCCGCTTACGACTGGAATTACCCGCCGACGCCGATCATGGTCGGTCGGCGTTGGAGAAAGTGCCTTTTCGTTGCACAGCGACGCACTCGCACGTCCAGACCTACTGGATGCAATGACGCAGACAACGTCGCAGACCTTCAACCGTGCTCAGCAGCTAGAGGCCGCGGAGGCCTTTGCCAACAAGGGCATTCGCTTCTCGGTGGATGCCTTGGCACTCGGGATCGCGTTTCAGACGCAGTCGCTGGGTGGTATCGCTGTTGCGGTTCGCGAGAAGATCTCCGGATCGTTCTTATTCAATGCATCGGCCGCGAAGCTCGCCTTCCAAGGTCGGTACTTCGACTACTTCGATAGCGTAAGCGTGAATTGGCGTGGCGACTCTGTTGGCTATGCACGCAATCCCAAACGGTTTTCGGAACTGTTCGATGGCACGCGACTTGGAATGACGTGGTATCGGGAGCTGGCGCTCTCATACGGTCTTGAAGTACTCAGCGCATCATCGTTCAGTCTCTTTGCCGGTGTATCCGCAAAGTACCTTTTGGGATATGCCTTCCTGGATGCAGAGGTCAGGGAAGGGGCTCTGGTGGCTCGGTCAGCACTTAGTCCGCTGTTTGGCATCGATTACGGTACCGCTGTTTCGCCCTCCTTCATCGAGGGCAACAGCTTTGTATCCGTAGGAAATGGCTTCGGCATTGACGTGGGCCTTACGGCACGCCTCGGTGAGGATTGGACGGTATCCGCGTCTGTGGTGGACATTGGCGGTATGCGGTGGGACGGAAACGTGTACCAGGCCAAGGACACGATCCTTAACGGTATGTCAAGCGAGGGATTCTCCAGCTACAACATTTTCGAGGAAGCGCCCAAGATCACCGGCGAAGGAAAGTTCTTTGTCTGGGGCGGCCTGCTGAATGTTGTGGTTCCGCTTGCTACGCGGACGCGGGTCGGTATCGCGTGGACGCCATCGCCGCGTTGGCGCTACGGCCTCGATGCTGTCTTCCCCGGCAATGGTGTGGCCGGCGCCCTCGGACAACCGATCGTAAGCGCAGGTTTCGACTTCACTCCGCTCCACTGGTTACGAATCGGTGCCGGAATCGGCGGCGGCGGAAACATGGGTACCTTCATCCCGGTTAGCGCTACGTTCATCCTGTTCAAAGGTCTGATCGAGACCGGTCTCTCAAGCCGGGACATCATTACCTTCTTTACACAGCAACGTCCTGTTGTATCCGCTGTTGTTGGCGTCATGCGCGTGCGAATCTGACGATGACTCACTAACCATTCCGTAGTCCAACGGCTGCGTCGCGCGTACCCACTGCTCCTTTGATGCGGTAAAA
>JAULYI010000045.1:0-10056 GCA_032117915.1 Kapaibacterium sp. (SeqCode) | reverse complement strand
GCATCATGCAGCACGCTCATGCCGGAAGTACCGGTGAGCGGTGCGGCGACCATGGCCTCGGGCGTTGTTGTTGCGATCTTGATAGGACCCTTCGGTATCTGACGGATGGGCTCCTTTACATCGCCCTGTTCTGCTTGTCGCGCATACGCCGTCCATTTTTCGCGTGCCGTGCGCTCCCAGACTGCCTTCCGCGTAGCAGCAGCCCTGTCGAGCTTCTCATCGGCAACCGTAGCGATCGTCTGCAGGAGCGGCGCAGAAGGGTCAGGCGGCAGATCAATCTTCAAGGCCAACGATTGCGGCGGCCTGTAGGTGAGCGAGGGCGTCGAGAGTGTGTCGATCGTCAGCGCTGTATCGCGCACCTGATCTAATGCCGCACGCACCTTGTCCAGCGGGAATGAATAGATCTTTCCCTTTGTGGGGTCGCGGAACTCGTACGGAAAGACGGGCGTCGTCTGCTTGAACATGGCGGACCAGAGGTCGCTGCGTGCTGCGGGACTCGTCTGCTTGACCGATGCTGCATCAATGGTCGTCCCGCCGATCTGCAGGCCGAAGGTGATGCCCTTGAGGGTCTTCGGCCAGTCCAGCCAGTCCGGATAGTCATTCAGTGATCGAACCTCTGTCGTATCGTGCTGCAGTCGCGGTATCACCACGATGCTGCATGACAGGACGGTTCGGTCGCCTTCCTTGCGTATGCCGTACGGAACGGCCGTCCACTGGATCTCTTGTGATGGCATGTCGTGCTCCGGTCCTTAGGCGAAACTCTCGCAATACGCCAGCCACAACGTTGGTTGTGGCAGCATGTCCTTGAAGGTCGGGTCTCCGTCGCTACCCTTGAGCTGACGCTCGACGGTGACGCCGACGCTGAACGAAAGAAAGAGGATCTCGATCTCGACTTCAATGGTAGCCGTTCCGTAGACCTTGCCTGTACTAAGCCATGTGAGCTTGAGTTCGAACAGGAGGTTGACGCGGATCAGACCGAGGATGCTGAGATTTCCTTGCAGACGGAAGTAGCCCGTAAGCTCGGATTGTTCAACATCCTCACCACCGATGTTCTTGGTTTCAAGTTTGTAGTAGATGCCTGCCATGACCGAAGCGCCACCAGAGGCCACGCCGCAGTCGAATCCGAAGTTGCCGCCGAACTCAAAGGCCGCCTCGAGCATGCGCACGCCGGACGGCGTGACTTCGATGCCAAAGAATCCGCCACCGGCGAACATCATGATGGTCAGACGGAACGGGTTCTCCTTGGTACAGAAGGCGAAGTATGCTGCGAACGGACGTCCGTCGAAGGGGATCGTGACCTTCATGAGGAAGGACATGTTCTGCAGCGAGAAGACGCCGACGGTGACGTTCGGCAGACCAATGGTTAGGGCTGCTGTGATGCCAGACGGTTTGACGTCGAACTCGAAGGAGAATCCTACACCTCCTGCACTGCCGGAGCCCCCTTTAGGAATGAGATCCTTAAGCTTGTTGACGAAGGACAGTGCGCCGGCAAACTCAACGGCGTCAATGTTGGGGTCGATGCTGGGCTTCTGGCCAACGACAGCGGAGACCTTGAGGTAGTTGAACTTGATGATGAGGAACTGCGCCGCACCATCGCCGATCAGGTTGATGACAAAATTGGTGAGTGAGCCGAAGACCTTGACGACGGGCGGCGACAGATCGAGCTTCTTGACCATTTCGGTCTTAAGCGCGAGGATAGCCTGCTTGCCGGGCATGGGCGTAAGGATATTGCCCGGGCTGCTCTTGATCTCGGTCTGCCATTCGTAGACCAGCTGAAGTCCTTTGGCGATGGAGTTGAGGTAGCCCTGCGCTTCCTCATACTTTTTGTACGCTTCGTTGCCGGCATCCTTGAGCGGCTTGATGGCCTTGTCAACCTCTGACTTCAATGCGCCGAGTCGATTCTCGAGCGTGCGCTTCCAAGCTTTGATCTCGTGTTCGGCGGCTTGCTTGCCGGCGGAGATGTATGACTGGATCTCGTTCTTGACGGCTTCTGCATCGGCAACCAGTGCCTGCTTGGCATCGAGTACTTCCTTGGCTACGTCGTTCGAGAATCCCTGGACCTGGCTCTGTACCGTCTGCGCGAAGTCCTTGATCTCCTGCTGTGTTTCCTTGACGCCGAACTCGTCCTTCTTGTCAAGGCCCGGCATGGAATCCACATTGCCAAGGATGTCCGAAACAAACGTCAGCACGTCTTTGAGCGTGATGTCGCCAAGGATCTTCGTGCTGAGAATTGAACCGAAGTATTCCATCGGGTCGAACGATCCCGCTGCAGCGGCGCTTCCCGCGATGTCTTCGAGGGTGTTCGTCACACCGGAGATGGCACCGGCCACAGGGCCGGTAAGTCGCGACAGACCGGCGATCTGGATGCTGGGAGCAGCAAGGCCTCCGGCTTTATCGGAGCTCGACCCGAAATCCATGTCTGCCGTGGCCAGCAGCTTCAAGAAGAGCTGGCTGGGATTGCGCACGTTCGCTGCGTTGATGGCCTGCCCGGCCTTCTTGACCTCCGAGCCGGGATCAAAGGCATAGTCTAGGAACTGCTTGACGAAGGCCACCTCGCGCGGCGTCTGAGTGCCAAGCAATTCGTCAACCTTCTCGATCCGTGCTGCAGACGTTTGCATGACGGGAAAGAAGCGCACGGTGTTAGCGGGAACCGTGTCACTGTAGTAGCCATTCAGCGTGAAGGTCTCTACCGGTAGCGTTGTATCGCCCTTGCGTGTTGACGGTGCAAATGCGATTGGCTGTCCACCCATCTTGATGGCACGCCGTGTTCTGTTTTCCGTCTTGGTCTGATAATCGCCCTCAATGAAGGTTTTCAGATCCGCATCGTTGGTAGCATCGGTGTTGGCGATGAAGGCAAGGGGCGATGAGAACTGGACCTGATTGCCGTCCCAATCGGTGCCGATGCATGTCCACCGCACATCCTGCGTGCCGGCACCGGTCGTGAACTGTGGCCAGAAGCTGTTGGATGACAGTCCGGGATTGACCTTCACGGGAAGGTTCAGGTTTGGGGTTGACCGCGTGGTGATGACCACACTGCGGAAGGGGAAGTCCCGACCCTGATAGCGCTGCCCCTCGAGTCCGTCGGCAGGAAAGTCCCGTTGCGGCTGTCGCAGAATGATGTATAGCCGCTGCATCAGATAGGCGGCCATGTCGCCGCGAGGCGTCCGCCGGAACTTACGCTCCGTCTCCTTCACGAGTGTTGCCCGGTGTCCGAAGGGGAACAGGTAGCCCTTGTAGCATACGCGGACGAAGTGGTCACGTCCTTGCGAGCCGCGCTGTATCCACTGCTCGACGTCGAGTCCGTCCTCGCCCAGCGGGTCCCAAACGCCCGTCATGTCGGCCCACGCTCCGAGTGACGACATCATGAAGCGTCGTACTTCCATCGGCGCGGTCTTCGTGGCCATGGCATAGTCCGACATCAGGCGGACAAGTTCAAAGCGATCGCGACGGTTGAGTGAGGTACGGAATGGCCGCTCCATGTACTTGGCGTCAAGCGTTCGCTGCGTGCCGATGTCGGGCGACCAGATGGCGCGGATCGTCCGCAGGTAGGCCGCATCTTCGTTCACACGTCCGTCGCTGTGGCGCACACCAAGGCGCGTATGCCATAGCTCGACGCGACGTGTAGGGTTGTCGGCCAGGTCCTTGCCCCATGCCGGCCCCTGCTTGTGGGCCCAGCCGGCATACTTATTGGGCGACATGATCAGACGATATGGATACTCGATGGCCGTTTCGTCGGCAAGCGGTTCGCGGATCGGGGGTTTCTCGTTCACGGCTGCCGTGATCTCCTGCATCCATGGCGACGGAATGGCTGCCATGATGTCGGGCTGTGAATCGACCTGGGCCTTGATGTAGTTCGTAAGCGGCGTCTGCTCACCCTCGACCGTCAAGGTATAGGAGGGGGCTTTGTACGAACGTCTTGTGATACTTCGCGTAGGCGGTGTACCGGCGGTTTTGATCGTTCGCACCGGTTTGACGTCATACCCTTTGTCGGCAAACGACGCCGAAAACTTCGTGGTGAATGCCCCGGCAAGACTGCCGAAGATTAGACCGGTCGACGGCGGCTTTGCCGACGGTGAAACGTGCAGGGTGAAGGCCGACCAGTCAAGGAGCATCTTGGACGGCGAAGTGGGCTCGGCACCACCGGGCGGCGTTACGCGCAAAAAGCCTGTGTAGCCCGACGGTACCCGAAACACGACGCGTGAACCATGGGCAAGAACGGCGTCGATCGGCGGATCGAGCAATGGCTCATCCGATGCACCTGTCGGAACGTTCTTCTTGGTAGAGAGCTCGTCAGTATTGGGCTTCTCCTGCGTGTAGAAGAAAGCACGCTCTGCGATGTGCTGCGGCTGGAAGTGAACGATAAGCTTGGCATTGCCACCGGCGGCAAAGGTGCCTGCTGCCTTGTTCAACGTGATGCCGTCAAACTCGAAGGTCAGCACCAGCAGGTCCTCCGGACGGATCACCGTGATCTTGGGATTGCCTGCAAGCGCCACAGCGCCAGGTTTAAGGCCGCCGAATTGCTTGCGGACCTTCGTCCGCGCCTTCGTTGTTGGTAGCTGCTTTGTGGTTTCGATCTGCTTCATGACACCACCCTTGGCGTCGATCTGCAGCGCTGCCATGTGGAAGTGGGCCTTCGGAAGGGCACGTGCAGAGACCAGCGACGTGACAAGGGCCAGCTGCGAGCCGTGCTGCATCACGGTCGGCTCTACAATGGCGCCGTCCACGGGAACGCTGTAGCGGTGGAAGCCTGGGGCGACGTTCAGACGCGTGACTCGTCCGTTCACGCTTGTGATCTCGAGTGGCGGGATCTCGTCACGGTCGCCAACTTCGACACTGACCCCGTCCAGGGTCCACCACTGGCGGGCGCGACTGTATCGTGCCACAAGCGCCTCGTGTACTCCTTCGTCAGTCCGCACCCACGCATAGCGCGTCTCGCGCAGCGGCAGCGCTGCCGGCACATTCGTCGGCAGCAGCGTTAGTCCGCCATCGGTACGGCCCTCAAAAAGGCATGCCACACGTGCGTCGTCGCTGCACTCCAGACTGAGCGTGTCAAACGCATCGTCGCTCGCGCTCAAGCGCCACTCCGGCAATCCCTGCAGTTCGAGCGGGACGTGCCACTGGTGCGTGCCTCGTGCGATGCGCAGCAACGATCGGCGCGCTGGGCGCGTTGCGAACATGGTCGGTCGATGCTGCGTTAGCAGGGTGACGTCCAGGCCGCTCGATGGCAGCTCGAGGGTGCCCGTGCGAAGCACCGACACACCCATCAGGTGCATGGTCCATGTCGGACGGAAGCGAATCTCTTCAAGGTGTGTACGTACTTCGGCTTCATCGCATCGGAAGACGGCCGTCCCGCGTCGCGGAATGATCGCCACGTCAAGATCGATAAGCCAGGACACGAAGTCCACCGGCGCAGACGTTTCGCCATCCTTGGTAAACCGGGCTACTGCCTGCCCCGTACGCGAGATACTGCAGGCAATGTCTGCTCGCAGGGTGGTCCCTGGATAGTAGGCCTCCTCCAGTGCTACATGCAATGTATCATCACGCTCTGCCAGGCTTACGCGCGGCGAACCCGTGAACATGCGTGGGTCAAGAACCCAGCGCTCTACACCGGCAACGATGAAGACGATAGCAGGACCGCGGCGCACCATGGAATACTCGCGCCGCAGCACTCCGGCCATCGCTCGAGCAATAGGTGCAGCAGCAAGCGATACCGTGCCGGCAATACCAATGGCCTTGCGGCGGCTTAGCACATGGCGCCCTGGCTCGGCGATAACATCGCTGAGTAGTTTCGGGGGTGCATCAATGCCGGGAAGCGTTCGCTTCCGCAGAGCATCGACCTTTAACAGATGACGGTGCATTGAGATCCTCCGGCCCCGACATGAGCGCAACGTTGACGTACGAAATAACCACGGCTACTTGCCTTTGTCAAGCAGTGTTTTCTGACAATCTCACGGTATTCACCGAGTGTGATGCTGCGAGTGCGTTGTATGTTTGGCAAAACCGTGGTCACGACGCGTGCTTCGGTATTCACGTTGCATTCTCGATCCAAAGGTGGATCATGCGAGCTCTTCGATCGCTCTTTATTGCTGTGCTGACGCTTGCAAGCGCCACACAGCTCATTGCACAAGACATCGTCGATGTGCGAGTCACGCAGCCTCCGCCGGACCAGCTCAGTATTGCTGATCTGTGGAGTGTTGAACTGAACAACCGCTCCGGTCGTACACTGGAGGTACGTCTTGTGGGAACGATCGAGGAAACGTCCGTACCGGACGGTCTGATCGTTGAAGCGACGTCACGCGTCCTGAAGCTCGCTCCGGGCAGGGTCGTCCTTACGAACAACGACGTACAGCCGATCACGACGGCCAACGAGAATCGCAAGTACATCGACGCCGTTCTTCAAACGGGATCCGTACCCAGCGGCGATTATACGCTGTGTTGCGAGGTAATCTCCGCCGAAACGGAGCTGACCATTGGACGTGACTGTAAGTTCACGACAGTGAACAGGATGACGCAGCCAATGCTGATCATGCCTGCCGATGAGGGCACGGTCCTCGACAAGATGCCTGTCTTCTCATGGCTTGCCGGAACACCACCACGACGGAACCAACGCGTCCTGTACAAGCTGACCATTGCCGAGATGTTCGGAGCGCAGACGCCGTTTGACGCCATCGAGCGCAATCCGGCCTTTCTCGGGCTCGAAAATCTTACGGCCACCGTTCAGCAGTACCCTGTCTCGGCACGACGTTTCGAAGTCGGACGCAAGTATGCCTGGATGGTAACGGCGTATGAACGAACAGCTTCGGCGCAGATCGTCCTAGGCAAGTCCGAAGTATGGTCGTTCACGTACACGCAGGAGAAGCTCGATGTTGCTGCGGATACCACGGAGACAACCACGAAGGGCGCAGGTTTGACCGATGTCTGTCCGGGAGAGAACTGGGATTTCGAACTTGGTTCGCTTGCCTGCTGGACGGCCGAAGGCGATGTCTGGTTGGACCAGCCCACACCCGGAAAGCATCCCGTGATCGGCGATGTCTCGCCTGAGCGGACGTGGTGGGTCACGACGCGCTCTGCAACACTTGGCGAGAAGGCGTTGGGAACGCTGGTGTCCGAAGAAGTACAGCTCAAGAGCAGCGGTATCGGTCTACTGTTTGGTGGCAGCGGGTCGCCCGATGCCGTTGTGGAGCTCTACGTCGAGCGACTTGCCCGCGATACCTTCCGTCTGACCTCGAAGAAGCTCCCGGGTTCTGACCGTGACTACTGGGTAGCGCACACATCCTTCGTTGCCCCCGAGCGCGGCCGCAAAGCCACAGCGGCGTCGGATCGTCTATCATTGGTCGAGTGGGATGTGCGTCCCTTTCTGAACCGTGCTGCGCGTATCGTCATTGCAGACCGCTCATCCGTCGGTCACGTCAATGTCGATAATGTTCGGTTTTATGATCTGGAGAAGCGTGATTCGATCGCACAGCCTGTGACGGCCATGGCTGCCGGTGAGCGCCATTCGCTGGCCGTTACGCCGCAGGTGAAGATCACGAAGACCGTGAATGCCACCCTTGCCGGCGACGTCGGAAAGCTGCGCGGTGGAGCCTTGAGCAATGACTTCGAGACCGTCGTCGACCAGACGTCGCCCGGCGTCAAAGCTCGCGTGAAGACCTTCGCCGATGCCAATGCAACCACACCGTCGTTCACGGAATCGCCGAAGCAGACGCAGCCGCCGGCTTCGAATCCGCTGACGGAAGCCATTGCCCCCTCGTCCGAATCGAAGCTGGGCAACTTTGCATCGTCCAAGCTGCCACCGGCAAACGTTGTCTGGGCTTGGGGAAGTAACGATGACAAGCAGGCAGCGCGTTCGACCGGGGCTCTGGTGAGTACGCCGCAGATCGTTTCTCCGGTACGTAACATCGATGGCGTGGCTGCCGGTATGGCACATGCTGTTGCGATCGGGCGTGACAGCAAGCTCTATGTCTGGGGGAAGAACGACTATTACCAGCTTGGTCTGGGCGGGTCAAAGCGCGATGATGTGGCAGACCCCGCCTCGTATACGACGCTCAAGGTGGCAAAGGTCTCTGCCGGAGCTCGTCACACCATGGTGCTGGGAGCTAACGGCTATATCTACGTTGCGGGATACAATCAGAACGGCGAAGCAGGCCTGAATGTGACGGAGTATCGCGATCCAACGTCGGACCAAGTGACGGCTGTCCTGCACATTCCCGTTCTGTTCCCGATCATGAGCTTGTCGAACATCGTTGACGTTGCTGCCGGAGCGAATCACAGCGTTGCCCTCGGCGCCAATGGCTCGGTCTTTGGCTGGGGCGTGAACAACTATGGTCAGGCCGGCGTCGATCCTGATGAGCATCAGATCGCCAAGCCAGCGCTGATCTCGTCGGGGCCAACCATGGCTGCCGTGACCAAATCAACACGCAACATTGTTGCCGTTGCTGCCGGCGATTATCATTCGATGGCCCTTGCTGCGGATGGCTCCGTATACACGTGGGGCGGTAATGCCAGTGGGCAACTTGGCGACGGAACCACAAAGGACCGACATCAGATGGCCCGTGTCGATAGTCTGTCGAACATCCGTGCCATCGCCGCGGGCAGTACGTTCTCGCTGGCCCTAGATACGGCGGGCCGTGTCTGGGCATGGGGTAACAACGCATACGGCCAGCTTGGTACCGGAGACCGAGTGGGCGTGTACAAGCCCGTGCAGGTCTCCCGTCTTGACGCAGTCACCGGCATGGTCGCCGGCGGTGCCCACGCCATGGCTGTCCGTGCAGACGGAAGTCTGTGGACGTGGGGAACGAACGAGTTCGGACAGCTCGGCGAAGGGCCGGTTGTCAACCTCACGCCCGTGCAGACGGATCCGCCCCTTGGGCCGATGCGTGTTGAACGATTGGCCACTCCGGAGTAATCGATAGCTGTGCTGCCTGTGACCCTCGCGCGACCATCATGGATCGGCCGGACAGTGATCCGCATCGGCATGCGGTGTCTAGGTGCTTCGCTGTGTCTGGCCTCGACAGCCGCGACCGTGCAGGCACAGTGGTTCTCGTTCGGTAGTACTTATCCGGATGCCGCCGTGGTGCTGACCGGAGGCTATCGCTTTGTTGGTCAGACCGCTGATAGACAGGGAACATTCCAGGATCGGCCAGAAGATCTGTGGCGCATGGAGTTCAATCCAACACTCAGCATTGTCGGCGTTCCGATCACGGCGAACATTCTTGTGTCGAGCGAACAGCGGGGGATTCGTCAGGATATCGATGCCTTCTCCCTTACGCTCGATCCGGCCGTGCTGGAACGCATGGTGATGGCACGTGCCACCAATGCGCTGCGCGATGTGTACAACTCAGCGCAGGCCGACGCGTTGCGAACGCTCGATGAAAAACGTGACTCGCTGCAGCAGTCGAATCCGGAGCAACTTGCTACGCTGGATGCCTATAAACAGGTCGAGCAGGTACGCGACGGCGTTGTCAACGTTCACGATGCCAAAGATGCACTGCAGCGGCTTGGTATCATGAGTAAGGCCGAGTATATCGTCTCGCTGCTGCCTACGGTCGGCATCGGTGCCATCTATCCCTCGTTCACGCCGCTTACGCTGAACGGCATACGTCTGCAAGGCGGTAGCTTGGAGTGGAATCCGGGAGGGACCCTTTACGTACATGCGGCTACGGGCACAACGCAGCGTCCGATCACGCGTTTGGACACGGTACGGTTGGACTCGAGCGAATACACCACGTTTGACAACTCGGCCTTTGGTCGCGATCTTCATGCCCTGCGGCTGGGCTTCGGCCGTAAGGATGGTGCCCATCTGTTTCTTACGGGACTGTGGGCTCAGGACGATCCGGCAAGTCAGCGCTTTGGAGACTCGACCGTGACCGTGCTTACGCCGCAACGGAATGTGATCCTGGGTGTTGACATGCGTGTGGAGCCTATTCCGGGCATATGGGTTCTGCAGGCCGAGGTGGCCGGTTCGGCGAATGTCGCCAATCTCAACGCGCCAGCGTTTGCCACGGATGCCGTGCCACCGTGGGTGCTTGGCATCGTTGACTCCTCGCTGACGGCCTA
>JAULYI010000044.1:0-2970 GCA_032117915.1 Kapaibacterium sp. (SeqCode) | reverse complement strand
ACGAAGCGCCCAACAAAGCAGAGCGTGCCCAGGAACTCCACGACGCCTACAACGACCAGTTCGCCAATCCGTACGAGGCCGCAGAACGCGGCTACGTCGACGATGTGATCGAACCCCAAGAAACACGGCGTCAGCTCATCCGCATGCTCCACGTCCTGCGTACCAAGCAAGACACCAATCCCTGGAAGAAACACGGGAATATTCCGCTATAGTGCGCTACGCGCTACACGAGAAGCTTCGCGCGAAGCTTTTCGCGCAGCGCAAAGCGCAGGTTTATATGTTGCGGTATCCGCTAACCCCAAAGGCCTTGCCATGTCCAGACTTCTGCACCTCCTAACCGTTGTTACGGTATTGCTTGCCGCTGCCGGCTGTGTACAGATCACCGATCCGGATGATCCGGAAAATGCGGCCACCGTGTTGACAACGATCACCGGACGCGTGGTCGATGAGGCAGGGAAGTCCGTGCAGGGGGCCTTGGTAAAGGGGCATGGAAAGACGGCTACGACGAATGGCAACGGTGTGTTTGTGCTGCAGAATGTTGAGGCACCTTCTACGCGGGCCGTCGTCGTTGTCTCGAAGTCGGGGTACTTCACCGGAGCACGCGCCGCGTTTCCGTCGGCAAACAAGATCACGACCGTTACGCTGACGCTGCAAGAAGCCAAGCAGACACGTACGATCAGCGCCGAAAGCGGCGGTAAGGTCACCCTTGGTGATGCCAGTGTCGACCTTCCGGCCAACGCCTACGTCGATGCTCGTGGGAACAGCTACAGCGGTACGATTACCGTGGCCGCTCGGTATCAGGACCCGCTGGCGGATACCTACTACGAGAGCTTCTCCGGAGATATGGCCGCCCTGCGTGCCGACGGTTCGTCGGTGGAGCTTACCTCCTATGGTGTGGTTCGTGTGCTGCTGACAGGTGCTCAGGGACAGTCGCTCAACCTGGCCAAGGGCGCAACAGCCACGATCTCCTATCCCGCTGCCGGCGCCACCGAACAGTCCATTCCGCTGTGGTACTTCGACGAAACCAAAGGCATCTGGACGGAAGAGGGAACAGCTACGCGAAGCGGCGATTTGTACGTGGGGACCGTAACACACTTTACAGACTGGAATCTTGACGTGCCGAATGCACGGCGTGCCTTCATCGAAGGGCAGGTCACCTGCGGAGAGAATGTTCCGCTTGCAGGCATCGTCGTCGAGATCGGTCAGGTATCTGCCATCACCGATCAGGACGGTATGTTCCGTCGTCGTGTCCCTGCAGACGTCGCCTTTGATGTGCAGGTGAAGGGGACCCGGAACGACGGTATCGCATCAGCACCTGTTACGGTAGGCCCAATCGCCGAGAATCAGACGCTGCGCCGCGACATCGTCGTGTCGCCATGTCCGACCGTGATCGAAGCACAGATGGTTGACTGCAACGATGCACCCATCGGCGGATTCCTGCAGGTGATCACACCCACGGGTGTCAAGATCGGTTCATCGACCACCGGCCGCATCCTTGTGACGGTGCCGGCCGGCGTGGCACTCACGCTGGAAGGCTACAGCATTGACGGCCGCACCATCACGTCGACACCCGTTACGGCGATCGCTGTAGGCACGACCTTCAACGTTGGTTCGCTCAAGGCCTGCGGTGGTATAGAGACATCGTATCTCGACATCGTGATGCCGGACAATCAGTCGCCACGGTTCGTTTCGATGAACAACGATGGTTCACGTGTTGCCGTCGTCACCCAAAATTCTCTCTTCGTTTACGATGCATCAACGGGAGCACAGCAATGGACCGAACCGGTGCAGTCATCGACGCAGTATCCGATGGGACTTCAGTTTGTTGCTAATGGCCAACGCCTGGCACTGACGTCGAACAAGGGCACAACGATGTATGATGCAGCAACGGGACAAGTCATAGCATCGATCGTCGCATACGGACGCCAGTTCGTAACGCCTGACGGTGCCTCGGTCTATGTGATGCGTGACTCAGCAACAGACATGACCTTGGAGGAGTACGACGCGCAGACAGGTGCCCAGCGTCGTACCCTGGCGATCGCCGCTCAGCTGCAGAAACGTGGATTCTTCATGGGTCTGCAGGGCAACGGCTTCGCCGTCATTCAGGGGTACTCCCCGACGGCCATCATCACCGTCGATCTGACGGATGGATCCGTAGCTCGAACGTTCACCGGTCTGGGAGATTCAACATCGATCGCCGAGGCCGGTACGCTCTCACCCTCGGGTAAGGTCCTTGTGATGTTCGGCCGCAGCGATACATCGTCGCGATTCATCGATCTGCTGACGGGTATGCAGATCTCGCAGATCACATCGCGAGCTTCGATCCTTACGATTTCACCGGATGACGACCAGTTCGTCTCTCGCGGATACACACAAGGAGCTCCGATCACACTTAGTGCACTTCGCACGCAGCAGCTGCTGCGAGTTCTCCCGTGGTCCACTGCGGCACAGACGGACTATCCGTCCGGCTTCAGCTTCAGCGCTGGTATGTCGAAGCTGGCAGGTATCACCGCAGGCAGCGCCAACAATCCGGGTGGCGGCACCGGCAGCGGTGCTCGCATCAGAGTCTTTTCGCTGAAGTAGAGTGCGTTGATCGTCATACCGTCAACACAAAACACATAAGCCCACGCAGAAGCGTGGGCTTATCGTTTCCCCCAGCCAAGGCTGGGGGCTATTCGCCTTTCGCGCCCCCCAGCCAAGGCTGGGGGCTATCCTTTTATTCCGCGTTGTGTGCGGCGAGCAACGCGCCGCCGATAAGACCGCAGTCCTTCAGCAGGGCCATCATGGACATCTGGCCGGCAGCCGCATCGGCAGCTCCCATCAGGCCGGGAAGGTGGATCGTAAGGATGTAGATCAGCACGAGCAGAGCCGACAGCTGACCGGCGAGTCTCATCTTCTTGCCTGTTAGGAAGGCACCCCCCGCGGCCACTTGGGCTGCACCGGTAAAGTAGACCCAGAAGACGCCGCCCG
>JAULYI010000043.1:0-4609 GCA_032117915.1 Kapaibacterium sp. (SeqCode) | reverse complement strand
CAGCAGGACGGAACGGGAGGCATCTATCAGGTTTCTGATATTGCCCTAGGGTTCTCCCTGGCCGGCTACCTTACGGACCAGTTCGCATTCGGTGTAACCGCCAAGTATGTCCAGCATGCGTTCTCGCAGATGTCTGCCGGTGGCTTTGTCTTCGACATCGGCACGCGCTATAACACTGGCTTCAACGGTATCACGCTTGGCTTCACCATCACGGGTCTTGGTACTGAACAAGTGTTCACCGGCTCGGAGGTGACACGTACGAATGCGCCGTTCTCCGGCATCAGCACCACGCCGCTTGACATGCAGCTGCAGACATCATCGTTTAGTCTGCCACTGTCATTCCGTGCCGGTCTTGGCGTCGACCTCTTCAAGGGTTTCCTTGACGTTGCTCCGCCCACGGATACGGACGGTACGGTGATCCATAACTGGCTTGTTGGCCTCGACTTCGAGACGCTTTCCGACGTTCCCGAACAGTTCGCCATCGGCACGGAGTACACGTTCCGCGAGTTTGTCACTGTGCGTGCCGGCTACCGCTTTGGACACGATCAATTCGGCCTTGCCGGAGGGCTCGGTCTGCGCTATGCCAGCGGTGATTTCGACGGTTCGATCGATTACTCGATCAACCCGTCTGCTAGCCTTGGCCTGGTCAACCGCCTCAGCGTGTCGATGCGGTTCAACTAAGTTCACACGTTCGACGTTTCTAGAATGCCGCCGACATGCTTGTTCGGCGGCATTCGTTGTTTCAGAGGTCTCCATGCGTTTACTCATTCTGTCCCTGATCGCCGTCATCCTGCCTCTTACACAGAGCCATGCCGGCGAGATCGATCTGGTTGCTGACGTCGTGCAGTTCCGCGTCGATGAGAATCGTGTCCAATGGGAGTTTCATTACGCCTTTCCCGATACCGCCCTGCGGTATGTACCTTCCAATGGTGCATTTCTCGGCGAGATCTATTTCAACCTGACGCTGGCCAACAGTCTCGGCGACACGATCCGCCAGGAGTGGATCGCCTCTACGCCGGCAACGTCTGCGACGCCTGCCCATGAGCGATTCCTGAGTGGGATCCGGTCGCTCATCATCAATGCCGGACAATACACGGTCCGTCTTCGTGCGTTCGACCTGAACGACACAACGTCGGGGGCTACATCGACCTTTACAACGGTGGTCAATCCATTCCCGTCCGATGTATCCGTAAGCGAGATGATGTTCACGCTGCCCGGTACTGACGTCATCGCCGGCATGGACCAACGGTTTATTCGCAACGGTCAGGCTGCCATGCCTAATCCCCGTCACGAATATGTTGGTACCGACCCGTGGATGTCGATCTATGCCGAAGTGTATAACGCAAAGTCAAAGGGGCTTGGTTCATACACGGTGGTCTACGACGTGCTTGACAATGCCAGACGCGACGTCATGTCCGTGGAATTCGAACGGCAAGGCCTGGCGGACGCACTCGTGGAGCGAGCTGAATTCCCCCTAGATACCTTGCCGAGCGGCGTGTACTACCTGCGAATGAGCATCCGAAGTGCCGACGGTAAGACCTATGCCATGCGTGAAGATCGGTTCTTCCTGATGAATCCGGATCGTCCGCCTGTTCAGCAAACACTGCTGACCGAGGATGAACGATTCGAGCGATCGGAATGGGCAACGCATCGTGGCGAGCGACTAGGCCTTGAACTCGAGCTCAGCGACGTACTGGCTTCTTCTGCCGAGAAAACAACACGTGCCGGGTGCACCACGGAACGTGCAAAGCAGAAGTATCTCTTCGGCTTCTGGAATGCTCGCGATCCCAAGCCGGAAACAGAGGTCAACGAGCGGCTTGAAGAGTTTCGTGTGTGTTACAACCGCGCGCAGTCATACTACGCCAGCCCTGCCTTCCCGAATGGCTGGAAGTCGGATCGCGGAAAGATCCTGCTGAAGTATGGCATCCCTACGCAGGTCGAGCAGTACTTCCAGACGACCGATAAGCGCGCCTACGAAGCATGGCTCTTCAGAAATCTACAAGGCGGATCGTACTTCTACTTTGTTGATCGCTGGGCCGACGGTAATCACCGGCTGGTTCACTCGACGCTTTTTGGAGAGATCCGTGACGAGAAATGGATGGAGCGTTACGTCGATATCTTCGTGAACGATCCCGACAGGAGCCGTAAGTCACGGGATGACATCCGCTGATGCCACTCGGTCACGCCATCATCACGGCAGCACTTCGCGCCATCGGCTCGTATAGCGGCATGCGCCGCCCGCACGGTCGCGTTACTCTCGGTCGAGCCCTCGGCCACGCCATGATGCGCATCGACAAGCGCCGACAGAGCATCACAAGACACAATGTGCAGCAGTCTTTTCCCGGATACTCCGAAACCGATGTCGAACACATCGTCGTCGGATCGTACGAGAACCTGGGCATAACGCTGGCAGAACTTCTTGCCGTGCCGACGATGTCCGAGAAGGACATCCTTAGCCTGATGGAGATCCACGGCTGCGAAGAACCTGCCGAACGACTCGCTGCTCGGCAGCCAACCGTTATGGTGGCGGCCCACTTTGGTAACTGGGAACTGCTTGCCATGGCCGTTGGTATTGCGATGCGTCATCCGCTGACTATGGTTGTGCACCCTCAAAAAAACGCATCTGCAGACCAGATCCTGAACACCTATCGTCGCAAGTATGGCAATATTCTTGTGCCATTCCGCGATGCGGCGCGCACACTCATGCGTACGCTCCAGGATGGCGGAGCTGCGGCCTTCCTGGCTGATCAGCACGCCGATCCAACGAAGGATGCATGGATCGACTTTTTCGGACGTCCAACGCCAACCTATGAAGCACCGGCTGCGCTTGCCCTGCGGTTCGGTTCGCCGATCTACACAGCGTTTCCGGTGCGACAGCCAGACGGACACTACGTCGCGCGGATCGAAGCAATCCGGAGTGATGATCTGCCGAATGATCGTGATGGCATTCGGGCACTAACGGAACGCCATGTGCGCGCCCTTGAAGATGCCGTGCGTGCACATCCAACACTATGGTCGTGGCAACATCGCCGGTGGCGGCAGGTGCCGTCATGACGATGATCTCCTCTGTTGCCGTCATTCAGACAGCCTTTGTTGGCGACGTGCTGCTTACGATGCCGCTGATGAAAGCCTTGCGCATTGCGCTGCCGGATGTAGTGCTGTCACTGGTTACGACGCCTGCCGGAGCAGATGTCATATCCGGCGTGGACTTCATCGATCGTGTTCATGCGTTTGATAAACGCGGCGATCATCGCTCAACGTCAGGAATGCGCAGTCTGGCACAACAGCTCGGACCTGTTGATGCCCTTATCGTGCCTCATAAAAGCATCCGCACACTGAGACTCGTCCGCATGATCAGGGCCCCCTTCGTGGTGACCTACACCGATGCGTGGACGAGGTTTGCTGCAACGGTCAAGGTCCCATATCCGATCGATCGACACGACGCTGACAGGCATTTCGCCCTTCTGCAGGGCTTGCTGCCATCGACGGCTTGGTGCAAGGAGCAGCTCGTGCCGATCACGCTATCCGATGCCGACGATGTTGCGATCGCCCGCGAACATGTCCGTGACC
Organism: Kapaibacterium sp. (SeqCode); assembly: GCA_032117915.1. Classification (GTDB taxonomy): domain Bacteria; phylum Bacteroidota; class Ignavibacteria; order Kapaibacteriales; family Kapaibacteriaceae; genus ZLKRG46. Next base: position 1,039 of record JAULYI010000043.1, on the reverse strand, counting down.
TTGGCACGTATGTCGTCCTTGCTCCCGGATCCGCCTGGCCAACGAAGCAGTGGCCGCTGGACAGCATGCAGGAACTTGCCTCGACGATCGTCTTCGGCGGTCGTCGCGTTGTTGTGGTTGGAGATGCCTCGGTCAATGGCCGCCTTGCCGGACCGGGGATCATGGACCTCGCCGGTGCTCTGACCATGCGGCAGTCGGCTGCCGTGATAGCCGGTGCCGAAGCCCTGGTGAGCAATGATTCTGCACCTCTACACATCGCATCGTTGCAGAATGTCCCGGCTGTCGCCATCTTCGGACCTACAACGCCGGCCTTCGGTTTTGGTCCGTTCAGCGATAGACATGCCGTAGTAGAGCGCGATCTTGCCTGTCGGCCTTGTAGCCCGCATGGTACTGTTGCGTGTCCGATTGGCACACATGCTTGTATGAACGGTATCGGTGCTGATGCTGTCATGCAGGCGTTACGCACGGTGCTACAACCATCTTAATGACAACTATTCGATCATGAACGAACGTCGTGACTGCACGACGACAACCAATGCAACCACGCAAACCATCACGCAGCAAGACCACACGCCAAGGCGATCGCCCGGCGTCAACACGATCACGCTCGGCAGGGCCCCGCGACCGGTCGGATGGACCCCGCTCCCGCTCGGCAGGGCCCCGCGAGCACTCAGGTGAATCACGCGAGCGCACGGGCGGATCCCGCGAGCGCACGGGCGGATCCCGCGAGCGCACGGGCGGATCCCGCGAGCGCACGGGCGGATCCCGCGAGCGCACGGGCGGATCCCGCGAGCGTAGTGGCGGACCACGCGAGCGTAGTGGCGGACCACGCGAGCGCACAGGCGGATCCCGCGAGCGTAGTGGCGGACCACGCGAGCGCACAGGCGGATCCCGCGAGCGCACGGGCGGACCACGCGAGCGCACCATGCAGCAAGGCGAAAGGGCGAAAGGGCTAGCCCCGGGCGTCAGCCCGGGGAGGGCGAAAGGGCGAACAGGCGACCGGGATAAACCCACGCCTAAGCGTGCGCAAAGCGCCGAA
>JAULYI010000042.1:0-7936 GCA_032117915.1 Kapaibacterium sp. (SeqCode) | reverse complement strand
GTCGTGGGTCCGGTTGTCGGCTGCGGCGACACCACGATGCCGGCACCGGCACCGGTGTTGCGGAACAGGCGGGAGCCGCCCTTACGGCAGAGGTCGTCAAGGATGACCTCGCCGTCCCGTGCCTTGATGCGCATGGTGTCGGCTACGACAATGTTGGTAAAGCGGATGGACGATGCCGTGTCATTACCCCACAGCGTTTTGAACTGCAGCGTGCCCGCCAGCGAGTCACTGCCGGCCGGAATGGTCAGCGTGACCGGTATGGTGCGCAGCGTCTGTGTGGCGTCGAGCGTACCCGCAGGCGTATTGCCCGACGGATAGAGGATGGTGGCGTTGACGATGACGTCGGCGGTAAAGGTTCGCACGGTGGTCCGGTCAAGGTTGACCTTTTCCGTGATGAAGACCGGCACGTCGATAACGCTGGAGGTGCGCACACGCTGGCTGGGGGCCGAAACGGTGACGCCGATGAAGGACTTGACGTTGGCCACAATATTCAGGGGCACGTCACGGCCGCAGACCGAATCGCGGAAGGTGTAGCTTCCGGTGTAGGACTGACCGGCCACGCCACCGGCAAAGCGCACCGTGATCTCCGAAGAGCTACCGGGCGGCGTGATGTCAGGCTTGATCGAGACGATCGTAAACTTGTCATTGATCTGGATCTGCGTGCGCGGCCAGCGCAGCGCCACGGTGCCGTTGTTCACCAGCAGGAGCCGCTCTGTGGCCACATCGCCGTCATTCACGCCGTTAAACGTGAGCGTAGGACGCGACAGTTCGTAGCCTACGCTATCCTGGCGAGCAACGAGCTGCACGCTGGACTTGCCGGATGCGGCGTTCAGGGCATTGCTGACGATGACGATCTGGGCTGCCTTGGTGCCGGTGCCGGACGGTGTGTGGCGCAGACGCAGGGTGCGCGTGTCATTGGGTGGCATGGTGAAGGGGAACGTCAGCGTAGGCGCAACCACAGCAAACTCGTCGCCATCGGCACCCTCGAACGCTACGTCAAACACGGTAAGGGTCGAATTGCCCGTGTTCTTAAAGGTCAGCTCCCGTTCCGACGTGGCCGTCGAACACGGACTGGTCTCGAAGACCAGTGCCGACGACGTCTGGATGCTGGCATCACCGGCACCCTCGCCGTACAGGAAGAGCACCACATCTTCGCCACTCTCCACGTCGATCGTCACCCGCGCCGCAAAGCGTCCCAGGTCCGTCGGCTTAAACTGTAACCGCAGCGGATGTGTACCACCCGGATTCAGCGCATACGCTCCCGTCGTCGATGTGATGCTGAAGGGGGCAGCGGCCGGCCCTGTGACGGCGGTGCCGACGACACTCACGGCAGCACCTCCGGCGGGAATCGTCACGGCAATGGTCGTGTCGATCACGTCACGGTTGGCCACGCGGCGGCCGAACTCAATGAGGGCCGGAGCGTTGACGGCGGGCTGCAGTCCGCGACCGCGCATGGTGACGCTGAGCACGCTGGTGCCGACGTCGACGTCCAGCACGGCAGTACGGTCACCTGCGGCCGTGGGCGCAAAGCGCACCTCGGAAACCAGGGACCCGCCGGGAGCAATGATCTGCGGCTTAACGAGCGGTGTTATGTCAAAGTCCTGCACGCTGCCGGCCCGCAGACGCATGCTGCGGATCACGACGGGCTCCGAGCCCGTGTTGCGTACGATGGTCAGAGACTTGTCGATGCCCGTGCCAACGACGGCATCACCGATTGCAATGACGTCGCTCGAGACGGTACCGGCGACCACGGCAAAGGCGGCATCGGACACGTCCTGTGCCAGCCGCAAGCCGGCAATGTCCCAGACGCGGGCCGTCAGGTCCGTCGACGCCGTCACCACGCGGCGCTTGTCGGTATCAAAGCGGGCACTGTAAACCAGGCCATTGTGGCCCGGCAGACTGTTCAGGCGGTTCAGCGTGGACGTCTCAAAGAACTTGGCCGTTCCGTCGCCACTGGCAGCCAGGATCTGTGCGCCGGTGGCGTTGAACTCGATATCAAGGTAGGAGCCGAGACCCTGTTCCGATTGCTTGAGCAGCACGCCGGTCGTGGCATTCCACGTGCGGACCGTTCGGTCGGCCGATGCCGTGGCAATGGTCGATCCGTCCGGACTGACAGCGGCGGAGTACACCACGCCGTCATGGCCGCGGAAGCGCTGGTCAACAGACGACAGTGTGGCGGGATCGCGGATGGCTGCCGTCCGGCCTTCGGCCGTCAGGAGCTTGGCATCAAACGGTGTATAGGTTATGCTGTACACGGCTTCGCCGGGCACATTCGTTGTGGCGTCGATGGCGCCGGTCTCGACGTCGATGATGCTGATCCCGCCTTCGAAGCCGACGGCGAGTTTCTTTCCGTCCGAGCGGAAGGCTACCGACCAGATGCGGGCACCGACGGTGATCGTGTTGATGACAGAGCCGTCTTGGACGTTCCACAGACGCACGTCGCCGTCAAAAGAGCCCGAGGCAAGGATGGAACCGTTGGGCTGCGCGGCGAGCGACCATACCCAGTCACGGTGTCCGAACAACGTCTGCTCGAGCGCGCCCGTGGTGGCGTCCCAGATCTTGATGGTGCGGTCGTGCGACCCCGTGGCCACCTTGGCACCACCCTGGATGAATTCAGCGCTGTACACGGGGGCGGAGTGGTCTTCGAGGAGGAGGATCTTGGTCTGATCGATGAGCGTCTGCTGGATGCGGACGAGCATGCTGGTGCCCGTTGCCTGCGGAGCCCACGTGTACTTCAGGCCGCTGGCGGCCTCGGTCACGGAGCGCCACGACGAACCGTTGTCGTTACTCACATCGATCCGCACGTAGTCTTCCGGCAGTACGCCGGTCCACGTGATGGACGTGTCGCTTCCGGCAACAAAGCGCTCTCCACCGTTGGGCGACAAGAGTTTCAGCAGATTGTCCTTGGCGCGGAAGCCGCCTTTGCAGTAGATGGCGATAGGACCACAGGCGTCGTTCTCTACCACGACGGTGGCGATCTTGGCCACGGAGTCTGCCGCCTGATAGCGGACGCGCACGGTATGGCTTTCGTCGGGCTGCAAGGTGATCGTGGGCGGAGCAGCACCGTTGATGACGCCGAAAGCCGAGTTGTTGGATGTGACCTTCGAGATCGTGACCGGGCGGTTGCGCGCTGTGAGCACGACGGTGATGTCCTTGGACTGTCCGGGCGCAACCTCGCCGAAGGCGAGGGAGGTCGATGAGACCTCGAGCGTGCCTTGCAGCGATGCCGGGGCCTTGGCGACGATGGTTCGCGTAGTCGCTGCGCGCTTGAACTCGAGTGTCCGCGTACCCGTGCATCCCACCGCAGACTGCCAGGAAACGGTGCAGCCGGGAAGTCGCTTGGCGTCGGTGACGTAGGCACGGGCATAGGCCTGTGCGTCGGCCGTGGTCGTGATCGACTCTGCCCAGGCGCCGCCTGTCGAGTCGGCCAGTGCGCGCAGGTCATCGCCCAGCGCTGTGCCGATGCCCATGACGTAGCACGTCAGTCGGAAGACGCGGGCCGTGGCCAGTAGGGATGCCGCATCGATCGATGCGTTGCCATCCACCATCAGGATGAGCGTTCGAGCGTGGCGGGCTGCAAAGAGCTGCGAGAGGGCACCCATGGGGTCGGACGTCAGTCCGTTCCCGAAGCTTGATCCGCGTCCGGACGCGATCTGGGCGGCGGCGGCGTCGAAGCCGGTTCGGCCCGACGTAAGGCCCCACAGCATGAAGGCCCGCTGGTCGAACTCGACCAGGCCGATCTCGTCAGCGGCGCTTCCCAGGGCCCCGTTGGCAGCCACTGCAGCACTGCGCTCGAGTTCGACCACGGAGGGCGTGCCAAGGCGCGACGAGGCCGACACGTCGGCGGCGATCATCAGCGAGATGTTACGGCCGCCGCTTGCAGGGTCACAGGCAATGGTCGATGTTACCGGAGCACCGTTTTCGGTGACGGCAACGTCGGTCGTGCCCATCGACTGCAGGGCACCCGATGCACTGAAGGCATAGGCTCGTGCCGTGGAATTCGTGGGTGGTGCATTCAACGTGGCCTTGGTGATCACCACGGTCTGCGCATGACCGATATGCACAAGGCACAGCGCCAGCAGCAACGTGATAGAACAGGAACGCATGCGGTTCATGGGACGCCTCGGATGAGATTCAGCAAATCAGCCGCAAAGTACGAATCTCGGCGCCGTTGCACGGTGTAAAACAGGCAACCATCGACGCCGGATCGATATGTTCCGCAGGGGGTGGACGCCGGGCTTACTTGACGGGCGTTTCGACAACGACCGTGACGGTGCGCGCATAGGCGCGACCTTCGGGCAGGTCGAGCGGGAAGGGCGCTTGCGCCGTGGCGGCCTTAATGGTGGACAGCGGCTGTCCGAGCGACGTCGCAGTGCGCTCTGCGCGTTGCCGCGCCAGCTCGCGGTTGTACGAGGCGGTACCGATGTTATCGGTGAAGCCCGTGATGGTTACCGTGGATGCAGGCGTGATACGCCGCTTGATCAGATCCACGATGGCCGCATTCTGTCCCTTGACGCCCGCATCATTGAACTCGAACAGGATCAGCCGATACCGGTCGATCTCGCGGTCGGCGATGCGTTCGACGCGTTTCTTGCGGATGGTGATCTGGCGCACGGGCAGCTGCTGGGGCAGGGTCTGGACGACGTGTGCCGTGGAGTCTTCCACGATTAGCCGGTACAGGATGGGCGCCTCGGTCCGTGGCGTCGTAGCGCGGTCGGCGGCCACATTCCAGTCGAAGACAGGCGGCTTGCCGCCCTCGCCCTTGCGGGTGAAGAGCGGACGTCCGTTATGCGTGGCTTCGATGGTCCAGTTCGAAACACCGGCGTCGGCCGTGACGTCGCTCGTGAAGCGTACGATGGGCGGCGTGGCCGTACGGATGGTATCCGTGGCGATGACCGGAGCCATGACGGCCGCATCGGTCACCACCAGTTCCACGCGCCGGTTCTCCTCATAGGCCAGCGGGTTCTGTCCCGGGTCGGCCGCCTTGGTGGGGCGCTCCGGATACGTCCGCGTGTCGATGCTGATGCGCGCCGGCTCGATATCCCAGACGTCCACGAAGTAGGCCCGCACGGCCTCGGCGCGGCGTTTGGCCAGACCCAGGTCCGTCGTTCCGTCATCCTCCGACAGACATCCCACCAGGCGCAGGCGAGCGTTCGGACGTGCCGTTAGACGCTGTGCCACGATGTTCATCACGTGGTGATAGGTCTCGATGGTGGACAGCACATAGAGCTGGTCTTCGGCGAACGTGGCTGTCTGCGCCGGCGTCAGCCGGCGGTACCGCTCGGGGATCGCGTCGCCCCCCTTGGGGAAATACACATGGTTGAGCAGGGGACGCAGGTCCGAGGCCACCGTCTCGTCGATCCGGATCACGGTATCACTGGACATCGTCACCTCGTCGTCCAGCAGTTCGGCCTTGACGGAGGCCATAAGCAGCGGACGCACCGGCGCCGGAGGCGGCGGTGGCGGCAGGGTGTCTTCGACGGGTTGGACGGGTTCGACGGCGGGCTCGGGTTTGACGGGGCGGAAGCCCAGGCTAACGCCCATGCGGAGCTGGTTGGCATTCCACATGACGCCGTCGCTCACGCCGCTGATGTCGTAGTGATAGCTCACTTCAGGCGTCAGCACAAGCGTACCCTTGGCGTTCAGCACCACGTCATACCGCAGGCCTCCCATCAGGCCAAGCCGCATGGCGGGGACGTTCGGGATGTCGGCATCGGTTTCGACCCAGGTTCTGTCGTCACCGACGTATTCGCCGAAGTCGCTCGGTTCGATAAGTTCCTCGCGTTGCGCAAACTGTGCCGTCACGGGCAAGGCCGCCCGCATGCCACCGACGATCTCGAGGTTGCCCAGACGCAGTCCGATAAGCGGCTCCACGCCAAGCGTGAAGATGGACGCTGACAGGGTGTGACGGAAGACGGCCGGCACAACGCGCGCCGAGTCGCGCAGGTCGGCCACAAAGCTCGATTCGTCGTAGGACTGCGGGGCACCCTCGTTGGCATAGGTAAGCCGCGCATGGAAGCGCCACCCGTCACCAAACGGCAGCGCTACGTAGGCCCCCAGCGCAGAACCCCATGCTGTACCGCCGCTGAACTCCGGACAGCATGACGGAAACACGCCAAGCTGCCGGAAGGACGACTCGTGCATGTTGTAGCCGAGCGTCCCGAGCAGACCGTATTCGGTGCGCAGCTGTGCCTGCGCCGGCTGCACAACAGCAAGCAGAAGGGCCGCGGCAACGGCTGCAACATTGGGTAGGCGACACGTCATGTTCGGCGAAGATAGGGCGTATGGGGCATTTCCGACATGGAGTCTGCCGCCGGCGCCGCAACCGACGGGCGCCGAAGCACAACCACGCGGCGCGGACGCCTGCTGCGGCATGCCGTGACCACGTCCTCGCAGACCTGGTCCATCTGCGACATGATGGCCACCGTACTGAACCGCAGCACGCGATATCCCAGGCGGGCAAGGGCACGGTCCGTGGCGTCGGACCCCACGCATGCCACATCGACCACCACGCGAGACCGTGTGCAGCACATGGCCACACGCATACTGTGGATCACCACGTCACGCTCAAAGGCAAAGCCACCGGGCATTGCCTGCATGTACGTCCAGAGTCGGGCCAGAGCAAGGGTGTGCGACATGGATACCTCCGCTTGATGGAGGTACGTGTCGGCGAAACGTTGAAGTGTGACGCGTGGTCGGGCGCTGTATCGTCTGCGCTACAGGGCCGACGGACACAGGTCGCGGATGACGCAGTCCTGGCACTGCGGACGTCGGGCAATGCAGGTACGGCGTCCGTGCGTGATGATCAGGTGGTCAAACGCATTCCAGCGTTCATCCGGCATCAGCTTCATCAGGGCGAATTCGATCTTCACGGCGTCCTGCGAATCCACCAGCTTGAGCAGATTACTGATCCGCGTCACATGCGTGTCCACGGTGATGCCCGGAATGTCAAAGCAGTTGCTCAGCACACAGTTCGCCGTCTTCCGGCCCACGCCGGCCAGCGTCACCAGCTCGTCCAACGTCGTAGGCACAACGCCCCCAAACCGCTCCATGAGTTGCTGACAGCAGGTTTGAATGTTCTTGGCCTTGTTGCGGTAGAAGCCGGTGGATTTGACGTCGATTTCGAGTTCTTCGAGGGGGACGCTGACGTAGTCTTCCGGCGAGCGGTACTTCGCGAAGAGGGTTTTGGTGACGATGTTGACGCGCTCATCCGTGCACTGGGCCGAGAGGATGGTGGCGATCAATAACTCAAGGGGCGTGGTGAAATCCAGGCCGACCTTAGCGTCAGGATAGGCCTTGGCTAGGCGGTCCAGGATCAGGTCCAGGCGGGCCTGCTTGTTGCGGAGAGATTCACGAGCCATAGGTGCTGCACATACTGTCTGGTGTGTCGCGGTAATAGACGTAGGAAGGGTAGTCAATACGGGCAATGGTTACGCCTGCTGCGGTGGCCCGCTCGTGCAGCATGGCATCGTCGGCATAATCCACAACGTCAAAGCCCCCAAGGTCGAGCAGCACGTCACGCCGGATCACAAACGTTCCGCCTACGACGCATTCGTCGATGGGGATACGCCGTGACGGATCGTCCTTGTCGGGCACGGTGGCTTCGCCTATGACATCGACGCCGCCGTGGACGAATTCGACGTGGGGATGATCGACCAGAACCTGGCGGCGCACCTCGAGGTGATCCTCCTTGTACTCGTCATCACTGTCGATAAACGTCACGAACAATCCCGTGGCTGCCAGCAGCCCTGCATTGCGGCTGCGGCTAACGCCGCGGTTGCTGTGCCACAGGTATCGTATGGATGGATGACCGCCTGCGTAGCTTTGCACCACGCGCCACGTGTCGTCCGTCGATCCGTCATCCACGATGATCAGCTCCCAGTCCCGTTCGGTCTGTGCGATGACCGACGCAATGGCACGCCGGAGCAGGGCCGCA
>JAULYI010000041.1:0-17851 GCA_032117915.1 Kapaibacterium sp. (SeqCode) | reverse complement strand
CCCGAGCATTCCCTTGAGTATCACGTTCTTGGGGTGCAGCACCTGCTGGGCCATCGCCCCGTTCGCATCCTTCCCATTCTCGTCTCAGGATCGTGGACAGGGGACTCCGACGAGCAGGGGGCAGGGCTGATACGCAGGGCGATGGACGCCCTTCGGGCGCTTGTCAACGAACACGGACGCAGAGCCTTCTGGCTGGTGAGCGGCGATCTGGCACACGTCGGACGCAAGTTTGGTGATGCTGCTGACGCCGAATCGATGGTTGACGACGTCCGATCGGCTGACGACGTTCTGCTGGAGCATCTGCAGGCAGCCGATCCCGATGCGTGGTATGCGGCCATTCGAGCTATGGACGATCGGTATCGCATCTGCGGCCAGGCACCGGTCTATGCCGCTCTGCATGCCTTCAGACCCAACCGGGGACGTCTTACCGCCTACGACGTCTGGCACGAAGCCGAAACGGCCAGCGCGGTGACCGTTGCCGGCATTTCTTGGGAATAACCCCAATTCTTTTGGAAATGTCAGCCCGGCCCGGTATGTTTGCAGGCTCAAAACGAATCATTGACGATTTGTAGGCCCCATTCGGGGAGCAACACATGGAATCGAGTGCCAAGATTACAAAGTCGATCCGTACGCAGGATGTCCAGTCCGACTGGTGGGTGGTTGATGCCGCCGGTCAGACGGTAGGTCGTCTCGCATCGCAGGTCGCAACGCTTATCCGCGGTAAGCATAAGCCGTCTTTCACCCCGCACGTTGATGGTGGCGACTATGTCGTGATCATCAATGCGGACAAGGTTGTGCTTAAGGGCAAGCGCGCGGACCAGAAGGAGTACTTCCACAACACCGGTTATCCGGGTGGTGGACGTCACCGTAAGTTCCGTGACCTTATGAAGACCAAGCCTGAGGAAGTCGTCGAGCTGGCCGTCAAGGGCATGCTCCCGAAGAACTCGCTGGGTCGTGCCATGCACCACAAGATGAAGATCTATGCGGGCACCGAGCATCCCCATACTGCGCAACAGCCCAAGCCGTATGCGCTTCCTTACACCGAGAATAACGCCTGATAGCGGAGTATTACGATGAAGACTTATGCTGCAACCGGACGTCGCAAGACATCGATCGCTCAGGTTCGCCTGAGCAGCGGCACCGGACACGTCATGATCAATCGCCTCCCGATCGAGGAATACTTCCCGATCGAGACATATCGTCGTGATGCCCTGCTTGCTCTTGACGTATCCAAGACGCTCGGACAGTTTGACGTCTTCGTCAACGTCCGTGGCGGCGGCAAGGCAGGTCAAGCGGGCGCTGTTCGTCTGGGCGTTGCCCGGGCACTTGTCGAGTACAACGAAGAGCTGCGCGCTGCGCTGCGTCCTGCCGGACTTCTCACGCGTGACCCTCGAATGGTTGAGCGCAAGAAGTATGGCCAGAAGAAGGCACGGAAGCGCTTCCAGTTCTCGAAGCGTTAATCAAGCAAGACAACCCGAACGTGTCCGCTCCGGCGGACACGTTCGTTTCACAACACATGCGTGGGGAGGGGCTCCGGGGAGCCTGCCCGCAGGGCAGGTCGGACGCACCGATGAACCGCGCAGAGGTATCCATCCACCAACTTTACAGGTAGTACTATGCCGGCAGTAAGCGTAGAAGCTCTGCTCGAGTCCGGAGCGCACTTCGGACACCTCACCCGTCGCTGGAACCCGAAGATGCGTACGTTCATCTTCATGGAGCGTAACGGGATCCACATTATCGATCTCCGCAAGACGCAGCTCTTGATCGACATCGCCCGCGAAGCGGCCTTCGATGTTGCGTCGCACGGTCGTGGAGTCCTCTTCGTTGGAACGAAGAATCAGGCTAAGGGCGTCATGGAAGTGGAGTCCAAGCGTAGTGCCTCCAACCACGTCAGCGAGCGTTGGTTGGGCGGCATGCTCACCAACTTCTCGACGATCCGTAAGTCCATCAAGCGACTGAACCTGATCGACAAGATGGAAGTCGACGGAACCTTCGAGAAGGTGACGAAGAAGGAACGCCTCATGCTCAACCGTGAGCGTGACCGCCTGCGCAAGGTCTTCGGCGGTATCGAGGACATGACGCGTCTGCCGGGTCTCCTGTTCGTGGTCGATATCAAGAAGGAGCACCTCGCTATCAAGGAAGCCAAGACGCTTGGCATTCCCGTGATCGGCATAGTGGACACCAACTCCGATCCTCAGGAAGTTGATTTCCCGATCCCTGCCAATGATGACTCGATCCGCACGATCGAGATCATCTCCAAGGTTATCGCCGACGCGATCCTCGAGGGTCGTGAGATCGCCAAGACGCGTGCTGCCGAAGTTGTCGCCTCCGGCGAACAAGCAGCCAAGGAAGGCGAAGGCAAGGGCGATGATCAGCGCGTGCGCCGCCAGATCCGTGGACGCCGCAGCGACGGTAAGTAAGACACCACCGAATCCCTTTCACCGAAATCGAATACAACACTATGTCAGCGATCAGCGCATTACTCGTCAAAGACCTGCGTGAAAAGACCGGCGCAGGTATGGCCGACTGCAAGCGTGCCCTGGAAGAAGCCGGTGGCGACATGCAGGGTGCCATCGAATGGCTCCGCAAGCGCGGTGCCGCATCCGTTGCCAAGCGTGCAGACCGTGAAGCCAACGAAGGTATCGTGGCCACACGCACGTCGGCAGACGGCAAGACGGCAGCCATCGTCGAAGTCAACTGCGAGACGGACTTCGTTGCCCGCAACGAAGAGTTTGTCAACTTCAGCAACGCTATTGCCGATGCTGTACTGGCCAACGAAGTGACCACCGAAGATGACCTCTGGGCGATCTCCATTGAGGGCAAGACCCTTGGCAACGTCAAGGATGAGATCCTTGCAAAGTTCAGCGAGAAGATCGGCCTGCGCCGTTTCGAGCGTATCACAACGAACGGCTCATTCATCGCCTACATCCACGCCGGCAGCCGCCTTGGCGTGATGCTTGAGCTAGATGGTACACCGTCGGACGACTCCAAGGGAATGTGCCGCGACATTGCAATGCAGGTTGCAGCCATGAATCCGATGTTCGTGAATCGCTCGCAGGTTGATCAGACGACGCTCGACAAGGAGCTCGAGATCTACAAGGCAGCAGCCATTCAGGAAGGCAAGAAGGAAGACATCGCCGAGCGCGTTGCACAAGGCAAGCTTGGTAAGTTCTACGAAGAGCAAGTGCTCGTCGAGCAGGTCTTCGTCAAGGATTCGTCGAAGAAGGTCTCGGACATTGTTGCCGAGGTCTCCAAGCTTTCCGGTGCCACGATCAACGTCGTGTCATTCCGTCGCTACAACATCGGCGAAAAGTAACGCTCTTCGGAGGACGCCATGGCCTCGCAATTCCGTCGTGTCCTGCTCAAGCTGAGCGGGGAGTCGCTCATGGGCGACCAAGAGTACGGCATCTCACCAGATGCCCTTCGGGCCTTTGCCGGAGGCGTCAAGAGTGCCGTTGACCTTGGTATTCAGGTAGGCGTGGTCTTTGGCGGAGGAAACATCTTCCGCGGCGTGCAGGCGGCAAGCAAGGGGATCGACAAGGTGTCGGGCGACCACATGGGTATGCTCGCCACGGTCATCAACTGTATTGCCTTTCAAAACGCTTTAGAATCCCTCGGTGTCCCGACCAGGCTGCAGTCAGCCATCAGAATGGATCAGGTCGCCGAGGGATTTATTCGTCGTCGTGCAATCCGTCACCTCGAAAAGGGCCGCGTAGTCCTCTTCGGTGCCGGCACCGGTAATCCCTACTTCACTACCGACACAGCAGCAGTGTTGCGTGCAGTCGAGATCGAAGCGGAAGTGGTGATCAAGGGGACGCGGGTGGACGGTGTGTATGATAAGGACCCCGAGAAGCATGACGATGCCGTGCGTTTCGATCGTCTGACGTATCGCGAAGTACTCGACAAGGATCTGCGCGTGATGGACATGACGGCTATCACCATGGCGCAGGAAAATCATAAGCCCATCTATGTCTTCGACATGAACGTCCCCGGCAATCTCAAGCGGTTGCTGATGGGCGAGCCAGTAGCAACGATCGTTTCGGAGTAACGCAACATGCCGGTACAAACCATCGTCAACGACGCGTCAGCCAACATGAAGAAGGCCGTCGATCACGTCCAACAACAGCTCTCGAAGGTGCGCACAGGTCGCGCTTCGGCAACGATGCTCGATAATGTGAAGGTTGAGTACTACGGCGAGCCGACGCCCATCAGCCAGGTGGGCAGCGTGTCGACGCCCGATGCGCGTTCGATCCTTATCCAACCATGGGATCGTAGCGCCTTGCAGGGCATCGAGAAGGCCATTCTCGCGGCTAACCTTGGTGTAACGCCGCAGAACGATGGTCAGGTCATCCGCATCATGGTGCCGCCGCTTACCGAAGAACGTCGCAAGGACATCGTGAAGCAGTGCAAGAAGATGGCTGAAGAGGGCAAGCTGGCCGTGCGCAATATTCGCCGCGATTCCAATGACGAACTGAAAGTTGCCGAGAAGTCCGAACACTACTCCGAAGACGAACGCAAGCGCGGTGAGGACGAAGTGCAGAAGCTCACAGACAAATACGTCAAGGATATCGACGTTATCCTAGCCGCGAAAGAAGTCGAGGTCATGGAGGAGTGATCTCCGGCGTATCCGTTGTTTCGCTGTGAAATCATACATTCGAAGGCGTGCCAACGGCACGCCTTCGTCGCATCTACCAGGAATTCCATGCGCCCCTTCGCACTACTCATTGTCTTCCTCCTTTCCGTTGTAGCCCGTGCCGGTGATGGCGTGGCTTTTGTTACTGTCACGTCATGGTCTGAAGCACTTGCACTGGCCAAGAAGTCCGGTAAACCGATCTTCCTTGATGCCTACACGGACTGGTGCGGGTGGTGCAAGGTCATGGACAAGGAGACGTTCGCGAATGCCGAGGTAGCCAAGGTGATGAATGCGTCCTTCGTGAACGTCAAGATGGACATGGAGCGTGATGGGGGCATTGACGTTGCGATGAAGTATCGCATCACAGGGTTCCCAACCTTCATGGTCTTCAAGGCAGACGGAACGCCGTCATATAAGTCCTTTGGCTATCAACCGCCCGAGGCATGGCTGAAGACGCTGGACGCTACGACACGTGACCAGGCCATGGCGTTCAAGGGAATGGCAGCCGGTATCGACATGCCGTGGCCGGCATGGCATCGGAAGTCGTTCCTGCCCGGTAAGCTTCGGACACGACCAACACCGGAGACGGCTGCTGCATGGTTCCGTAGCCAGGATGATAAACTAAGCGAGGTAGCATTCGCAGTGTTACTGCGGCATGAGGTCCCCAGTGATATCGAATTGTGGGTGCTGGAGCATGAGCAGGCCTACATCGATCGTTACGGCGAAGATGCCACTGGGCTGCGCGAGGCATTCATGGAGAAGGCCTTTGGAAGGGCTTGCAGGAGCAAGGATACCATGGAGCTGCAGCGTGCCAAGAACCTGATCGTCGCAGGTGATGATGCCGAGCGATTGCTACGTGGTGTCGTCCTTGATGCAACGTACTATCAGCAGACGACGCAATGGAAGAAGCTTGCATCCGCAACGCGTCGGATAGCATCCCTCGGTAACGTCGGTGCTTATGCAGGCAGATTGAACGAATTCTGCTGGACGTTGTATGAAAAGACGGAGGATGCAGACGCCATTGAGGATGCCATCGAAGTGATGACCGCTGTGGCCGGGCTTCCGGATGCTGACTGGGCTCACGTGGACACCTATGCTGCCTTACTGTACCGGGGTAAACGGTATGCGGATGCCGAGCGCGAGGCACGCCGCGCCCTTGCCCTGGGCACGGCTGCCGGTGCCGATGTCTCAGGTACGAAGGATATCCTAACCAAGATTACAGACGCAGTCAAGTGAAGCACCTCGCCGTTGTACTCCTGTCGGGTGGCATGGATTCGTGCGTCACCCTAGCCCGAGCCCTTACCGACGGATTCGATATTGGTGCCCTGCATGTCAATTACGGTCAGCGTACCCAGGCCCGAGAACTCAAAGCCTTTCACGACATCTGCGACCATTACGGCATCACCCGTCGACTTGTCTGCGACATCTCGCATCTGGCAGCCATTGGCGGCAGCAGTTTGACGGACACTACCATTGAGATCAGTCCAGCAGCGCTTGACCATGCTCAGGTGCCGACATCATACGTGCCGTTCCGGAACGCAAACATCCTTGCCATTGCAACAAGCTGGGCAGAGGTCATCGGGGCAACTGCCCTCTACATCGGTGCAGTAGAAGAGGACTCCAGCGGCTATCCGGATTGCAGAGACGTCTTCTTCCGTGCCTTTGAGCAGGTTATCGCCACCGGTACAAAGCCCGGCACCGACATCCGCATTCACACGCCCGTCATCCATCACAGCAAACAGCACATTGTAGAAGAGGGCATGCAGTTGGGGGCTCCGCTGCACTTGACGTGGTCCTGCTATCGTAGCGAGGACGTTGCCTGCGGCACGTGCGACTCGTGTGCACTACGCTTTCGCGGCTTTGCCCGCGCAGGCATGACGGACCCCATTCCGTATGCTACTACGGTGTCGGACGACTAACGGCCCGCACCGAGATCGCAAGGGCGATCGTCGATCCATCGCTTCGTTCTTGTGGAAAACCCTCCACATCCCGTATCTTTGTGGCCCTTTGAAATTCGACGGCCGTTTTGGACGTACCCCAACGGTCGAATCTCCAACACAATGTTGCTCCTGTATGGCTAGACCATAGCAGGATGCGAGGTACACATGAAGTATAATGGCCCCAAGGTAAAGCTGTCGCGGAAGCTCGGCTTTGCCATTACGCCCAAGGCGCGTAAGATCATGGACCGGAAGGGACATCCTCCGGGACAACACGGCAATAGCCGCCGTCGTCCGAAGCTTTCGGACTACGCAAAGCAGCTCATCGAGAAGCAGAAGCTTCGCTTGCAGTACAACGTACACGAGCGCCAGATGAGCAACTACATGAAGAAGGCAACCCGTACGGTTGGTAATACCGGTGACATCCTTGTGCAGCTCCTCGAGAGCCGTCTGGACTCGCTGGTCTTCCGTGCCGGTCTTGCTCGCTCCATCTATGCTGCGCGCCAGTACGTACGCCACGGCCACGTCCTGGTCAACGGCAAGAAGGTCGACATTCCGTCGTACCAGGTTCAGCCGAACGACGTCTTTGCCATCAAGGAGAAGAGCCGCAAGGTCGAAGCCATCCAGGAAGCCATCCGTTCGTCGGCAGCGCCGCCGTACCTGGAAGTTTCCAAGGCCGACTTCTCGGCGAAGTACCTCTACCAGCCCCCACGCGAAGAGGTCAACGTTGTCTGCGACGTACCGCTCGTCATCGAGTACTACTCGCGCTAACATGACCCACGACGTCAGTCGTGGGCAGACACCACGACTTCAGTCGTGGGCGATCCCAGCAAATCACAAACGGCTTCGGTGTTCACCGAAGCCGTTTGCCGTTATAATGCATCTCTATGGCTGTTATGTAACGGTCTTGTGTTGTTTCGATAGATTCGCTTTGGTGTACAATAACCAAGCATGAGGCGGTGGAACGATGAGAATGCTACTGGGATTATCGATAGCGCTGTTCGCTGCAGAAATGGTGGTGGCGCAGGTGACGGAGAGACGGGGCACTGCAGCTGTGACCGAAGGAGTAGAATATGTGGTTGCCTTTCCGCAAGTGCATGCATCTCCGACGGAAAAGCCGCTTCCGAGACCGATGTTCATTCACATTGCATCACGGTACAATGCAACCGTTCGGGTCTCGAATGCCGCTACAGATTCGGCGATCAATGACTTGAACACGACGTTCACGATCGAACCGAATACAATGAAGACCGTGAACGTCGATGTATCGTACATGAACGGGTACGACGCAAACAATCAGCTCGAAACAGAAACGATTCGTGGCCTCGGAATTCGCATCCAATCAACAGCCCCAATATCGGTGTATACCGTACAGTCCTGGATGGGCAATGGCGAAATGACGAGGCATCTTCCTGTTGCAGCATGGGGAACAAGCTACCTGTCCATGAACATGTATCAGGATCGCTACGGCACGCCGGCGGCAGGATTGAAACACAGACCATCGCAAATCTTGATCATTGCTGCGCACGACTCCACCGATGTAACCTACGTGCCTACAATTGCAACGGAGGGAAGCTCGACCCATCCGTCTCTTCGTGCAGGTGAAGCCCGCACCGTTCGACTGCAGGCTGGGCAAACATTCATCATCAAGGATAAGATCGTGTCCGATAGTGTCCGTCGCACGTCGACAGACCTGAGTGGCACATCAATCACTGCAACGAAGCCCATTGCTGTGATCTCGGGCACCACGAAGGCGGCAATTGCTCGCATGCCGGATGTGTTGCCTCCGACAGGCATGTTCTCGGCTGAGGCGCATTTTGTGCGGAATAACGTCCACGACGTGATGATGCCCACAACGATGGCTGGTACATCGTTTGTTACCGTTCCTACCATGTACACGTTCACGCGGCGCACGGGTGGTGCATTGCCGGAGTATGGCATGGATGATGATCGGGGAGATGTGATCCGCTTCGTTGCGGTAGACAGCAATACGATCATTTCGGCCATGCGTGCCGACGGAAAGGGTATGCGCACAGTTGCTACACTGCAGCGCGGAAAGACGCACCTTGAAATGGCAGTGGAGCAGGTAACGTACTGGCAATCAAACAAGCCAGTTCTTGTTGGCCAGTATGGAAAGTCTTGGGCACGAGTGCTGCCGCCAGCATTACTAGCAACGAAGGCATCCTCTGATCACCAGCAAGGTCACCCCACCGTCGAGTCTGGGATGCCCATGTTACAGGTTGTTCCATCCCTGGATCGCACCATTTCATCAGGTGCCT
The DNA here is from genome assembly GCA_032117915.1 of Kapaibacterium sp. (SeqCode). Classification (GTDB taxonomy): domain Bacteria; phylum Bacteroidota; class Ignavibacteria; order Kapaibacteriales; family Kapaibacteriaceae; genus ZLKRG46. Next base: position 9,002 of record JAULYI010000041.1, on the reverse strand, counting down.
TCTACGCCCCAGAAGGGATGGATAACTTCTTGACTGTTGTGTTTAAGACGGGCGCCGAGTCGCAAATCCGCCTTGACGACCACTCAACCCTTGCTCGATTTTCTCCAAAGACCGTCGCGGGTACACCGTTCTCGTACATCAGGACGGCCGTAACGGGTGGTGATCACTGGCTTCGGTCGGACCATGACTCAGTTCGCTGGCATGCCTGGACCTATGGTTCTCTCGACGGACTCCAGCAGGGCCGTGCCTATGGGACCACACTTGGTTATGATATCAGTGTTGCTTGTGCTGACAGCATTGCCGTCCACGACACGGTCACGTGTGATGTAAGAGCAACGGTGGAGCTCGTATCATCAACTGCCCTGTGCTCGACATTCCGCGTCGTCACTGCTGATACCCTCGTAAATGCGACATTCACGGTCGGCAGTGCATCCACAACCGATGCCAACTCGTTGATATCATATGTAGTTGAGTTCCAGGATAAACGACGCTCCGGCCGAGCCGTCATCCGTGTACAGACATCCGCAGGTACATGGGTACAGCGAGTGTATACCTATGATCCGAAGCAATCAGCGCCGCTTGTGCAGGCAGATGGGATAACGACGACAAAGCCACCGGTCCATACAGACTCGCTGGCATGCCGCACGATCACGGTACGCAATCCCACAACCGTAACAGCGCTAATCCATGCGATGAGGGTTACAACAGGTGATACACGTGTCACATTCAATCCCAGCCAGCTCGACATACCACCTGGTGGACAAGGGACGGTAACAATCTGTCGGCCTTCCAATGATGTATCCGGTACCTTGGTCGACGAAGTGATTGCAAGCGTTGGCTGCGCGGAACAATCATTTGGCGTCATGCGGTCGTTCTTCGCGCTACCAGTCATTATCTGCCAAGACCAAGAATGGCAGGGCATCAACCCAGCCTCGCCGGGCATCGAGCGGTCGTTGGGAATTCAGAACAGCAGTGACGTGCCGCTCACCATCCGTGCTGTGGCCGGCGACGAGCTCAGTTTCGATAGCGGCTACTTCGGTAATGCGCGAGGCCTGGATCCGTTGCCTATCACGATACCGGCAAAGTCGACGCACACATGGTACGTCACGTACCGTCCCAACGGCGAGCTGAACGCCGCGCATGAGGCACGCGTGATCTTCCGATCCGACGCCCTTGGTACAGACAGCGTAGCGGTCTTGCGCGGAACGACCCTTGCCACGTCGGTCAACGAAAACGCTACCAGCGAAACCAACGAACCAACCGAGAGCGTGTGGACCATTGCCCCCAACCCAACCTCGGGTCCGATACGGCTTGGTCATGTTCCCAACGGCACCGTTCTGGAGCTCATCGATTCACAAGGCCTTGTTACGCACCTCGAGGCGGTAGGGGGCAATGTGGACCTCTCGCCGATGCCTGCCGGTGTCTACACCCTGCGCATGCGGGAGCACGCACGGATGCGCACATCGCGTGTGATACTTCTGCGATGAGCTATTGGGGGCATATCCTATCTTTGTCAGTCCACCCATAACCTGTCCAAGAGGATATGCAGAGCAAGTACAAGCATCTACACACGGCATTTGGCGTCTTAGCGCTGGCCGTTTCGTTCATCACCTATTTGATGACCGTTCAGCCGACCGTTCCGTTCTGGGACTGTGGCGAGTTTACGGCTGCTGCCGTGAATCAGCAGGTGCCGCACCCGCCGGGAGCACCCCTGTTTCTGATGCTCGGGAAGGTCTTTCACCTGTTGCCGTTCGGCGATGAGGGGTGGCGTGTGAACCTGCTGTCGGTGGTGGCTTCGGCCCTCACCGTGTGGCTGCTGTACCTCATCACGGTACACGTGATCCGCAACTTCTTCAAGGGCGATATGGACGATCTGGGGAACTCCCTGATGGTTTATGGATCGGCCTTTGTTGGCGCGCTGGCGTTCTCCTTTTCGGATACGCATTGGTTCAACGCCGTTGAGTCGGAGGTGTATGCGGCGTCTTCACTCTTCGTTGCCATGATCACCTGGTTGATGATGGTGTGGAATGAACGCGCCGACGAGCAAGGCAGCGAAAAGTATCTGCTGCTGATCGCCTATTTGATCGGTCTGTCGATCGGTGTGCACTTGCTGTCCATCCTTACAGTGTTCTCGATCACGCTGCTGGTCTTCCTTCGTAAGTACGAATTCTCTGTCAAGGGACTCCTTGCCACCGGCGGTATCGGTGTTGCCATTTTCGTGATCATCTATTCCGGCATCATTCTGAAGTTCCCGGCGCTGCTGGCAGGTAACCTGCCGTTCAAGACGGACGCTGAAGAGTGGGTGGCTGCGGATAGCCTGATCTTTACACTGGCCGCTATCGCCCTTGTCGCTGCTGCCGTGTACGGAATGTTCCATGGCCGTCGCACGAACAATGGCATCCTTGCAATGACATGCTCGGCATTTGTGCTGCTGATGCTTGGCTATACGACATATGCACACATCCTTGTGCGTTCCAATGCCAATCCGCCGATGAACGAGAACAAGCCCGAAAATCTCGGCAAGCTCGTATCCTACCTCGGTCGTGAACAGTATGGCAAAGCCCCGAACTGGCCACGTCGCTATCAGGCAGAAGAGCGTTTTGTTCGGAACTATCGTCAGTACGGACCGTGGACACCGCCGCCGTATATGACCGTTACCAAGAAGGATGGCTCACAGTTCCGGAAGCCGGATTATGGGGCATGGAAGCTCCCTACGGGTGCCGAGCTTGAATACATGTGGGACTATCAGATCCGACACATGTATCTGCGCTACTTCCTGTGGAATTTCGCCGGCCGTACGAGTGACGTGCAAGACGCACCGTCGTACACGCCGATCCATGTTACACAGCAAGAGGTCGATCGCTGGAATCACAAGACGGGTTATGGTGACAAGTTCCCCGTGAACTTCTTCATGCTGCCGCTGATCCTGGGTCTGGTGGGAATGTTCTTCCACTTCCAGCGTGACTGGCGTATGGCCTCGGTCTATCTGATCCTGTTCCTGATGACGGGCGTGCTCGCAGCCATCCAGCAAAATCAGCAGAATCCCCAGCCACGCGAGCGTGACTACTTCTATGTGAGCTCCTTCATGGTCTTTGCCATGTGGGTAGGCGTCGGCGCCTTTGCGATCGTAGAGCGGTTGCGCAGCAACGTCCCGGCACTTGCTGGTGCTCTCGGTGTGCTAACGGCAGTCGTGCCGATCAACATGGCCTCCCAAGGATGGGCCATCCACAGCCGTTCCGGCAACTACATGGCCTTCGACTATGCATACAGCATCCTGCAGTCCGCCGAACCCAATGCCATCATCTTCACGAATGGTGATAACGATACCTTCCCTGTGTGGTACCTGCAGGACGTTGCCGGCGTGCGCCGCGACGTGCGAATCGTAAATCTTTCGCTCGGACAGACCAACTGGTATGTGGAGCAGCTGAAGAACCGCGAGCCGTACGGAGCACAGCGCATCCCGCTGACGTTCAGCGACGAGTCGCTGACGGTACCCGAAGAAGATCCGCGCGCACTGACGTATGAGTTCGGACAGGAGCGCATTGAGAGCATCGACGTCGATCCGAAGATACTTGCGCAGTTCACGAATGATCCAGCCGTCATTGCTTCGGGCAAGATGACGTGGACCTTCCGCGGCAACATGATGCGTCAGGCCGAAGGCGGTCAGGGACCAACGTACCTGATCGGCGTCCAGCACAAGCTGGTGCTAGACATTCTGAAGCAGACCAGGTTCACGCGTCCCGTGTACTTCTCGACGTCGGTCGGAGACCCGTCATGGGCAAGCGAATTCATCGGTCTTGACAACTACCTGCGCCTGGAAGGTCTCTGCTTCCGTGTCTGTCCGGCACCGCAACGCTCCGCCATCGGCGAGAACGTGAACGAGGCAGTCATGGACAAGACGCTTCTGAACGTCGATAACACGAACAGCTATTCGAAGGACTTCGCCTACGGCATGAAGTTCCGCAACCTGAATAACCCTGCTGTGTACTACGATGACGTGCATCGCGGCTATCTGATGAACTACCGCAACGTCTTCTTGAAGTATGCCAACTATCTGTTGTTCGAGAAGAAGGACTCCGCAAAGGCAGCACGCGTGATGCAGACGATGAACGAGTACATCTCACCGGTGCAGTTCCCGATGGGACTGTCGCTGGAGTATCGCGTGGCAAACTTCTTTACGGAGACGGGTGACACGAAGAATGCCGCCGCCGCTGCAGAACTGATGCTGAAGAGCGCGGAAGCACTGATCAAGAATCCTGCACTGGTACAGTATGAACCGCAGTATGAGCAAAGCCTTGTGCCCGAGCGGGTTGTAGCAGAAGCGTATACCATCATGGGTAAGTGGGACCAGGCAGCCCAGGCATACCGTCGCTTCGCACAGGGTGCGAACAATCCGTTCATCAACTTCCTGATCGATGAACTTTCGATCCTGAAGCTGGAGCAGGCCGGTAACCTGCGCGGTGCGCTGGAAGCAGCTCGAGGCCTACAATCGAAGTATCGCATCGACGATCCATCGTCGGATGCGCAGAGTGCCGCACGCGAGCTGCAGCGCAAGATCAGCGGGCTCGAGCAGAAGCTTGGCATCGCACCTGCGACCGTCGCTCTCGGCTTGCCGCAGTGAACGAATCTATGCCACTGTTGACGCTTACGATCGTGATCGCCACCTCGGCGGTCACGATCGCTGCGTTTAAGAGCGTATCGCTCACAGAGCGGTTCATCCTTCACGTTGGCGCCATCGAAGAACGAGGCCAGTGGTATCGACTGCTGACGTCGGCGCTGCTGCATGGAGACTGGATACACCTGTTCGTTAACATGTTCTCACTCTATGCCTTCGGGTCACTCCTGGAGCATGCCATTGCCCCTTGGCGCTTTGGCATGGTCTATGGCACGGGAGTTCTGATCGCCTCGTTTGTTGCCGTCATCCTGCACCGTCATGATTGGCACTATCGGGCCCTCGGTGCATCCGGAGGCGTAGCGGCCATCGTTGGAGCTGCCACAGCGGCCTTCCCGGACATGACGATGATGGTGTTTCCTGTTCCGATTCCGTTGCCGGCGTGGATCGTCGGTACAGCGTTTATCGTCTACAGCGTGATCGGCGCTCGTGGCCAGTGGGATAACGTGGGCCATGATGCTCACCTTGCAGGCACGCTCACGGGTATGGGTATGCTGGCTGCGTTCTATCCTGCTGCTGCACTGGAGAATATCGTGCCGATCGGCGTGATGCTGCTTGCCGGCGGAGTGGCCTGGCTGTACGTACGTCGCCGATGAAGCATCCGCTGCTGCGCATGATCTTCGAGCGGCGTGAAGCGTCGCGAGAACTCTGGCAACGCAATCTCATGGTCCTGTGGTTCGCCCAGTTCGTGGCCATGATCGGCATGAGCGCCGTCCTACCCTTCCTTCCATTGTATGTGCGCGATCTTGGCGTTGCCCCTCAGGATGCTGCGTTCTGGTCGGGCCTGATCAACGCTGCCCCCTTCATCACATCCAGCATCCTTACGCCGGTATGGGGGGCGATGGGAGACCGGTACGGCCAGAAGACAATGGTGATCCGTGCGGTGATCGGCCTTGGTGTGACCGTTGCCCTGATGGGCTTTGCTCCTAACGTGTGGGTGCTGTTGATCCTGCGTCTGCTGCAGGGAGCCGTCAGCGGCTTCATCTCAGCAAACAATGCGTTCGTGTCCACGCAGACGCCAACGCAGCATGCCGGGATGGCGCTGTCAACCTTGCAGACCAGTGTGGCCGCTGGTACGGTGGTGGGGCCACTGCTCGGTGGAACGATCAGCGATGCCTTCGGCGCGAACGTGGTGTTCTTCGTGGTGGGAGCGTTATGTGCCGTCAGCTCGTATATCCTTTGGACCAAGCTTGTAGAGGAACGTGTGGTAAGGTCTGGACAGCCGCCCCACGTTTGGCGAAACATGGGTGTCGTCATCCGCGACCCCATGTTGCGGTGGTTACTGTTGACGCTGTTCATCGTGCAGACAGCATTGATGCTGCCGTCGCCGATCTATCCGTACTACATCGCCGAGCTTGGCGCACCGCCGTCGCTGCTGTCGTCGATCACCGGTACCATCGTTAGTCTTGTCGGCATCATGAGTGTCATCAGCGGCCCATGGTGGGGAGCACGGAGTGACCGTCTTGGATTCCAGCCAACGATGATGGCGGCCGCAGGCGTCGTCACGCTAGGTATGCTTGCCCAGGCCTTCGTTCCGTCCTACCACTGGCTCTTTCCCATCCGTGCCATCATGGGTATTGCCACGGGTGCGCTGCAACCGTTGGTCTTTGGCGAGCTTACCCGTCGGGCACCGACGGGACGCAAGGGCGGAATCATGGGCATGGCGTCCAGCGCCACCCTCGCGGGCAACCTTACGGGACCGCTCATGTGCGCGGCCATCGCCCCCTGGCTGCCGTTATGGATGATGTTTGTTGTGTCGGCCATGACCATGCTTTCCGTGGTTATGATCGCGCGTCGCAGGTAAGGCCTATCGGTCGTGCACCTGACGACGTATTTTTACGGTATGCTGTATCTGATCCTTCTTGTCGTTGGCTGCATGACAGCCGCCGCACAGACCGACGTGTTGATGATGCAACGCGAGGGTGCGAAGCATCGCCGTGACCGTGATGCCTACTTCGATCAACTCCATGTGATGCCACAGGGCATGGACTGGCGTCTTGTGCAGGAAGCCGTCCGTGATGCTCGCGCATCCGAGCGTGCGCGCCGCAATGGCGAGGCGATGCCGCAGCGCAGCCCGTGGACAGAGGTTGGCAGCGTGAACCAGGCTGGCCGGACGTGGGCCATTGAGGTTGACACGACCAACGGACGCTGCTGGGTAGGGGGCGACGGCGGAACGGTGTGGGTCGGTGATATCGAGGGCACGTTCTGGACGTGTCTGAACGACGATCGACGCATCCAAACGCCGCGGCTGATCAAGAACGTCAACCTGGGCAACGATCGCGAGCGACTGGTCGTCGTGAGCTCTGCTCCGCGTGTGTGGTACCGCGACGGCGACGGCGTATGGAAGGAGTCCGAAGGACTAGCGAACATGCAACGCTGGGGCTGGTTCGATCATGCCGTAAGCCGGGTTATCAACGGACGCCTGGAGATCGTGGCCATGGGTGCTGAATGGGACTACGGCAGCGACTGGCGAGCAAAGGGCACCCTGTATCACAGCATCGATAGTGGCAAGAGCTTCCGTCATGTGGGCTTCTTTGAGGGTAATCGCGCACTCTGGGGCGACGGACGGAACAATGTGGTCTTCATGGCCAATGACACTACGTATGTGATGGATGCAGACGGTGCACTGCAGGCCATTGATACGGGTTGGCCGTGGCCGAAGAATGGCAGCTTCATCCTTGCCGGTGTGCAGGGCGACTGGCTTGCTGCCCACACGCTTGATGGCAAGACCACGATGTATCACAGTTCCGATGCCATGACGTGGACGCAGCGCGGTCAGCTCGGCTTTGGTCCGTTCTCCGGACAGTCCATTGGATCTACGATATCCGAGCCGCGGTCATGGTTCTTCGGCGGTGTGAACGTGATGCGGAGTACCGATCAGGGTGCAACGTGGAAGCTGGTGAACGAATGGTGGGAATACTACGGCGACCCTGCAGGGAAGCTTCATGCGGACATTCCCGGGTTCCGCTGCTTTACGATGAAGGATGGGCGAGAGATCAGCTTCATCAGTACCGATGGTGGTCTGTATCGGTCGTTTGACGGCCTGGCGACGGTCGAGAACATCTCGCTGTATTCGCTCAATGTGAGCCAGTATTACAGCGTCTATACCAATCGTGACAACGTACAGGTGATCAGTGCCGGATCGCAGGATCAGGGCTTTCAGCGCAGTACGGTCGAGAATGACGAACCACGCGAGTTCTCGCAGCTGATCTCGGGTGACTATGCACAGATCGTCTCCAATGACGAAGGCAAGAGCCTCTTCACCGTCTATCCCGGATTTACGATGTACATCCCCAATGCCGAGGACGGCTGGGGACCGATCTCGATGGACTTTCCGCACAGCGGACATTTGTGGCTGCCGCCGCTTGCGGCAGAGCCTGGTGCGAATGCCGAAGTATGGCTCGGAGGCGGCACGCGCGAGGCCAACGGGGTTGGCGCAAAGCTGTACCGGTACCGCTCCGACGGAAGGGCCTTGATCATCGACTCTATGGCATTTGACTTTGGTCTTGGCGAGTCTGACGTGCGGATCACCACGCATGGCTTTGCTCCGTCCGACTCACGCTATCGCTACGTCGTGACCAGCAAGGGCAACGTCTTTGCAACGGCCGACGCCGGCACCACATGGACGCAGCACAAGCGACCCGAATGGGTTAGCGAACACTACTTCTCCGGCAACTGCATGGTCGTCCATCCGAAGGATCCACGGACGCTCTACCTTGCTGGCAGCGGCTATCAGAAGAGCGGCGTCGTGGTGTCGACCGACGGTGGTATGACGTTCGCAGAATGCATTGGACTTCCTCCGTGCCTCGTGCTGGACATTGACATTGCCCCTGACGGCAAGACAGTGTATGCGGCAACTGACAACGGTGCCTTTGCCTATGATGTGGAGCTTGGAAGGTGGAAAGACCTCACCGAACTTGGTGGTCCCGACCAGACATACTGGAGCGTGGACTTCGTTCCGCAGTTGAACATCGCCCGGTTTGGTACCTATGGCCGCGGCATTTGGGACTACGCTCATGGATCGGCTGTGTCGGTCGATGAACCAACGAAGCCATCGTTCGAGATGCTCGATGTGAAGAGCGTGATGACGCCAACAGGCCCACGCTTGATGGTTGCATATGCTGATGATCAACCGCTGCACTACACGTGGTTCGATATCGACGGACGTCTTGTCGGCACCGGATCTGCCACCCCGACACACGCAAGGATGGTCATCGTACGTCAGGGGCGTCGGATCGGTTCCGCCGTCATTCCCAGGTAACTGCACTATGCAACGACTTCTCCTGCCGGCTCTCATTGCGCTGCTTAGTATCAGCGCGAACGTTCTGCA
>JAULYI010000040.1:0-1698 GCA_032117915.1 Kapaibacterium sp. (SeqCode) | reverse complement strand
GCATGACCTCCATACAGGTCCAGATAAGCACGTCCCGTGCAATCCCACACGGTGCTTCCCTGCCCCTTGACCAGCTCAATATCCATCAGACTGTAAACAGGTAACAGGTCCATGGTCAATAGCCGATTGGATGAAGATGTAGTCCATCAGTCTCCGGCAGCCCCATCATCAGATTCATGTTCTGGACGGCTTGGCCGGACGCGCCTTTCAGCAGGTTATCGATCACGCTTACGATCAGCGCATGATCACCGTGCTGTTGGACACCGATGAGTGCATTGTTCGTGCCGACGACGCGCTTCACGTCGGGCAGGTCATCCGCCACATGCGTGAAGGGATGTGACGCATAGACCTCACGGAAGCGCTCGCGCAGCTGGGTCTCAGACAGCGACGTCCTCACAACCGTCGACGCTAGAATACCACGCGTCCAGCTTCCGCGCATCGGCACAAAGACGATGTTGCGATGGCCGACCGTGGCCATGATCTCCGATAGATGTTGATGGTCAAATGCTTTATAGACGCTCACGTTATTGGAGCGCCACGAAAAATGCGTCGTGTCCGACGGAGCCTGTCCGGCACCGGTCGAGCCCGTAAGAGCCGTTACGTGCACGTCACCATCAAGGTCGTCTTGCAGCGGCAGCAGAGCCAACTCGACTGCTGTGGCAAAGCATCCCGGATTCGCGATCATCGCTGCGTTTACGATAGCATCTCGGTTCGCCTCGGGCAAACCATACGTCCACGCCGGGTCCAGTCGATGGTCCATACTGAGATCGACCACGCGCGTTGAGGACGGCAGCGGGTTGCGCTGCATCCATTCGGCGGCCTTACCGTGGCCAACACAGAGGAAGACCACGTCGGCCGCGTCGAATGACGACGCAAAGACCATCGAACTGCCTGCGAGATCCGGATGAGCGCTCTGCACCGGTTTGCCCGCGTGCGAGGCACTGACGGCAGCAATGTTCGACTCGCCCACGTATGGGTGATGGCGCAGGAGGCGCAGCAGTTCGCCGCCGGTATATCCGGCTGCGCCGATGATGGCCACGCTAATCATGACTGCACCGATCGATGCAGCATCGTGGCGATCGAAGCGATCGTGGCAAAGCCCTTCGCATCGTCACCATCGAATGCACGATTCATCTCGCCGTACGTTGCCACGGTCGATGACATCATATCATGGGGCGATGTGATACCCTGAACGGCGAAGCGCTCGCGTGTAAGCGCGAGTTCGACCGTACCGTTAACGGACTGCTGTGTGTCGTCGAAGAATGCCTCGATACTGCGCATGGCAGGATCCAGGAACTGTCCTTCGTGCAAGAGCTGTCCGTACCACAGTGCCAGCTGGTCTTTCAGCATGATCTGCCACTTCGTGAGCACGTGTTTTTCCAGGGCGTGGTGGGCCTTGATCAGCATCAGTGCAGCCGGCGCTTCGAAGGCGACGCGGCCCTTGATACCGATGATCGTATCACCAACATGCATATCACGGCCAATGCCGAAGTCGGCACCGAGCTCGTTCAGCGCACGGATCGCGGCCACGGGGTCCATTGACGTTCCATCGAGCGACGTTGGCTGACCATTGGCAAACCCGATGACGACCGACGCACGATCATGTCGCGCAGTTGGACGTTGTTCCGACGGAAAGGCCTGCTGCGGCAGCGGCAGGTTCGACGTCAGCGTCTCCTTGCCCCCTACCGTCGTGCCCCA
>JAULYI010000039.1:0-2494 GCA_032117915.1 Kapaibacterium sp. (SeqCode) | reverse complement strand
CGTAGCTGTCGACGGGAATCCACACGGTCCGCTACATCTGAAGGCAAGTCACTCAGACCAAGGTAGATCACGGTATCGATCACGGCCCGAGGCCCCTCGCTGACGCGGAAGACCAGCGTGTTGCGCCTGGTCTTTCCATCACGTCCAAAACCGTGACGTACTCTTGCCTTATGGAATCCGTTTTGATTGAGATACGTCAACAACGCAGCACTATCCCCCTCAGCCGTGCGCACGTCATAGTATCGCACCTCGGACTCCATGGTTCGGGCAATGGAGTCCAGGTGATTGATCAAGATCGTTGGAGACGAGGGGTTTGGCCTAACGTTCGCTCGAAAGTAACGGGTCAGCTGGTGGGAGATGCTTAGCTCGCTCGCTCGAGCAGAGATGATTCCCAGCAACTGTTCCGGCGTTGTCTGCTTGAGTCCCTCGAACCGAATCTCTTGCAGTTCCTGTACTTCGGCTTGGATCGAAGGATCGCCGGGTCGGACGAAACCGCTCGTCTGTTGCTGTGCCGTGATCGGAGATACGGCAAGAAGCGCAACAATGAGTACTATGATCAGTAGGGAGTGCATTTCAGCGTGTAGCGTAAAAATACGGTCATCGTGGCCGCTACAAACGACAACGCCCGGCAGCAGCAGTAGCGACCGGGCGTATCATGATGCGTCGGTAGAGATCAGTACTCGTTGGTTTCGTCGTCGTCACTGAAGAACAGGTCGTCAGATCCGGCCTCATACTCGGGCCAGATATCCTCGATACCCTCGTATGTCTGTTCTTCCGTGTCATCGAGCTCCTGTAGGTTTTCAATGACCTGCAATGGAGCGCCGGTACGATTTGCATAATCGATCAGCTCTTCCTTCGTGGCAGGCCATGGCGCATCTTCGAGATACGATGCCAGCTCGGGGGTCCAGAACATGATGAGCTCCAGTGTCGTTAGTGGTGGTGGATTGTTGAAACGGGCGCAAAGATACACGAGGCCTCATCGGCGCGCAACCGTAGATCAAATCATGTCGATTGCACCGCGTCAAGCCGGGGGTGAATCACCCTCCGCCACAGGGGCGGCACAAGTGCAATGCTGATCATGAGCGGATAACCGTGCGGCAGTTGCGGCGATTCATCATGAAGACGAAGCGATTGATATCGTCGATGCGGAAGCATGTGGTGATCCGCATGGCGCTGCAACTTGAACAACACCGTGTTGGAAGCAAGGAAGCGCGACTCCCAGGCGTGAATCGCGCGCACGCGCTCCCGGACGCCCGGCTTGATCTCCACCCGTGAAAGCCCATAGTGTTCGATGTAGTTGACCAATTCAAGAAGGCTGATCGCTACGAGCCCTTGGCCGACAAGGAATACGGCGATCGAGCTACCCCAAAACGTCATCGCCACGCCTAGCAGTGTAGCGGGAAGCAGCGCCCATCCGTACATGCGATTCCTGATGTTCCACGGCGAGCGTCCTTCCTTGCGGAGTCGTTGTGCCTCCATAGACCAAGCATGGAACCACTGTCCAACTCCACTTCTCACGATAAATCGATATGCAGACTCGCCCCGATGTGCCGTTGCCGGATCTTCGGGCGTTCCTACATTCCGATGGTGTCCGGCAACGTGTTCCAGCACGAAGTGCATGTATCCCACCTCCACCAGGAGAATGTATCCAAGCAGTCGTTCGGCGAATGCCTGACGGTGTCCAAGCTCATGAGCGATCGTGATGCCGATTCCACCGGTGACTGACGCAGTACTTACAATGGCGAATGCGGACTCCCACCACGTCCACGAGCCTTCGGCCCACGCCATGCACATCATCACGACCGCGACCGTCTGCAGTACCACGTAACCGTATAACACCAACCGGAACGAGACCCTTGCTTCAAGTTCCGGGATCTCCTCGTTTGTGGGTGACAACGAATCGACACCAACCAGGCTGTCAATGATCGGAACAACCACCAACGCAGTTACAACAGGTAAAGCCAACCACCAACCCTCTCCAATGGCCGCGATGATCAAGAGGACCGGAAAGAACCACGATCCATAATACGGGGCAGAGGAATACTTAGTCGAGGTCATGGTGTTGCAACAGTAGGTGTGCGATTGCAAGGTCGATAGGGGTGGTGATCTTGATGTTGGTGACAGAGCCTGGGACGGTCACAACGTTCCCACCGAACGCTTCAACTAAGGAGGCATCGTCGGTGCCCACAGTGCCGTTTGCCGAAGCAACGGCATATGCGTGCCGCACCACATCCCGCAAAAACGCCTGAGGGGTCTGTATGGCGCGAAGTTCGGCACGCGGCGGCGTTGAAACAATGCCCCCTCGATCATCCACACGTTTGATCGTGTCAGAAACCGGGATAGCCGGCACCGCGGCGCCATGCGTGCTTGCGGCTTCTGCAACACGGTTTAGCAGTGCTATATCAGCAAACGGACGCACAGCGTCATGCACCATGATCAGGTCGGCCTGCGCACATGCCGGATCTTCCAAGCACCGAGCTATGCTGTGCTGACG
>JAULYI010000038.1:0-6358 GCA_032117915.1 Kapaibacterium sp. (SeqCode) | reverse complement strand
AAGCGCGAGTATCGCGTGCTTGCGATCTTTATGGCCTTGTTCGCCGTGCTGATCGCCGCAACGGTGAGTCACGGCTGGCAGACAGCCCTGGCCTTCATTGTTGGCGCTGCAACGTCGGTGGCTGCCGGATACATCGGCATGCGTATCGCAACGATCGGTAACGTCCGCACGGCTTCCGCTGCTCGCGTATCGTTGGCCAAGTCGTTCAATGTCGCGTTCCAATCCGGCGCTGTGATGGGCTTCGGTCTGACAGGTCTTGCCGTTGTCGGCCTCATGCTCGTTTGGATGGGCATTCCCTATCTGCCGGGCCTCGAGGGTATCTCGATGGAGGCGCACATGGAGATCCTGTCGGGCTTCGGCCTTGGCGGTTCAGCCGTTGCTCTCTTTGGTCGCGTAGGCGGCGGTATCTATACGAAGGCCGCTGACGTCGGTGCTGACCTTGTTGGAAAGGTCGAAGCCGGTATCCCCGAAGATGATCCGCGCAACCCCGCCGTTATCGCCGACAACGTTGGTGACAACGTGGGTGATATCGCAGGCATGGGTGCCGACCTCTTCGGTTCCGTGGCCGAATCGACCTGTGCTGCACTGGTCATCGGTGCCGTCGGTTACGAAGCAATGGGCGGTACGAACATCAACATCATGCTCTTCCCCATGCTCGTCAACGGCGTTGGCATCGTTGCCTCGCTGCTGGCTCTGCCGTTCGTCCGTGCCACGGTCGAGGAGAAGGTTGAAGGGGCACTGAAGAATGCCTTGATCATCTCGACGCTGCTGATGCTTGTTGCGCTGTACCCCGTAACGAACTGGGCCTTCGGCTCGGAGAGCTTCATGGTGGGCAGCGTAAGCGTGAACGCCTGGGGCGTCTTCGTTGCCCTCGCCGTCGGCCTCATCGCCGGTCTGGCCATCGGCCTGATCACGGAGTTCTATACGTCGCACCGCTACAAGCCGGTGCGCGAAGTGGCCGACGCGTCCAAGACGGGTTCGGCAACGAACATCATCTACGGTCTTGCCCTCGGCTATAACTCCGCCGTCCTCCCGATGCTGCTCATCGCCATCAGCGTGGTGATCGGCTACACGTTCGCCGGCATGTACGGCATCGCGCTCACGGCCATCGGCATGCTTGGCACTATCGCTGTTGGTCTGACGATCGACGCCTACGGACCTACCTCCGACAATGCCGGTGGTATCGCCGAAATGGCCGAGATGGGCAAGGACATCCGCAAGCGCACAGACGCTCTTGACGCTGCAGGCAACACGACGGCTGCCATCGGCAAGGGCTTTGCCATCGGCTCCGCCGCGTTGACGTCGCTTGCTCTTACGAGCGCCTTCCTTACGCGTGCACAAGCCGGTGGCAACACGCTATCGCTCGAGATCACGAATCCGAACGTTCTGGCCGGCCTCCTTGTCGGTGCTGCCCTGCCGTTCGCCTTCAGCGCAATGACGATGAAGAGCGTGGGCAAGGCCGCCTTCGCGATGATCGAAGAAGTGCGCCGTCAGTTCCGCACCATCCCCGGTCTGATGGAAGGCAAGGCCAAGGCCGACTATGCAAAGTGCGTCGATATCTCCACGGCAGCATCGATCCGTGAGATGATCGCTCCGGGACTGCTCGTTATCCTCTCACCGCTGCTCGCAGGCTTCCTCTTCGGCGTCCAGATGCTCGCCGGCCTCCTGATCGGCTCGCTGATCGTTGGCGTCATGCTGGCCATTTCCATGGCTAACTCCGGTGGTGCATGGGACAATGCCAAGAAGTACATCGAGACGGGTGTTCACGGCGGAAAGGGCTCCGACACGCACAAGGCCGCCGTTGTTGGTGACACCGTCGGTGACCCCTTTAAGGACACGTCCGGACCGTCGCTCAACATCCTGATCAAGCTGATGGCCATCATCTCGCTGGTCTTCGCCGGCGCGTTCGCTGCCAACGGCGGGATGCTGCTGAAGTAAACCTGGTACAACACCGGTTCCCGGTTCCCGACTTCCGACACTCTACAAACCCCCGATTGAAATCGGGGGTTTGTTGTTTGTGCCCAGGCCAACAGTGCCACGCCCCATCGCCCCTCCATGGAACCCCACCGGCGTTCGTGCTGTTTACGGCGCATTACGTTCACACATGGCTGCACCTATGCGTACGTCGATCATCACGATCTGCCTAATTGGCATCATTGCTTCAGCGCAGGCTTATGCCCAGGCCACAGGCGCTATCACCGGTACCGTGCGCGATGCCGTAACCCAGGCACTACTGCCGGGTGCTACGGTACGCCTGGAGGGTACCACGCTTGGTTCCTATGCGAACAGCAAGGGCGAGTACTCGATCAAGAAGATCCCGCCGAAGTCCTACACGGTGGCCGTGAGCTCCGTCGGCTACAAGACCAAGCAGTTGTTCAACGTGGTGATCACGTCGGGTAACATCGTCAACCTGGCGATTGAACTCGAGCCGTCGGTCACGCAGGGACAGACCGTGACGGTGCAGGCGCGGACGTTCGGCAAGCGGTCCGAGACGCCACTGTCCGTGCAGAGTCTCAGTACAGAAGAGATCCGGAGTAACCCGGGTGGCAACTTCGATATCTCGAGGGTGCTGCAAGCACTACCCGGCGTTGGCGGCGCCACGGGTGGCGCCAGCTTCCGGAATGACATCACGATCCGCGGTGGCGGTCCGAGCGAGAACGTGTATTACCTCGACGGTATCGAGATCCCACAGATCAATCACTTTGCTACGCAGGGTAGCGCCGGCGGCCCGGCAGGCATCCTGAACGTGGCCTTCATCGAGGACGTGAACCTGAGCTCGTCATCCTTCGGCAGCGGGTTCGACAACGCGCTGTCGTCGGTGATCGACGTCTCGCAAAAGGAAGGCAATAACGAGCAACTACAGGGCAACATCCGCGTGAGTGCCACGGAGGTCGCGCTTACGTTCGACGGACCGGTGTCCGACAACACCACGTTCATTGCCTCGGCCAGACGGTCCTATCTGGACCTGCTATTTACTGCCATCGATCTGCCGATCCGTCCGAACTTCTGGGACTTTCAGTTCAAGACGACAACGAAGTTCGACAACCGGACCACGCTTACGGTGCTCGGCGTTGGTGCTATCGACTTCTTCAAGTTCGGCGTTCCCAGAGAACAGACACCCGAGAAGGAGTTCGTGCTGCGATCAGCGCCCTCCATTGACCAATGGAACTACACCATCGGTGCGTCGCTGAAGAAGTCGCTCGATAACGGTCAGCTCTTCTTCGTGCTGAGTCGTAACATGTTTGACAATCAGCTGCTACGCAACGAGAAGGACCCCCAAGGCAATGTCACAGGTGTGGGCTTCCGCGTGAACTCGCAGGAGATCGAAAACAAGGCCCGTCTTGAGTACCGCCATGTGACATCAGACGTCTCGATGCGCGCCGGTCTGCAGGCACAGTACTCCAAGTACAACAACGCCACCTTGAACCGCCTATCGCCGACACTGGTCCTTGACTTCGCGTCCGATATGGACTTCTTCCGCTACGGGGCATACGTTGATGCTACGACGTCCGCACTCGACGGTCGACTCCAACTGGCCGGTGGTATGCGGGTGGACGGGAATACGTTCATGACCACGGGTAATGAGTTCTGGCGGACATTCTCGCCGCGCATCTCGGCATCGTTTATCGTTGACTCATCATGGAACATCAACGCCGCCGTAGGTCAGTACTACAAGCTCCCGCAGTACACCATCCTCGGCTTCCGCGATGCGAACAACGCACTCGTCAACCAAAACACGCAGTACCTAGGAACAACGCACTACGTGGCCGGTATCGAGTTTGTGCCCGAGCCGAGTATCCGGATGACGCTGGAAGGATTCTACAAGACGTATTCGGACTATCCCGTATCACTAATCGACAGTGTGTCACTGGCAAATCGTGGCACAGACTTCGGCGTTGTTGGGAACGAACCCGTGGCCAGCGCCGGACGTGGTCGTGCCTACGGTGCCGAGCTCTTCTTCCAGAAGAAACTCACCGAGCGCTTCTTCACCACGGTATCCTACACGCTGCTCTTCAGTGAATTCACGGGCCTTCGCTCGAACGACTACATCCCTTCGGCATGGGACTTCCGTCACCTGGTCAGCGGCATCGTCGGCTACAAGCTCGAAAGTGGCTGGGAGTTCGGCGGCAAGTTCCGCTATGCCGGCGGCTCGCCGTTCACACCCATTGACACGGTTGCATCGCGCTCGCTGTACCTGCTTACCGGACAGGTACAGCTGGACAACGCACGCCTGAACCAGGGACGTCTGAACGCCTTCAGACAGATCGACATCCGCGTTGACAAAAAGTGGTCCTTCGAGTCGTGGTCGCTAGACCTCTTCCTTGACATCCAGAACGTCTTTGCTTTTGCCCTTGACGCACCCCAGCAGTACACCTTCCAACGCACGGAAGACAACTCGGACTGGCTGAGCACGGACGGTCTTCCCGTCCGCCCCGATGGGGCCAATGCCACACCGATCTTCCTTGATAACACCTCGACGCTCGTAACGCCGACGATCGGTATCATTGTGGAATTCTGATTTCGCGTTCCCACGCCATGCAGCCCACGCTGGAGCGTGGGCCACACCCACGCCATGCAGCCCACGCTGAAGCGTGGGCCTATCCCGATCGTTATGGCACACGCAGCAGTAACAGAGAACGAATCCAGACAGCCAACCCTGGATTTCAATCCGGGGTTCAGGAAAATGCCACAACGCCGCAACGCCGTTTCGCCCTTTCGCCCCTCCGGGCTCTCGCCCAGGGCTAGCCTTTTCAACCCCCGAATGAATTCAGGGGTTATAATCATGTTCGTCCTCTTTCTCCTCCACGCCTCGTGGTTGGTCGCTGCCCCCTACTGCGAGGGGAAGATGCGTGTGACGTTCAGGGATACGGCGCGTGGACGTGACATTCCCGTAACGATCATCTATCCTTCGGATGGGGCGAGTGGTAACGACAAGCCACTTGTGGGTACATCAACGAACACCATTCCCACGTTTGGTGTGGTGGTGATGGGACATGGATTTCAGATGCCCGTGACGGCCTATGCGTCGTTTGCAACGAACACTTGCAAGACGTTTGGCAAGTATGTGGTCGTGCTGCCTGAGACGGGTTCCAGCCTGTTTCCGAGTCATGCCGAGTTTGCCGCCGACATGGTATCGTGCGCACAGTACATGCAGCGTGAGAACAAGCGCCCGGGGTCCATCTGGTACGGTCATGTAGCCAACAACACCATCATGGCAGGGCATTCGATGGGAGGGGGCGCTGCCTTCCTTGCGGCGGAGGACGTGCTGAAGAACACGTCGCTGAACCTAACGGCGGTGATCGGTCTTGCTCCGGCTGAGACGAATCCCAGTGCCAAGGCTGCGGCGGCATCGGTGACGGTACCAACGCTGATCCTTGCCGGCGGAAAAGACTGCGTGACGCCGCTGGCCGGAACCGTACAACCGATCTATGACAGTGTTGCGGCCTCGTGCAAGGTGCTGGCATTGATCCCGGGTGGTGGACATTGTCAGTTTGCCGACGAGAATTCGGCCTGTGCCTTTGGCGAATTCAACTGTCGTCCTACCATCGGACGGACGGCGCAGTTCGACCGGTCGTTCCGGTACATCAATGCGTTGATCAGAGGGTCCGACTCCGTAGCGCGGGCGATCGACGATACGCAGATCCAAACAACGATGGTCTTCTTCACGGGCAACGAGATCACGGCAGAATCGCTTGTGGTGTGCCCGGGCGACACCGTGCGCCTGCGTGCCAAGGTCCCTGCGTCACTTGCACCGGAACATCTCCTATGGCAGCCGGGCAACATCCGAGGCAGCACCTATACGATGGTCCTCCGCGACACAGCACTACGTGTGACCCTGACGAACACCCAGTGTTTCTCGCAGACCACCGCAAGCGTCACCGTACGGCAACACCCAGCGCCAACGCTGGTGATGGACCCTCCGGGTGACATCTGCCCCGAGGGCAGCCTGACGCTGCGCGCTCGTGCCGAGCACGCAGCGCGTATCGAATGGTCAACCGGTGAGGTTGGCGACAGTATTCGCATCGCTTCGCCGGGCACCTATCGTGCAACGTCCGTCAGCCGCTACGGCTGCGGCACGGTCACGGATTCCGTCGTCGTACGCCCGATCGTCACGCCACGCGTGCTCGTCGATCAGCGTGGCGACACGCTGATCTGCAACGGCCTTGGCGGCATGGAACTCACGGCGCTCTACGATGCCGAACGCTACGAGCGCGTCATCTGGAGCAACGGGCAGACCGGCTCACCGCTGGTCATCACCAAGCCGGGCACCTACGCATTGTCGGCACGCGTGCTCCCGCGCGACGAAGCCGATTGCGTGCTTCGCACGGATACCGTGCGGTTCACGCTGCGCAGCACG
>JAULYI010000037.1:0-6460 GCA_032117915.1 Kapaibacterium sp. (SeqCode) | reverse complement strand
AACTCTTCGCGCTCATCGACCGTGAGTTCATCGACAGCGTGGAAGTGGATGCCCTCTTTTCGTAATGCAGGAAGGATGTCCTGATGAAAGATCCGGCTTTGCTCGGCATAGAGTGGACGCAACAGTATGCGGATCTCTTTGAGCTGCTCGACGGGCGACATACCGTCTGCCGACAGTTCGGTCACACCGGAATAGATCTGTTCCTGCAGTCCGGCAACCCGGATCATGAAGAACTCATCAAGATTTGTGCCTACGATCGACAGAAACTTCAGCCGTTCAAGCAGCGGATGCGACATGTCCGATGCCTCTTCCATCACGCGCCGGTTAAAGGCGATCCATGAGAGTTCTCGGTTGAAGTACAGCGACTCATCGCGCAGGTCGATGGCGACGTCGGATTGTTTACGTCGATTGGCCGTATTTCGCGTGGCCGTTGTTTTACTCGTTCTCGGCATACAGTTTGCATGTGGTGTTGAGTGGACGATGAAGATACTGCGTCACGTCATGGACGTATGTAACAATTCGGTAACGCGCTGCATGACGAGCGTAAACGCGACATGTTGGACATCGTGCGCCAACCGAATAGGAGACTGCTTTATGAGGGTAGAAATCGTCCTGGTACTTGTTCTGCTCCTTGTATTTACGCCGTTGCATGGCCAATCACGCGATGTAAGCGGCATCGTTGTGGACAGCGCAACATCAACCCCGTTACCCGGAGCACGAGTAACAATCACCCATGAAGCAGACAGTACAATGTCAGGTGCGATCGTCGATAGACGCGGCCGGTTCGTCGTTCGTGGCGTGCGTGAGGGCTCCGGCGTCATCAACGTGCGCAACATTGGCTACGCCACCTTCACAGACACGATCAACGTTCAACGGGCCGGAGCTTCGGTAGACACCATTCGTCTAGCCCAAAGCCAAATCACGACGCCCGACATCTTTGTGACCGCTCGCGCCCTGCGCGTGCTCCAGCGGGGCGACACAACCGAATACAACGCCCGAGCCTTCAATGTAGACTCCAATGCCAATGCCGATCAGCTTGTGCGGCAGTTGCCCGGCGTAACCATGGCCAATGGCACCGTAAAAGCCCAGGGCGAAACGGTAGATAACATCCTTGTCGATGGACAGCCGTTCTTTGGCAACGACGTCACGGCCACCCTGATGAACCTGCCAGCCGGCATTGTCGACAAGGTAGAGATCTACGACAGCAAAAGCGAGGAAGCCAAGTTTACGAATACCGAAGAAGCATCAACAACGAGGACTATGAACATCGTCACCAAAGAGGATAAGCGCTTTGGATACTTTGGACAGGTCCTTGCCGGATATGGCGATCGAGATCGTTATCAGGGCTACGGAACGATGAATCATTTCGACTCGCTTACGCGGGTAACCGTGTTGGCGCTTTCAAACAACATCAACGAGCAGAACTTCTCGTTCGAAGACATCATGCGCGGTGTAGATGTGGGATCTACCATGTCTGACGGCTATATCGTCATTGACGACAACAGTGCCTTGGGCGCCTTTACCAGGCCCGAGCGCGACGGCATTGTTCGCACTAATGCCGTCGGCGCCAATGTTTCAACCCGCTTCGGTGGTACATCACAAGCCTCACTTAACTACGTCGCCCACGACGGCCGGCTGGACGCGGCTTCGTCAACCGTACGATCATACTTCGCTGCGGGTGAAGAGACTCAATCATTCCGGCAGGTCGATACATCAACCAGCACCGGGCAAGACCACAAGATCATTGCAAACCTCCGGTATGACATCGACACGGCAACGCGGATCACAGTGCAGCCGAACGTCACGTGGGACCAGTCACGCTCGGATGCACGGTTTGATGGTGCAACAAGCTTCGGCGGCGCACTGAGCAACGCCACGGCAACACGACAATCATCGGAGTCTTCCCGATTTGCACTTAGGTCGGATGTTAGCGTGCTCCACCGATTTGCCAAGCCAAGACGCAGCATCACCCTTCGCGTACGCGGCAACACGTCGGCAACGGACGGAAACAGCACGCTGCTGGCCACTAGCCTTCGCGGAGAAGACATCGGCACACCGGATACGACAGATCAGCGCGGCACACTTACCATGACGGCAACGTCGATCGCGCCGTCACTTTCCTACAACGAGCCATTCGGTGAACGACTGCGCCTTACGATCGCCGTTGACGGCTCGACATCCTCTTCACGCTCTGATCGAAACACATTCATCGACCTTGATGGGACGAAGTCTTACAGTACGACAGATACGTTGCTGTCAAACGTGTTTCGGCAGAGCACGCAGACCATTGGTGGAGCGAGCACGCTGTCATGGTCGGACTCAACCATCCAGATCTCGGCCGGTCTTCGATATCAATCGCTGAACCTTAGCGGCGAATCCGTGTTCCCATTCGCATCAACAACCTCTACGTCATTCTCCAATGCCCTACCCAATGCCAGCATCACGTTTCTGGCTATGCAGGATGCCAACCTGAACATTACGTACGAGGCGGAGACGCAGACACCCACCATTCAGCAGATGCAGAATGTGGTGAACAACAGCAACCCTATGGTACTGTCGGTGGGCGACCCAACGCTTGACCAGACCCTCACGCATAACGTATCCGCCAGCTACTCATCATCGCTTACTGACCTGAACGGCTATGCCTACCTCGTTGCCAATGCTGGCTACACCACAAACCCGATAGCGACCAGCACCGTCATCGCAGCGAGGGATACGGTATCAGACGGTATTCCGCTCCTGCAAGGTGCGCAGCTTACGCGGCCGATCAATCTCGACAAGGCATTTGATGCCGGGATCTTTGGATACGTTGGCGTTGCCCTTGACTCGATACCGTTTCACCTATCCGCTGACTTCGGGTTGAATGCAAACAGGTCACCAAGCCTGATCAACGCCGTCAGTAATACCACTGTTTCAACATCATTGCGGGCCAGTGGCTCTGTTTCCTACTATCGCGATCAAGAACACGTTGTATCAGGCACGGTAAGTGTCGATCACAGCACCTTTTCGAATGACCTGCGCACGGATTTGAATACGTCATTTACAACCCTACAGATCATTGCCGGTGTCACCTGGATGTTCTGGAAGAACATCATCATCCGCGCCGATGTCCAGAATAGACGGAACAGCGGCCTCAGTGCCGGCTTTGGTCAGAACATCGTACTCTTGAATATCGCTCTAAGCAAGAAAGTGTTCGCCGACGAGCGTGGCGAGTTCACGATCTCCGTTCGCGACGCACTCAATCAAAACCAGAGCGTAAACCGTGTTGTGCAGGCAGGATTTGCCGAAGATCGGCAGCTCATGCAGCTACGGCGCGTAGCCATGGCGACGTTCACCTATCGGTTCAGAGCCTTTGGCGAGTCCATGGCCCCATGAACCTTTTGCACTGTTGCATGGTTAACCAGCGGTTAACGCAACAACATCATACGTGAAATGTCGTAGCAATACGTCATTGCAACCTTCTCGATTTGGACATCACACCCCAACATGCTGCACTCTGCTACGTACGTCGTTCTCGCCATCTTGATGATGGCCGTCTCAGTCTCGGCACAGACCTTCAACGCCACCGGCACGGTTGTCGATAGTGCCGCAAACAAGCCTCTTAACGGCGCCCGTGTAGCACTCACACGCCTTCAAGACTCGACGGTGAAGGGGGGTGTGACGGACCGGCAAGGTGTCTTTACCGTTGAAGGCCTTGATCGGGGCAGATACGCCGTGCGCGTCTCATTCGTGGGCTACGCTCCGTTCGAACGATCGGTGACCGTAACGAACGGCACCTTGCGGATGGGAACGATCCGGCTTACGGCTGGCGCCGTGCAGGCCGAAGATGTGGTTGTGACGGAGCGGGTGATCCCAATGCTGCAAAAGGGAGACACCACGGAATTCAATGCTAACGCGTTCAAGGTAACCAAGGATGCTAACGCGGACGACCTTGTACAAAAGATGCCGGGTGTCACCGTCGTCGATGGCCGCGTCCAGGCGCAAGGTGAGAACGTACAGCGTGTGCTGGTGGACGGCAGGCCGTTCTTCGGCAATGACCCCAACGCAGCACTGCGAAATCTACCCGCCGAGGTAGTCGACAAGGTGCAGATCTTCGATGCCGGCAGTGACCAGCAGCGTTTTACGGGCTTTGGCGACGGCAACACGTCGAAGACGATGAACATCATGACGCGCATGGGCATGCGCAATGGGCAGTTCGGACGTTTCACCGCCGGCTACGGCGCTGATGAACGCTACAAAGCCTCTGGCACCTTCAACCTGTTTAACAACACACAGCGCATCACCGTCCTTGCCCAATCAAACAATACCAACGAGCAGAACTTCTCCATCGAAGACCTGTTCGGCGGCATGATGGGTGGCGGCGGTGGCGGCGGCTTCATGCGTCGGATGTCCGGCATGATGGGAGCCATGCGCAATCCGGGTAGCATGATGGGCCGCTTTCGCGGCGGCGGCGGCGGGATGAGCGACTTCCTGGTCGACCAGAGAAACGGCGTCACGCTCACGCACGCGGCCGGCCTGAACTACGCCGACAAATGGGGATCCAGCGTCGATGTGTCCGCGAGCTACTTTGTGAACTACAGCGACAACTCGGCGCTGCAGAATCTCCTGCGCCAGTTCGTCATTCCGTCCCTGCAGGACCAGGCGTACAGCCAGGATGACAACACCACGTCGCAGAACACGAACCATCGACTGAATCTACGGGCTGAGATAGCTCTAGACACGAATACGTCGTTTCTGATCAGTCCGCGGGTAACGCTTCAGCAGAACGACGGCCTTACATCGTTTGTCGGCAATACAACGCTTCGCACTGACACCCTGAACCGCACGACCAACAGCACGACCACTGGTCTTACCGGTGTCAATGCATCGAACGACCTCCTATTCCGACACAAGTTTGCCACGTTCGGCAGAACGATCTCGCTCAACGTCAACACGCAGTACAACGACAACGACGGCACCAACACGCTGCTCGCCACAAACGACTTTGTTGGACAAGGTGGATTCATCGACACCGTGAACCAACGGTCCCTGCTGATACGCGATGGTTACACCATCGCCCCCACGCTGACCTATACAGAACCCTTGTGGGAGAATACGGGGCTGTCGATGTCATACAATGCCTCCTACGCTGTCAGCAACGCTGATCGACGGACGTTCACGCCCGATGAATCTGCTGCGCTGTTTGTCAACCTGGATACAACGTTGTCGAATACATTCGCAACGACCTACTTCACGCAGTCCGTTGCACCAACGATCCAATGGCAGGACGGCGAATGGCGAGCCAATGCCGGCGTAGCCGTTCAGACCGCAGAGCTATCTGGCGACCGGACCTTCCCGTTCACCGGTGCGGTACGGCGCACGTTCAGGAACATCCTGCCGAATGCGTCGCTGTCGATACCCATGACCAAGGACGCATCACTGCGCTTCAACTACACCACCCGAACGAATGCCCCATCGGTCGATCAGATGCAGAACGTGCTGAACAACACCAATCCGCTGCAGCTGTCGATCGGCGATCCCAATCTCTTGCAGGACCTCTCGCACAACGTATCCGCCCGCTACTCCTCATCCATGCCGAACTCCGCTTCGAGTCTGTTCGCCGTCGTCTCTGCGTCGGTCACCGAGGACTACATTGGCAATAGCACCGTGATCGCCGGACGAGATACGATCGTCGATGGTATCGCCCTTGGCCGTGGCGCCCAGCTCAGTCGACCGACGAATCTTGACGGATTCGCCAGCGTCCGCGTATTCACAACGTACAGTACGCCCATTGATGTGATCAAGTCCAACCTCAACCTGTTTGCTTCGTACAACCTCTCGCGCACTCCGGGTCTGGTAAACGGCGTCGAAAACGTTGCGCTGGCACCGGTGTATACCGGCGGCATTGTCGTAAGCAGCAACATCAGCGAGTTCCTGGACTTCACGCTCTCTACCAACGTTAGCGCGAACCAAGTCCGAAACAGCGTACGCAGCGACCTGAACTCCGACTTCCTTACGGCATTCTCCAGGTTCCGCTGGTCGTGGCAGCCGTGGGGCGGCCTGGTCTTTGCCGGCGACGTCAGCCATCAGCTTAACCAAGGTTATGCGCAAGGGTTTGACCAAAGCATCTGGCTCGTGAATCTCTCCGTTGCGAAGAAGTTCCTCGAAAATGACCGAGCCGAGGTTCGACTCTCCGTGAATGATGCGCTCAATCAAAACAACATGATCAACCGGAATATCACGGACGCCTACTTCGAAGACACGCAGCAGAATATCCTGCGCCGCGTCGTGATGCTCACGTTCTCGTACTCGCTACGCAACTTCGGCTCGGGTGCAGGCGGATCCGGCATGGGAGGTCCCGGCATGGGCGGCCAGCCACGCAACTGATCGTCGCTCTTACCGTACTCGTCCACTGGCAACGACCGTTGCCACGGCATCCACAACACGCTCGCTGGTGGCATCCAATGCGGTGAACGATACG
>JAULYI010000036.1:0-14379 GCA_032117915.1 Kapaibacterium sp. (SeqCode) | reverse complement strand
GAGATACCCATGGGCATCGGCCACAGTGAATTAGCCTGCGCCCACGTGATCAGTGACTCAACGGTCGTAATGGCAAATCCATCACGGCTGATCTGTTCGTTCAATCCCATTTGAGAGCTCCCTTTTTAACGACGTAGAGATAGCCGCTGAAGAGCAGCACCATGAAGAGGATCATAGCCGTGAATCCGTACATGCCCAGTTCCTTGAACTGTACAGCCCACGGATACATAAAGACGATTTCGATGTCGAAGAGGATGAAGATCATCGCCACCATGTAGTACTTCACCGAAAAGCGCTCGCGCGCGCTCTTCACCGGCTCCATGCCTGATTCATACGTCGATAGCTTGGCGCGCGTGGAGCGCTTCGGTCCAAGGATCTCGGTAAGCACGATGTTGCTTACGCCGAAGATCACTCCGACCAAGATCATCACGAAGAGCGGGATGTACGACTCAACCATGGCGTTTCCTTCAACGAAAGTTCCGCAAAGATAGTATGCGGTTTTGATTCCGCGCAGGGCAACTTCGGAGCCTCTACGGTGGTGGCACCGACATAGCGCTTCTCCGTAGTTTGCAGGCATGCATCAGCTCTTCGCTTTTGAGTGCGGCCCCGTTGCCACCTATACCTATCTGCTCTGCGACACTGCAGCCGGTACGGCCGTGGTGATCGACGTGCCCTCCGGTTCCGCGCAGACGCTGCTGGATACGGCAGCTGAGCAGCACTGTACCATCACGGACGTGGTACTAACGCACACGCACTGGGACCATACCGCCGACGCCCCGGCACTGCTCGAGCAGACAAAGGCACGTCTTTGGGTGCATCCCGCCGATGTGCATCGGCTCACCGATCCCATGGCCCACACCGTCTGGCCACTGCCGTTCACCATCGCCCCCATGACGCCGGATGTGTTGTTGGAGCATGGGGCAGTGATCCAACCTGCCGGACTGACCCTGCGGGTGCTGCACACGCCCGGACATACCGAGGGCGGTGTGTGTCTGGTTGACGAGGCGCACGGTCGGGTATTCGTGGGTGACACGATATTTGCCGGCTCCGTTGGTAGGGTTGACCTTCCGGGCGGCGATGAAGATCAACTTGTTGAGAGTATTCGCACACATCTCTTTGCATTGTCTGATGACCTCGTAGCGTGGCCTGGCCACGGTCCGTCAACCACGATCGGCCGTGAGCGCCGTTCGAATCCATTTGTGGGAGAGGGTGCAACACAATGGTGAATAGAATTTCATTTGTCATTCATGAAAGCCGCATCGTTGCACGGATAACTTTGCTCGTGGGACTGGCAGTGGCAGCAACTGCCTGCTATTCGTTTCGCGGGGGATCCGTGCCCGAGCACTTAAAGACGATATCGATCGCATCGGTCGTCGACAATAGTGGCTTTGGTGATGCTACCTTTCGTGAACACTGCATGGAGACGTTGGTACGCCGGTTCCGCAATGACAACGCATTCCAGTTGGTTGACGACAACGGCGACGCGCGTCTGACTCCGGTGATAACTCGCATTCAGGAACGCATCCAGAACGTGCAGGGCGGAGATGTCGAAGGCGAACGTCGAATCGTGGTCACGGTCGAGGTGGAGTACGTCGATGCGGTCAAGGATCGAACGGTGTGGAAGAAGACCTTCGAGAACGTTGATGTGTACGACGTGAACAATGCCGCCGCCGATCGTCCGCGAGCCGTCAGAGAGGCCATCGATCGTATCGTCGATGATGTGCTTCTCGCCGTGGTCTCCGACTGGTGAACTCGACATTCACCGTCTGTTTCACCGTTAGCTCCCACGAGCCCCCTACACCGTATGGAAGATGCGCTGCTTCTCACGTACTTCCTGGCACTCTGCGTGCTCTTCGCCTTCGGCCTTCATGGCCTGGTGATGATCTATTATTACCACAAGACGCAGAAGGTTGTCGCCCGTAAGGCCGTGCCGTATGCTAACGACGCCGACTGGCCCGTTGTTACGTTGCAACTGCCGCTGTACAACGAGATGTACGTGGTGGATCGCCTTGTGAAGTCGGTCTGTGAGATCGACTATCCGAAGGATAAGCTGGAGATCCAGGTCCTGGATGACTCTACGGATGAGACGGTGGAAGTGACTCGCAAGCTGGTGGAGGAATACGCTGCCAAGGGTTTCGACATCAAGTACATCCACCGTTCGAACCGCCAAGGGTACAAGGCAGGCGCACTCAAGGAGGGTCTTGCTCAGGCCCGCGGAGAGTTCATCGCCATTTTCGATGCCGACTTTGTGCCGAAGCCCGAGTTCCTACGCGCAACGATGCCGCACTTCGCTGCCGGCGAGGTTGGCATGGTGCAGACGCGCTGGGAGCACCTGAACGAAGAGTATTCGTTCCTGACCCGCGCGCAGGCGCTGGCGCTTGACGGGCACTTCGTGATCGAACAGCAGATCCGCAACAAGGCAGGCTTCTTCATCAACTTCAATGGTACGGCCGGCGTATGGCGCAAGGCTACCATCGAAGATGCAGGCAACTGGCACAGCGATACGCTTGCCGAAGACCTTGACCTGTCTTACCGCGCCCAGCTGAAGGGCTGGAAGTTCGTGTTCCTGAACGACGTGACGTCGCCGGCCGAGCTTCCTGCCGACATCAATTCGCTGAAAACGCAACAGTTCCGCTGGACGAAGGGCGCCGTGGAGACGGCCAAGAAGCTGCTCCCCACGGTATGGGCCAGCTCGCTGCCGCTCAAGATCAAGCTCGAATGCACGGTGCACCTTACCAGCAACATCGTATTTCCGTTTATCATCCTGGTGGCCTTCTTGAACGTGCCGCTGGTGATCCTGAAGAACACCACGGCCGGCTACGACATGTACTTCAGCATCATGTCGGTCTTCGTGCTTGCCAGTATCTCGACCTTTATGTTCTACATGTACGCTCAGCGTGCCATCCACCTTGACTGGCGCCGCAGGCTGCTGCTCTTCCCGGTCTTCATGGCCGGCTCCATGGGCCTGGCCGTGAACAACTCGCGTGCGGTCTTCGAGGCACTGATCGGCAAGAAGACGGAGTTCAAGCGTACGCCGAAGTATCGCATCGTCGAAAACAACGACGACTGGAAGAAGAAGAAGTACGTGCAGAAGAAGATCTCGTGGATCGTCTTCGCCGAGGTTCTGCTGGCTCTGTACTTCGTTGTTGGCATCATCACGTCGCTATCCTACCTCGAGATCGCCGCTGTGCCGTTCCAGCTCATGTTCCTGATGGGCTTTGGCACGGTTGGCACGATGTCTCTCCGTCACGCACTCGGTCGTTAAGTTTGCAGCATGAAGATCGTAACATGGAATGCCGGGTTCGGTGATCGTGCCGGACTGTTGATCAATGACCACATGGTAGACGTCGCCGCAGCGTATGCTGCAGCACATCGCCACGGCGTAGGAACGCTGCCTGCACTGCCGTCTTCCGTCCTGGAGCTCTTGCAGCTCGAGGCCGCCGGTATGGCAGACCTGCATGCCTTGCATGCGTGGCTGCAGGACTCCTCGAATGCGGCAGCCCATCAGGCACCGGCAGAGGCCGTTCTGATGTCGCCCGTGCCGCGTCCGACGTCGATGCGCGACGGCTATGCCTTCCGGCAGCACGTCGAGGCAGCTCGCCGCAACCGGGGTCTGGAGATGATCCCCGAGTTCGACGAGATCCCGATCTTCTACTTCACGAATCATCAGGCCGTCTTCGGACCCGGTCCGATCGCCGTGCAGCAAAAGCACCTCCAACAGCTCGACTTTGAACTGGAAGTGGCCATCGTCATCGGCAAGAAGGGGAAGAACATTCCGGCTGCATCGGCTGATGACTACATCGCCGGCTTCATGGTGATGAATGACTGGAGTGCCCGTGCCTTGCAGATGCACGAAATGAAGCTTAACCTGGGTCCGGCCAAGGGTAAGGACTTTGCCACGGCCCTGGGGCCGTGGCTGGTAACGCCCGACGAGCTGGCGGCGAAGCGCATCGCAACGCCCCATGGCGACACATACGACCTGACCATGCGGACCGTGATCAACGGGAAGGACGTTGCCCTGGGTAATGTGAAGGACATGTCGTGGACGTTTGCCCAGATCATCGAGCGGGCCAGCTATGGCGTGACGCTCTATCCGGGTGACGTGATCGGTTCTGGAACGTGCGGCACCGGCTGCTTCCTTGAGCTGAACGGCAGTAAGGTCTATGACCCTGCCTGGTGGCTTGGCGTTGGAGATGTTGTAACATGCTCCATCGACATGCTTGGCGATCTGACGAACACCGTAGTGCTCGAGCCCGAGGACGCCAAGGCCTAACTCTTTGCGGTCCGCCTTACGGCGTAACAACAAACGATGCCGTCCTGAACCGGCGTTCATTGCCCCACGTAAGCACATACGTGCCGGCCGCAAGGGCAGACGTGCTGCATGTCATGGATGCGTCGATCGTGCCTGCTGCAACGGTACGTCCGTGCAGATCGAACAATACCCACTGGCGGTCATCCGTACGCGGTGCTGCGTCGGTCACGCTCACCACGCGGTTGCGATAGCGTACGGAAAGCGTTGGCTGTTGCTGGCGGTTATCGCCGACAGACGTAGGGAAGTCCACGGCGAACAGGCCTGTTTCCATGGCCATATACATCCGCTTTGTGCGTTGATCGTAGCGGAACACCCAGGCGCTACGCGTTTCGTCACCTTCGTCGCTCACGCCCCAGGGGAAGTCCGGATAGGACGTCCAGGTGAGACCGCCATCGGTTGACCGTGCGATGAGTGAATCGCCGGGGACAGCCGTGGGTTGGAGCGTCAGGCGGAATCCGCCGACCCACACTTCGTCGGTCCCGTTGCGGTCAATCACTTCAACGGCCCACAGGCTGGTATCGGCGAAGGCCGTCTTGCGCCACGTGAGACCGCCGTCAAGGGTCTTCCACAGGCCGCCGCCGCCCTGCAGACCCGGATTGGTGGTACTGCCGATGGCCACCACGCAGTAAGCCGTGCTAGGGTTGCTCGGGGAGAAGACGATCTTGGGGATCTCGGCGTCACCGCGGATGGTGTCCTTGCCGTTCATCGAAGCCACCGCAAAGGTCCGTCCCGAGTCCGTCGATCGCCAGATCATGCCCTGGGCGGTACCAACGAGGATGATGTTCGTACTGTCCGGTCGGATACCGATCGTACATGCCCGATAGGTGCCCGGGAACGTCGCAAGCGAGTCCCACGTCGTGCCCGTGTCCGTCGATCGCCACAGGCCCAGCGGTGGCGTGCCGCGTACGGCATAGACCGTGCGTGGGTCCTTGGGGTCTTCGGCAATGGCCTCGGAGATGAACCACATCTTCTTGTTGGCGCCACTGGAGTCCGTCAGCACACGCTGAAAGTCAGTGCCACTGTTCGTACTCCGCTTAATGCCATCGAACAGGAAGCCGCCCACCATGATCGTGCTCGTGTCGGCCGATGAGACCAGCAGCGATGACAGATAGTTGTCCGTAAAGCCGGCTTCGCCGGTCTCGGCCACATACCATTCCTCACCTCCGTCATCCGAGCGCAGCAGTCGGTCCGACCAGTGCCCGGCATAGAGCTTCTGCGGGTCGAGCGGATTGGCCACGACCGTAAAGGTACGCTTGGGGATGAGCGGACGAAACGTCTGGGCCTGTGCTGCGACGCATGCCAGCAGCAGGGTGACGCTCAAGATGAGGTTGGAAGCTGTCATAAGGTTAGTACCGCAGGATACGCGCCGAAGCCGTTCCTGTCGCATGTCGCAGGGCCACGATGTACACACCGCTGGCCAGTCCATGCGGATGGACGCGGGCAATACCCTGGTGGAGGGTGACGGGGAAGGAGCCGACGAGTCCGCCGTCGACGGCCAACAGGTCGACCGTGGCGGCACCATCGCCCCCTTCAAACAGCAGGGTGATGAGACCGTCGGGGGCCATGCGAACGCGAAGAGGGGAAGCGTTGTCGTCACTTGTGGCGTGGCGTACAGTAGCAAGCGGAGACGACAAGAACGCTCCGGCTTCGGATGCCAGCATGATCGCTTCCGCACCTTGATGTTCGATCTTGCGAATGGCCCAGACGTTGGTGTTGGTTTCCATGACCTCGTTCTCGGTCCACGGCACGTCATTGATCTCCTGCCACGTTCCGCCACCATCTATCGAACGGAAGGCCAGCGAATCGCCCATGATCTGGGCGGGACTTAGCGGCGGCTGGTTGCCGCCAACGAAGATGATATCGGCGTCGGTGGGGGTGGCCCCCCGGAGGACCTCTAGGGCATACAGACTTACGTCCTTGTGCGCGATGCGCGTCCACGTTACACCCCAGTCCGTGCTCATCATCAAGCCGGCATTGGTCACGTTTTGTGCGAGTGAATACTGCACTGTGGCATAGACCGTCCCGGGAGTGGTTGGTGACCAGCGGAAGAGGCTTACCTCGGAATCGGGGTGGCCGGTGAGACGCGGACCGCGAACAAACGTACGTCCGCCGTCGGTGCTGCGATAGATGAAGGCTACGCGGCCTCCGACAAGGACAATGTTCGTACTGTCTGGCGCTACCGTGATGGCGCGGAACCGGTCGGTGCCGACTGCCGTCGGCACGGCGGAAAGCGAGTCCCAAGTCTCTCCACGATCCGTACTGCGATACACAATGCCCGGAGCATTGCGGATGGCATACATCGTGTCGGGTTCGGCTGGATGGGGAACGATGGATTCACCGACGAATTCCATACGGAAGCCAGAGGGGTCGCGTAAGACGTTCTGCCATGTGACGCCTTCGTCTGTGGACCGGTCGATACCGTCAAATCCGATACCTGCAGCAAGAACCACGTTGGTGTCGGCCGGATGGATGAGCAGACAGGACATCAGGGACGAGCCGCCGCTGGACTGCACGGAGAGTTCCTCCCACGTCGAGCCACCGTCTGTGCTACGGAACAGCGTCCGCGCCATATTCCCGGCAAAGACCGTTCGGGGATTCTGTGGGTTAACGGCCAAGCCGTAGATGGCACGGTTGGGGATGATGGGCATCCACGACGTCTGTGCTGCGGCAGCAGCCGTTGAAAGGACGTAGAGGGCAAGCAGAGCGATAGGGCGCATAACGGGCATCTGAACGACGGAACATGGTGAGGTGTCAGCCGTGCAGGACTGGCATCCGCATGTTACGAAAAATGCAAGGTATGGCCTGCGTCGATACGCGTGCAGTCATCCTGCATTGCGCCGCCTACTCGTACCTGAGGAAGCGCGTGCAGGCTCGTCGCGAGCCGTGCTGCGCCGCCAGCATATACACGCCCGGTACAAGCGATGGCAACCGCAGGGATGCGCTGCCGTTCACCATGATCGTGGGCTGCGTAAGCACACGTTGTCCGTCAGCCGTGTACAGATCGATCGTGACCGGTCCGTCAAGGCTTTTCCACTGGAGTTCGACCATGTCGTTCAGTGATCGGCGAACCACCAAGTCCGTGGTTGGAGTGGGGGGCGTTGTGGCAACCGAGGCGGCGACGGATGAGACGAACATGCCGGATTCGGAGGCGAGCAGGACGACGTCGCCTTGGTCCTGCTTGACGCGCTTGATGGCCGTGACGTTGCCCGTTACTTCACCGGACTCGTTTTCCGTCCACGGCACATCACTGATGTCTCTCCACGTCATTCCACCGTCGATCGTACGGAAGACCAGCGAGTCACCGCGGAAGGCTTGCGTGGCCCGGTAGTCCGTATTGCCACCAGTATACATCACATCGGCACCACCCTTAGCCTCGTGCGCATAGACTTCGAGAGGGATCAGACTGACGTCGGCGTGGGCCATCACCTCCCACGTTGCGCCCCAGTCTGTACTGCGCCAGATGCCGCCTGGGGTGCCGCTGGCACGGGAGACGTTGAACTGCACCGTGGCATAGACCGTACCGGCGGTCAGAGTTGACCAGCGGAAGGCACCAACGGTACCCGTCCGCGTCGCCACGGGGTCCTTCGTAAAGGTGCGTCCACCGTCCGTACTGCGATGCACAAACGTCGTATAGCCTCCCACCAGCACGATGTTCGTACTGTCGGGTGCGACCGTGATCGACCGGAAGTACCGGTCGCCGCCGGAGGCGGGTCCGGGTGACGACAGCGAGTCCCACGTAGCGCCGCGATCGGTGCTACGATAGAGCGTCCCCGGCGAATTCCTGATGGCATACATGGTATCGGCAGCCGTCGGGTGGGCGATGATCGACTCACCGTGAAACTCTGCGCGGAAGCCCTGCGGATCCGTCAGCACGGACTTCCACGTTACGCCTCCGTCCGTTGACCGATCAATGCCGTTGAACTCGTTCCCACCGGCAAACACCAGATTGGTATCCACTGGGTGGATGTACAGACAGCTGATCTTCGACGAGCCATCGGTCGAGCCAACAGCGAGCTCTTCCCAGGTGATACCACCGTCGGTGCTACGGAACACGGTACGTGCGATGTTACCCGCAAAGATCGACTTCGTGTTCAGCGGGTTAACGGCCATGCTGTACACGGCACGGTAGGGGATCGCCGGCATCCACGTCTGCGCTACGGCAGCACTTGCAGCCAGCATCACGGAAAGGGCAACGATCGCGGAAGTAACAACCGACTTCATGGCAGGTCCCGAGGTGAAAACGACAGCGGGCGCTTCGATCATCTCGAAGCGCCCGCATGTTACGAAGAAACGTCTCGTGGTAGGTCCCGACTGAAGTCGGGGGTTACTTTACGACGGTGAGGGGCTTGGTGACGGACGTGCCGTCAACGGTGAGCGTGTAATAGTACGATCCGACTGCCAGGGAGGCGGCATTGACGGATACGCCATGGACACCTTGGTCGAACGTGCCGTTGGAGAGCGTAGCGACCTTGTTGCCAACGACCGAGAAGAGCTCGAGCGTGACCGAAGCCGTGCGGTCGAGTGACCACGTGATCTCCGATGTGCCGGCGGCAGGATTCGGAACGGCATCATTCAGGTTGAAGGCATAGGCCAGCTTCTCGTCCTGTACCGAGCTGGGATTCAGGGCGTTGAAGGTGCCAACGTACACTTCCTGCGGAATGAAGTATCCGGGGGCGCCAACACGGCCAAGCTCACGCTCGACCCACGCGTCGGGCCAGTTCATCTTCTTGAGGTAGTTCGTGTCGTTCAGCTGCTCGTTACGAACACCCTGGTGATAGATCACCGGAACGTTCGTTGCGCTGGGGATGATGTTGGGCATGTGCGTGCCCTTGTCAACCTTCAGGTCATTCGTGATGTTCACGGCTGCACCCCAAGAGGTGGCATTCTTTGCGCGGACGGCAAAGAACATATCCGTGGTGTAGAGCGAGTCGAGCTGGACTTCCTGACCCTGCGCGTTGAGCATGGTGGCCGGAGGCTCGACGCCAAAGCGACCAAAGTTGGGGTTTGCGTCAACCCACTTCAGGATGACGTGCTCGCCGTCAGCCGTCTTGGCAGCTTCCACTTCATGACCAAGAACGCTCTGCACGACAGGCGTCCAGCGGTTGCCATTTGCAACCGATACCGTCGCGTCAACAACGAATGTGAGCGGGTTGAAGTCGTTCATGTCAGCAACGAATTCGATCGACCATGCACCGTTGCGATAACGAGCTTCCACGAGGTGGAGCGCGTCAAACACCTGCTGGTCCGTGTTCACGTGGCCAAGGCGGATGAAGTAGGAATAGTCATCAGGGCCATTCACAACAAAGCCACTCTTACCGTACGAGTCGTACATGGAAACGTCGGCCGTAGGCCAGCGACCGGCTGCGACCTGAGCTGCTGCATAGGTATCGTACAGGGTCTTGGGCATCAGCTCGAAGTCTGTCCAGTTCGCACCACGGTCATCGGACTTGCTCACGCCAACAACACGTGCTTCGATGTCATCGGCGAACAGGTTGCAGACGGCAGCATAGACAACGCCCTCTTCGTCAGAACCCAGCATGGGCTCGACGTTGAAGGTTGAAGCGACGACGTCGGAAGGACGATACTTCGACAGCGCCCACTGCGAAGGCATTCCGTCGGACGTGAAGTTGTCGCTCTCCATGTCATAGCCCCATGCACCATAGGCACCGTACTGGACACCATCAGGCGGGTTGAGGCGGCATGCGAAGTAGGCGCTGGGTGCACCTGCTGCATCCGTGCTGATCATGGAGCCGTTGGTCCACTCATACATGTCGTTGTTGTTGGCATCCGGGTAGCGGAAGCTGAACGGCTCGCCGCCATCAGGTGTGTAGGCGTGGAAGCCGGCGTTGTTATATGCACCCGAGCCGTCGTTGGCAAAGTTCAAACCGAAGATGAGGAACTTCGGTGAGCCGTTGACGGACGTCACAGCCGTCTCGAGGAAGGCCATGTAGTTGTCGGGCAGGTTGAACAGCGTCTCACGATTCCACGTGGCACCGCCGTCCTTCGACGTTTCTGCATAGATGAAACCACCGACCAGGCCGCCGGCACCGATATTCCGCGACTGGTGGATGATGGACAGCGTCTTGGACTCAGGCTCGTACACGAACGTGCGGTTGTTGCTATAGCCTTCCCACAGCGTCCAGTAGTCATTGCGATAGGCCAGCTTGTAGGTGATGGCCTGCGTTGCCTCAACACCCTTGCGGATCTTGAGCGGTTCGGCGAGTTGCGTGGGGTTGACGAACGAGGTCGAGACCTTGGGCTTCGACATCGGCTTGAGCGCATCGCTCGTTCCGGCCGTAGCGACCGACATCGAGCCAAGCGCCGCAGCAGCGAGTAGGAGATGCTTCATATCGGATATACTCCGTTGTGAAAAGTGGAAACAACTGTTCAGTGTCGTTTGAGTTGGGTTAGAAAGATACGGACAGTCCGCGTTATAGCGAATCATCGGAACCGACTCGGTAAGTTTGCAGCTCCGATCCACGCACCACACACTTTGTTACAGGTTGTCCCATGACATCCGCATCCATCACGGAGCTGCTACGACCTATCGTCGATCCTGATCTCCAGGCCACACTCGGTGCGCTGCAGGCGATCGAGAATGTCGAGATCGACGGCGATACCGTACGTGTTTATTTAGACGTCATTCCACCCATCCACTGGATCGCACAGCGCCTTGATCATGACTGTAAGGCAACGATCCATGCGAATCATCCCGAGGCTACGGTCGAGGTCTTCGTTCGCGAGCGCGCTTCGGCCCAGCAACGTCCTCCGGCCCTTGCAGGCGTCCGCCACCTGATCGCCGTTGCCTCCGGTAAGGGCGGCGTGGGGAAGTCCACGATCGCCGCGAATCTGGCTGCAGCCCTTGCTCAACGCGGCGCCCGCGTAGGCCTGCTTGACGCCGACATCTACGGCCCCAGCCAGCCAACGATGTACGGTGTGGCCGGTGAATCGATGCCCGCCCGTAAAACAGAAGACGGGAAGCTGATCGGACGTCCGATCGAGCAGTACGGCGTACAGATCGCCTCGCTCGGCTTCGTAATGCAGCGCGATCAGGCCGCCATTCTGCGTGGTCCCATGCTCGCCGGATATTTCAGTACACTCGTCGATCAGATCGAGTGGGGTGAGCTCGACTTCCTGCTCTTCGACCTGCCGCCGGGTACCGGCGATATCCAACTGACGCTCACGCAGCGTATCCCGCTTTCGGGT
Organism: Kapaibacterium sp. (SeqCode); assembly: GCA_032117915.1. Classification (GTDB taxonomy): domain Bacteria; phylum Bacteroidota; class Ignavibacteria; order Kapaibacteriales; family Kapaibacteriaceae; genus ZLKRG46. The sequence continues at coordinate 2,861 of JAULYI010000036.1, read as the reverse complement.
GCGGTGGTCGTGACGACCCCGCAGGAGATCGCCCTGGCCGACGTCCGCCGCTCGATTCAGATGTTCCGGAAGGTGAATGTCGACGTGCTCGGCATCATCGAGAACATGTCCTACTTCATCCCTCCCGATATGCCCGAAAAGCGATATCACATTTTTGGGCAGGGTGGGGGGCAAGGCGTTGCCAAGGAGTATGACGTGCCCTTCCTGGGCGAGGTCCCGATCGACGTACGCGTGCGCGAAGGCGGCGACGAAGGGTTCCCCTTTGTGCTAGACCCCGAGTCGGGCTCGCTGGGCGATGCCTTCCGGGAGATCGCCGGCAACGTCGTGGCCGAGGTGCGCCGTCACAATCGCGGCGGGACCGATATCCCGCTCCAGATCACGATCTAACGCATTGCACACACCATGGTGATCGAAGAACAGATCCGAAAGGCACTCGACGAGGCGCGGCCGCATTTACAGCGCGATGAGGGAGATATCGAGTTCGTTCGCTTCGAAGAGGCCACAGGCGTTGCCGAGGTGCGCTTTCTTGGTGCATGCCAAGGCTGTGCGATGTCGGCCATGACGCTGCGCGCCGGCATCGAACGTGTGGTACGCATTGCCGTGCCAGAAGTGAAGCGCGTCGAAGCCGTCCGATAGCACAGCAGACCATTGCAGGCGAATACTGTATGTGCCGAAGCATCGGTAGTCTGCCAACTTTTCGTAGATTTGCAGTCCGTTTAGCCCGGGCAGTTAGCTCAGCTGGTTCAGAGCATCTGCCTTACAAGCAGAGGGTCGGGGGTTCAAATCCCTCACTGCCCACACCCGAGCAAGAGTGGCGGAATTGGCAGACGCACTGGACTCAAAATCCAGCGGGCTCACCCCCGTGCGGGTTCGACTCCCGCCTCTTGCACCCGACGTTGTAAAGGCCGCAGTGTACTGCGGCCTTTGTCGTTTACGGCATTGACCACCGTCGGCTGCATCACCCCTCAAAACGACACGAGGCGCACCACAGATGTGGTGCGCCTCGTGTCGTTTTGAGGGAGAGGAGGTTCGCTGTTAGCGCACGATCGTGAAGGGCAGCACCGAGCGGTGGGTTCCTGCGTCGATTGTTACCAGATATCCGCCGGCTGCGATCGCGTCAACACGCAGCGGAAGCGCATGATCACCGGCAGCAAGGCCCGAAACCGTGGTTTCCATGATGCTGGTACCCGTGATGCTGCTCAGGCGGATGTGGACGTCTCCGTCACCAGGCATGGTGAAGCGTGTCGTGATCTGGTCGGAGCCGGGATTGGGTGCAATGACGGCCGAGGGTAGCGTAGGGAGTTCTTCGACACTAGCCGTGGCAACAGGCAACGGAAGAACGTTGCCAGCAACCAGGGCATACAGGCCAAAGCCCGCACCGCCCATGTTTGCACCGGGATTCAGGAAGCCGCTCGCAAAGATCACGGCGCTCTGTCCGGCAAGTGCCGTTCCTGGCACCCGATAGGATGCGATAACGTCACCCCCCGTGGGGGCAACACCCACGACGTATTCGGCAGCAGGTACGCTGATGTAGTCCGTGTGCTTGCCATAGGCAAGGTTCTCCACGATGTTGTCTGCGCCCACGCGAACGTCAACCGCCGGGGCATCGGTCACACCGTGAAACACGATGAAGTCAATGTTGCCTTCGGACTGCGCCACCGGACGGATACCCGTGATGGGGAAGATCGTAAAGGCCGTCGAAGCACCAGAGGGATTCGGCGCAAAGCCGGGCATCACAAGTCCGTTTGCAAAGACCACGTAACGACCAACAGGAAGGGCCACGGTGAACGACGTGAGCGTGTCGGCAACCGATGTACTCGTGGACGGAGCAACGCCGATCACATAGTCCTTGCCCGGATCCAACTCAAGCGTCGGCGTTACCGTGCGGAAGGCGAAGTCGTCCACGGCAAGTTCGCCGTTGACATAGACATCGACCTTAGCTGCCGCCGGATCGGCGGCGTTGTGCACGATCTGCACGCGCGCCTTGGGCTCGTTCTGCTGCGGAGGCAGGGGAATGAAGGGACCACCTTCGGCTGTCACGGCGTACAGGCCGAACGGTGAACCACCGCCGTTGGCACCTGCGTCAAGGAAGCCCGAGGCGACGATCGTCACCGACTGTCCGACCAGGTTGGTCACATCTGCCGTGTAGCGTGCAATGGGGCTGCCGCCGGCCGGCGCAACAGCGATGGGATACACGCCAGGGGGAACCGGCAAGTATGACGAGGCTTCCCCATAGCCAAGCGCACCGACGACCTTGTTGGGGCCTGCATAGATGTCAACGGCCGGAGCATCTGTAACGCCGTGGAACACAAGAATGTCGACGTTCGTGGCAATGGCCGCTTCCGTGCGGGCATTGGCGATCGGGAACAGCGTGAAGCCGATCGATGCACCGGCAGGATTGGGTGCAAACGCGTCAGGCGTGAGCACACCGTTCGCTACAGCGATGTAGGTTACGTTGGGCTCCAGCGTGACCGTGAACGATGCGATCGTGTCGGCCACGGATGTGCTCGCTCCCGGGGCAATGCCAACACGCAGCGGTATGCCGGCGGGGACATCACCATACGGTGTTGCGGATTGGAAGGCAACGTTGTCGACGGCGAGCTCGGAGCCGACGTAGATGTCGACGACGGCGGCAGCCTTGTCGGCAGCGTTATGAATGATCTGGAGCTTAGCGCTCTGCTGCGCGGAGGCAACAGTTGTGAGGCCAACAGCAGCGGCTACACAGAGGAAGAATGAACGCATGGATAGTTCTTTGCAGGTGAAACAAGCGTGTAGAATCGCTCGTGTTAACCCTGCGGTGGACTCGTTCGTTCCCTGATAGACCTATCGAAGGCGCTACAGCGCCCATTTGACGTGTAATT
>JAULYI010000035.1:0-5550 GCA_032117915.1 Kapaibacterium sp. (SeqCode) | reverse complement strand
TCTTGCCATTGACAACTTCCTTGATGATCTGTGGCATTGGCGTCTTTGCCAGATAATCACTCTTGGCAAGAGGTGGATACACTGTGCCCAGACCCTGACCCGTTGCCTGATGGCAGGTCTTGCAATACTCGTTGTACACCTTTTGACCACGCGCCATCGAAGCTGCCTTGTCTTGCGCCAGTCCAGTTGTTACAAATGCGAGGGTGCAGGCTACTGTAAGCGCAACACCAATGATCTTCTTCTTCATAATGATTGACTTGAAGATGTGTGAAACATGTTTGAATCGCGGAAAATATAAGACCTTTTCGTCTGAATTATTATTTGCCACTGCAGCATGTAACGTGCGATGTGTGCGAAACGTTCGCTGGCGACACCAACGGAATTCCGAGTTCCATTCCACGCAGCATCACGAGCGCACCAACGATAAGCGTCGCAATTGGCAGCACGATTCCAAGACGCATGCCGAAGCGCTGACGTAGCTTGACCTGCTCCCCAAAAATGCTACCAACTGAAATGATAGTTTGGTAGTTGAAAGGAGCATATCATGGGACGAAAGCATCATACGGAAGAGCAGATCATTGGGATCTTGCGTGCAGCCGAAGTGGTAGTCTCAAAGGGCGGCACAATAGAAGCCTTCTGCCGTGATCAAAAGATCACCGAGGCCACGTATTACCGCTGGCGCAAGATCTATGGCGGAGTGGGTCTTGAGCAGGTAAAGAAACTCAAAGAGCTCGAGGCGGAGAACAGACGTTTGCGCAGAGCTGTGTCTGATCTAACGGTCGACAATCAGATTCTCAAAGAGGTCGCACGGGGAAACTTCTGAGCCCGGCACGGCGCCGTGAGGCAGTTCATCATGTGATGGGTGTCTTCCAGGTAAGCCAGCGGCGGGCATGCAGGGCGCTCGGACAAGTGCGATCATCGCAGCGTCATCAGCCGCTCAAGCGTAAGGAAGACGATGTGGCTCGTAGGCGCATCATTGCTCTTGCCAGGGAGTATGGTCGCTATGGCTATCGCATGATATGTGCCATGATGCGCATGGAGGGCTGGGCGGTAAATCACAAGTATGTCTACCGTATATGGCGCGAAGAAGGGCTCAAGGTGCCATCAAAGCAGCCCAAGCGTGCTCGGCTGTTCCTCTCAGATGGATCGGTCGTCCGTTTGCGTGCCGAACACAAGAACCATGTTTGGAGCTATGACTTCGTCACTGATCAGACCAGCGACGGGCGCAAGTTCAGGTCGCTCAACATCATCGATGAGTATACACACCAAGCACTGGCATGTCACGTAGCACGTAGGATACGAGCCTCGGATGTACTCGACCTGCTGACAGATCTCGTTGTTGAGCATGGCACGCCAGAGCATATCCGAAGCGATAACGGTCCCGAGTTCATTGCCAAGCACCTCGTCTACTGGCTCGACGAGTTGAATGTCAACACGTCGTTCATCACGCCCGGCAGTCCATGGGAGAACGGATACGTCGAATCATTCAACGGACGCATGCGAGACGAATTACTCAACGGAGAAATCTTTCACACGCTCGTTGAAGCTAAAATCTTGATCGAACAGTGGAGGCGATTCTACAACACCAAGCGACCGCATAGCAGTCTCGGGTATCGTCCACCGGCACCCGAATCAATTCAACCAACTATTTTCAGGTTTGCTGCGTGATGACTAACATTACAGGTGGACCAATAAACTGGGGCAGGTCATTAGAGCTGTGTAACGTTATCTGTACTGTCTGTAACGGATACCTGACATTCCGGTAACACAGACATAATGACGTCAAAACGCCTCGTTAAATCCAAGGTAGAATTGCGGAACACCGCGCGACACACCTACATCAAGACGCAATGAGATGCGTTCCTCGGGTACGAGCAAGAACCGTATTCCTGCTCCATAGCTCACCCACATCTGGTTGAGTGCAACACCTGATGCCTGCGATGCCACTTGTCCAACATCAGCAAACACGGCACCACGAAATCGCCATACAATCGGAAAACGTGCCTCTGCTCCCGCTACGAGAGAGATGCGATCTCGTTGCTGTGCATCGATGATGCCTCGCATGTTGTTCGAGCCACCGATACTCGGCATCTGCAAGAAAGGCGGGTTGCCATCTGCTGACTGGATGAGAACACGAGCTGCAATAGATGCTTCACTTGCGATCGGGGCATACGCACGTGCATCAACTGTCGTGATCGCCGAAGTGAATGTGCTTCCGAGCAACGCACCATAAAAGATGGTGTACGTTTCGGCAAATACACCACTGCGTGCATCGAAGTTGTTGTCTCGTGTATCATACGACACCTGCGGTCCGATACCATTAAACCAACCGCCTTGGGAACCAACTACTTCTCCGCGACCGAGTGGACCTGCACTGCCGTCTTCACGCGGCTCGACAGAGCGTATCTGATCATACCGGAGATCGAAGTGCACACCAGCACTCAATCCATGTTGAACTCTTCGTCCCGACAATGCATAGAGCATGCGTAGTTCAAGCTTTGCACCATACGGTGTATACAGTTCGGCATTCGACGATGGATTGTTGTTACCAACGCCAAAGAAGTTGTAGGGATAGAGGTACCACTCGACTCCACCCTCAATACGAATACGGTTACTATCGAGATATATCTCAGGATAGAATCCGAGTGAGAACTGACTCTTGAGTGTTCCTTGCAATGCAACTGCCAGTGACGAAGTGCGCATCGTTGGATCAACGTTGTCGCGATACGTGATGAACGCGGTCAATGCAGCCATCCAGCTGGTTTCGGGCGTGTAGGCAGGTATTGGTACAAACGACCAGTCGTAGCCTGTCTGGAGACTATCCTCTTGCGCCGTCACATGGACAACCGCAAATGCCAGGATGATTACTAGTCGTGTTCGCAGCTGCATTGATGTCCTTTCGCCTTCGCGAAACACTCGCGACCCTCAGATACGCTGAACCATATGATGGCGACAGCTCCAATTGCATCGGCATACGCAAATGCTGTCAACTCGTACACTGCGGAAGATATGAGGACTGCGATGCTCATGAAGATACACACAAGCGTGCAATTTGCATCAGCGAGAATAGGAGCACTCTTCAACGCACGTCCAATCCTGCGCTTTGCTAAAACAAGTGCAGACATGACTGCGATTGACACGGCTGAGATGACAACACCCCAGAATGTAGACTCCGGTGCTTTGTGCTCGAAGAGATTCACAAGTACCGTCACTGCAAGCATGGCGGATAAACCGTAAAACGCCCAACCAGTGATGCGAAGAGCTTGTTGTTCAAACGCAGTCTGGTCACTTGCCGTTAGTCGCTCTGCGCTATCAGCAATGCGTCGAATCATGACGTACACACCTACGCCTGAGATCGACTCAATGAAACTATCGACGCCGAAACCAAACAGAGCAAGCGTCTCGTCACTATATCCCATAGCAGTTGAAACAACACCCTCTACAATGTTGTAGAGGATGGTGAATACTGCGAGATACTGTGCTCTGCGATAGAGATTTCTCACCATACCACCTGGTATTGAAGTGCTACCTGTGAGCGTCGCTCACCTTGTACGAGTTCACCAAAGGGATCCCGCGATACATCAATCCCATACGTTGGACGATTCTGAAGTTCAAGGGTTAGCCTGCTACGAATCCCGTCAAGGAGCAGTGAGCAGCCGACACCATATACATCAGTGAGTGATCGATCCAGACGCTCGTACCACGCCAGGTTTGCACTGACGTAGGGCATAAGGCCGAAGTCGCCGAGGACCTTTGGGAAGAACACTCCAACATGCGAGTACACCACGTTGCCGGTGCCATACATCGGGAACGCGTTACCCCACGACGGACCATACTGTGTGAGCGGACGCAATGCTGTGCTATCGTCGGATGTCAGCATTGATGTGCCTGTGTTCATTGCACCGTTGTACCGCAAGTAGTTTGTTCCATAGTCGTGATGAAACAATCCTACGTACGCGCTGAGAGTTGTTCCCCATCGATCAACAGGTGCATCGTACATCGATTCGACTGCAAGCAACAGCATGTCCTCGTACACTGTATCGGCACCGCGTGATCGCCACATCGCCGAAGGCTGATAGATAGCTCCAGCTGCAACGTTGAACACCTTGCGTGTTCCATAATATGTGCCCGCCATATTCGGCACCTGATGCGGCTCGTGATCGAAGAACTGGTAGATCACGTACGCCTGATGTTCAAGCGTGCGCTGGTTGAGGGCAAAGTTTGCTTGTGGTGATATCGTGCGGACGGCCTGTCCGTTGGTCGACACTGACATTGGGTCAGATACAGCAACACGATAATCGATCGGACCTATCTGACCTCGAGCGCTGATGCTGAGCTTCCGTCCGGTTACGTCGTTTTGTTCGGACGTCGCCTGCGCAAACAGCGCGCCATCCATTGTTGGTAATGCGATGATTGCAGGTTGCGAGAATCGACTCAGTCCGTTCACAAAGGACAACCCAGCGCCAATCTTCAATTCATTTGCGTCGAAGAGTCGATACTCACCAAAGAAGTCATGGAAGTATGCTTGGATCCGACGATTACCCGCGTTTTGATACGCGTAGTTGAAGTTGTTGAAGCCGTAATGCAGAAACAGTGTTGCTCGGCTATTGATGTTCGCAAACGCTTGTACGCGAGCACGACGAACACCGATGTCGAACGACTGATCCTGAGGCGCACCTAGGGCAAGCGTTCCTGGGTTGTTGTGGTTGTACCGGACCCATAACTGCGCAAACAGTTGAACCTTGATTGGTGCGATAGAGTCGGGCTGTGTGCCCCAGTTCATGTCCTGAGCTAGCACGTTGTCTGAAACCACGGCAATCATGAAGATTGCAGTGACAATGAGACATCGAACAATGGCGCGTGCAGGCATGCCGGAAAATTAGGAAGGTCTGAACAATCAACCTGCGCAGAGCGCTATATTTCGACATGAGATGCCTCTACACACTCCTTGCCTTCATCATTGTGTCCTCTGCCGCCATCGCTCGCGATGACGTGTCTACTACCGAAGCGGCTCAGATGATGAAGAAGTCTTCAACGATCGTTGTAGACGTACGCACGCCTGCCGAATACGCCGATGGCCATCTCTATAAATCTCGATTGATCGATTACTACAAGACCGATTTCTGGTCGCGTATGGCACTGCTTCCGAAGAACGCCACCATCATTGTCTACTGTCGGGTCGGACGCCGCAGCAAGGACACCGAAACGAAACTTCGCGAGATGGGTTTCTTGCATGTCTACAACATGGTAGGGGGCTTCGATGCGTGGAAGAAGGAACAGCGTAAGTATGAGAAGTAAGTACTTCCTCATTGGTGTTGCGTGCATCCTGTTTGCAGCGGTGTATGGGTGCTCGCAGCAGACGCCACATCGTGGTGATGCTGTCATCGCAGATACAGCGCTATTTGTACCACCAGACACATCAACCATCCCGCATAACGCAACCGGCGATATGATTCGCTATGGTCGCGAGCTTCTGGTCAACTTCCCCTACTACCTCGGACCAAAAGGTTCTGTTGGTTCGTTCGGTGGCAATGGTTTGGGTTGTCAAAA
>JAULYI010000034.1:0-24615 GCA_032117915.1 Kapaibacterium sp. (SeqCode) | reverse complement strand
GGCATGTTGGATCAGGGACCCGATGTCCCGTTCTAACAAACACGTATATTCTACGCCGGTTGATTGTCTATCGGTATCGTGACACACAGGAGCATCACCATGGAGATCGTTTTGCGACGACTTCTTTCGCTCGTTGCACTCATTATCGCCACCCAAGGCGCGTGGGCGCAGCTGCGCATCGTGAAGCCTAACGGCGGCGAGATATTCTACATCAACCGCGACCGCGTGATCACGATCGAGTGGGATGGCATTGAGGATAGCCTGGCCGTCCAGATCTATGTGTCTTCGGATGATGGAACCTCCTGGCAGCAGATCGCAGACTCTGCCAAGGGACTGTCATTCCAATGGAATGCGGCGTCCTTCCCGACGTCATCGGGCTACCGGCTACGCGTTCAGCAAGTTCGACCGCCGCAATCGGCAGACAACATCACGTATGCACGCCATTTCACGAACGTTCTGGATGGTGCATGGTCTCCGGGTGGAACACGCGTCGTGACCGCCGGAGCAGAGCCACATGTCTGGGATGCCGAGACCGGTGCCACCATCAACGTTCTGAGCGGTCACACGGATGCCGTCAATACCGTTGATTGGAGTAAGGACTCACTCCAGATCGTTTCGGCGTCCGACGACAATACGTCACGTCTGTGGGATGCGACGTCGTATCAACCGATCCGCACGTACAACCATCCTGACGTGGTGCGAGAAGCACGGTTCAATGCGTCGGGCGCATTCTTCGCCACCTACTCACGGGACGACAGAGCACGGATCTTTCCCACGAATGGCGCGACCGCCACGGCCCAGTTCAGTCATCCTGCAACGGTCAACGATGTTGCTTGGTCCACCGATGGTGACCGTATCGTAACAGGATCTGACGATAATCTTGCTACGATCTACAATCGAACGGGTGGCCTTGGTCTGAAACTCCGCGGCCACGTACAGGCTGGCGTCCTTCAAGCCGAATTCTCGCCGGATGGATCGATCGTCGCCACCGTTGGTGGTGATGCAACGGTGCGGCTGTTCAACGCAACCAACGGCCGTCAACGTGATTCGCTGATTGTTACGGACGAGGGCGTTCGCTGTCTGGCCTTCTCGCCCGACGGAACGCGGCTTGCCGTGGGAATGAGCGACTCCACGGTCGTGGTCTGGAATGTTGCTTCGCCGGACAGTGCAACGATCGTTCGACGATGGGGCGGGCATACGGCCGCCATCGCAGATGTCGCGTGGAATAGCACCGGAACGATGCTTGCAACGGCCAGCGGCGACGCCAGCGTGCAGGTCTTTAACATGCAGAGTCTGCGCCAGATCCGTCGACTTCCACATCCCGGCCCAATCAACACCGTGGCATGGAGTCCGGACGATAGCCGCGTAATGACGACGGCCGTTGATGCAGCGCGGATATGGCGCATCACGTCCATCGTCCTTCAGGCAGACACGTCCGATGCTCCGTTCTCCATCTCGCCGCCGCCTCCGGCATTCGCAAGGCTCCGCACCACTGGTGATACCGTGCTCATCGGCGAACGTCTGCAGAGTGAGCTGCGCTTGGAAGCCACCTCGTTTCTTGCCTTGGCCGATATCGACTCGATCGCTGTGACGTTGCGATACAACTACACGATGATCGATCTCGAAACCCGTGATATGGTTGCCAGCGAGGTAGATTCCGCTGACATGCGATCGGTTACCCTCAAGCCTGTTCCACTGCCCCTTACAGAGGCTATCCTTGGCGTGTTTACGTTCCGGGCAACATTAGGCACGGATTCGGTGACGAGTCTGAAGGTTCGGAATGTTCGGCAGATCGGTACGGGGCCCGGTATCTCCTTCGATACCGCGTCTGCACCCATTCTTGTGCAGGGAATTTGCCGAGAGGGCGGTGTGCCCCGACTCTACAACCCCAACGGTGGCGTCCTTGGCATCGTTGCCGTGCGGAAGGGGGCAATGGTCGATATCGATGTTACGCTTCCGGAACGGAGTCCGGCCACCGTTACCGTGGTTGATATGCTTGGACGTATCGTGATGATGGACGAGGCAACAGACGCAGAGCAGACAGCACGTACAATGCTTCGCAGTATCGATGCGACGGATCTGGCCGCCGGCCAATATCTGGTCTCTGTGTCCACGCTGACTGATCGTCGCACCATTATGGTGAGCAAGCAATGAGAAGAACAACGATGATGCTTTGCCTCGTGGCCGCAGTTTCTGCCACGTCCATGCTCGCCCAGACCAACAACAAGATCCCGCGCACGCTATCGACCGAGGACGTCTGGCTTACCAGTCTCGGTGCATCGGTGTATGGAACGTACATTTCGCATGATGGGGCATTTGTCCTTCCCGGGGCACCGACATGCTGTACCGAATACACGACATCCACGGGATTTGGCATTGCTGCCGGGATGTTCCTCAAGCAGGAGATCACGAAGTACGTTCGACTGACACTTCGTGCCAACTACATTCCGTACTCAGGTTCGTTCGCCACGAATGAGAGTCTGTTACTCTCCGGTCAGGTCAATGGCGTCGTCCGACATGAACTCGAGACCGCTATGGATGTCTTTGGCGGTGAAGCGCTGGTGGATTTCAGACTGCCGGGCCGTGTTCGCCTTATGGGTGGCCTGTCCTTCGGATCGTTCATCTCCTCGGTGTATACCCAACGGGAAACGCTCATCGAGCCGGCCGTCGGCACGTTTGAGAACGGACGTCGCACACGAAATGAGCAGATCAATCAGCCAATGCAGGGGCTTTCAGGTTCTGTCCTTGGACTCGTTGCAGGCGTCGGTATCGACATTCCTATGACGATCAATCACTCCGTTGTTCTAACGCCCGAGGTACTGTACACGTTGCCGCTGAATGACAATCTCGAGAATCGGGTATGGACGACATCGGTGATCCGCGCCGGCGTCTCGCTGGCATTCAATCTGAACGCTCCGCCGCCACCCATTCCCATCGAGCGTCGTCGCGAGACCTTCGTAGACTCACTGATCGTTGACGTCGATCCGGACGTTCCCTATCGTCGTGAGACCGGTCTTGAGCGCGTCGAGGCTGATACGGCCGTTGCCGAGGATCTTGTCGTCATCACCGAACGTGCCTATCGCACCGATACTGTCTTTACGCCACTGCTGCCGGAGATCAAGGCTGCGGTCGCTGCCAAGGCCGTCATGGCCGACGGATCGTTGAAGGGGACCTTCACGATCAACGTTTCCACGCAGTTCGTTACCGAGGCCCTGCCCGTTCTGCCCGTCATCTTCTTTGATGCGCAATCGTCGTCGATCGCTGATCGGTATACGAGGCTGACGTCTGGCGGCCAGTACGACGAAATGCAGGTTCGCCCTCGGACCACAGATGTCCATCACGAGATCATGAACGTCATCGGAAAGCGCCTTGCAGAGAACGCGGCAATGTCCATACGTCTTCGCGGATTTGCAGATCCGACGACGGAGGGTAGTAACTGTGAGCTTGCCCGGGCACGAGCCGAATCCGTGCGTGCGTATCTGACAACGGTATGGGGCATTGATGGTGGACGTGTCGTTAATGCTTCCGGAACGTCGTCATGCGCGCCGGAGAAGCTCACGCGTCAGCAGTCGGAAGACGGCTATTCGGAGAATCGCCGCGTTGAGATCGAGAGTGATGACCTGGCCATGCTGGCACCGGTCGCACGTCGCCGCTTTAACGAGGCTCGTGCTGTTGACCCGCCAAAGATCCAGTTCGATCCGTCCGGTTCGTCAACGCAGTATGTGACCGGCTGGAAGCTTGTGGCGCGAAGCGCCACGGAAGAGGTCTTCTCGCAGGAAGGACAAGGCGTTGCCACGCTGATCACACAGCCACTGACGTTGTCGCAGGCCAATCAAATGAAGGATGGAACATCCGTCAATGTCGATCTGACCATTCAAGGCATTCGCGGCGTTACGGCTACGGCAACAGCCAAGCTGCCCATCAAGCGAGACACGGCTTCGAACGAGTATGAGCGGTTGACGCTGACGCTGTTTGATGTTGCATCAGACAAGGTCACGCAGATCGCCGAAGAGCAGATCAAGCGATTCGTAGAAGTGGTTCCGACGGGTTCGACCGTGACGGTGCGCGGATTTGCCGACATGCTGGGCAATGCATCCTTCAACAGAGAGCTTTCCCAACGTCGTGCTACAGCCGTTTGTGATGCCATCAAGAAGCACCTCAAAAAGCGCGTTACGCTGAATTGCGATGAGGTTCGTACAGACCGCTTCCCACCGGGGATTGAATCATACACAACGCCTGAGGAGCGATTCCTTAGCCGTACAGTGCAGATCGAGGTAAAGCGCTCGCGCTAACCTGACAGGTTGACGTCGGGCGCAGAGCGCCCGACGTCAACGCATACGATGTACCTTGATCGGACATGACGAGACACCGTCATGTTCGCAGCCTCCGTCGCACGGCGTCACGTACACTCGAGGGATGGCCGTTGGGAACTTACCTCTTAGGCTGTCAAGAATGGACTGCTCGAGCTCGTAGAGCTGTCCGAGCGTGTAGTCGTACGGCATCACAAGATCGATCTCGATGAAGATGTCTCTTCCGGACTGCCGCGTGTGTACGCTGTTGAATGCGCACATGTTGTTCACGTTCTGCGCGATGATGGCAAGGATCTCGTACTGCGCCTCGTCGGGTAGTGTTCGATCGAGCAGCTGACGGTAGGCCTCGCTTCCGTGTTTGATCGGCACGCGCAGGGCCACAAGCAGCAATAGGATCGATGCTACAATGTCCAGCACTGCAGCAATATCCGCTTGATCGATTGCGCGGAGGCCGGCACTGAAGCCGATCCCGGCCAGCACACCGATCTCCATCAACGAGTCCGCCCGCCAAAGCTCGGCGTCATAGCGAAGCATTGGCATATGAAATCGGCGTGCGTAGCGCTCGAGAAGCCCAGCCGTGTAGCGCATGACGATGAACGAGATCACTGCCCATCCGCCAAGTAGAAAGCTGTTCACGTCCACCGGAGGGCGTCTTGCAAACGAGATCGCCTCGCTGAGCGTAACGATCGTTAGGACGATCAGAAGATTGGCACTGACAAGGACGGCAAGGCTCTCGTACTTCCCATATCCGTAGTTGAAGTTCAGATCGGCTCTACGTGTACTACGTTGCACGGCGGCCAGAAACAGCAGTGAGTTCCCGATATCGATCAAGGCGATGTAGCCATTTGTCTGCATGATCAACGACCGCTGTACGGCACCAAGAATGATGCTACCCAGCGCTAGTGCCGAGCATGCCAACAGGGAGATCGTCGAGGCAAACTCTGGTCGGCCTCGGGTTAACAGCGTACGAATGGTACGTCGCCAGTTGGCAACGGGAATGTTCATGCAGATTGCGCCGTGAGTGCTGCCCTGAAATAGGCGATCGTCCGGCGAAGGCCTTCCTCACGTTGCACGACCGGGGTCCAGCCGAGACGGGTCCGCGCGAGAGTATTGTCCGGACGTCTGACCTTGGGGTCGTCGGCAGGGAGTGGCCGATGCGTGATCGTGCTCGACGATCCGGTCGCTTCGATGATCTCACGTGCAAGGTCAACCATGGTGATCTCATCGGCATTGCCAATGTTCACCGGCTCTGTGATGTCACTGCGTAGCAGTCGCACGATGCCTTCGACAAGGTCGGAAACGTAGCACACACTGCGTGTCTGCGAGCCGTCGCCAAACACGGTCAGCGGCTCGCCCCGAAGGGCCTGACTGATGAATGCCGGGATGGCTCGGCCATCTTCGATGCGCATGCGCTCGCCATACGTGTTGAAGATGCGGATGATCCGCGTATCAACACCGTGGTAGCGATGATAGGCCATCGTCATCGCTTCCGCAAAGCGTTTCGCCTCGTCATAAACACCGCGAATTCCAACGGGGTTGACATTGCCCCAATACGACTCCGGTTGCGGGTGGATGAGCGGATCGCCATAGACCTCACTCGTGCTTGCTAACAGGAATCGAGCCTTCTTAGCCTTAGCAAGGCCAAGCGTCTTATGCGTACCGAGCGATCCAACCTTGAGCGTTTGGATGGGATACCGAAGGTAGTCGATCGGTGAAGCCGGCGATGCGAAATGCAAGATCGCGTCTAACTCGCCGTGCACATAGACGAAGTTGGTCACATCATACTGAACAAGATCGAACCGCGGATGACCGATCAAGTGATCGACGTTCGCAGGTGACCCGGTTATGAAGTTGTCCATGCAGATCACGGTGTCGCCTTCGGCGATAAACCGGTCGCACAGATGTGAGCCAAGGAATCCGGCGCCGCCGGTGATCAGGATACGTGCCATGGCGCAAAATTACCGCATCACAGCGTACACCTGACGACGATTACCATTTCGATCGATCTGTTCAATGATGACGATGCCATGGGCAGACTCAACCAACGGGCGCACCGCCAGGGGATTACCCTCTGCTATGATGCGGCCGAGTACATCGTAGGCCTTCCATGTGTCGTCGTCGTTGACCGGAATATCGTCGAGCGGAACGCCTACCGTTCCACCCGTCGTGAAGGACCACGTCTCCGAAGGACTACCTTGGCCGAGGGCATTCATGCCGATGACGCGCCAGTAGTACTTGGTCTGGGGCTTACGCAGCGAAGTGACGTTGAAGGCTGTATCCGAGCGCTCGCGAGCAAGTGCGGTGGTGAAGGCCTCTGTTGTGTCGAGTTCGACGGTGTAGCGTTCCGCCCATGGATGGGCTCGCCACTGGAGCTTTGGACGCTGCGCAACAGTTGTTGCACCATTGGCCGGAATGTCCAGTGTGACCGCCGGCGGTAGTCCGTAGGTAGTAAACCGGTAGATGTCAGACCACGGGCCGCGCTGTCCGTCATTGATGCCGCAAACGCGCCAGAAATAGGTCGATTCTGCCTGAAGACTGTCAATCGTGAAGGTGGTGTCGGCTATACTCTCGAACATCCGCAAGCCCTCAGCACCGTTGGGGTCCTTGGCTACCCAAACGGCATACGTCGTCGGATAGCGAAGCAGACTCTTGTAGGTGGCAGGACGCCACGTGACGGCGGCCTTGATCGAGACGCCCGTTGCGCTGTTCCCCGGCGTTAGCAGGGTGATCGGCTCCGGAGCCGGCTTACCAACAGAGAACGACCATGTTGGTGAGTACACTTTGCCGTTAAAGGAGTCAATGGAGAGTCTCCAGTACAGCGTGCTGCCCTCAGGTAGGTCACGAAGCTGCAGCGTGTCATCCGTGCTCCCCATGATCGATCGAAGGGGCTGTGCAAAGGATGGATCGGTGCCAACGTCGATGTTGACAACGAAGTAGGAAGGCATCGACCATTGCAGGATCACGTTGTTGCCATGACCCGTTGATCCGTTAAGGGGCCATCGCTGCTGTGGGCGTACGTCTGTGTTCGCCGTTGAACCGTTACGGTCGAGGATGTAGGTGGCGTTGGGAACGATCTGCGTGTATCGCGTCACAATGCCATCGGGCCAGCGAACAGTAACACTGTCGATGGCGGTCACAGCGCCTAAGCCTACATGAGCATCGGTTGACATCTGAGCTGCACGCCCGCCAACCGGCGTGGCAACAACCCATCGGTCAAAGCGTTTGCCCGCAGCATAGACGCTGATGACCGAGCCCGATCCATGTCGCGGTACCGATGGCTCCGTTGTGTTGCGCAGACGCAGCGTCACGGAGGCACCCTTCTTTTCGATGTCATTGCGATAGAGCTTGACCGACTCCGTGCCCGACGAAGCAAGGAGATCGAGGTCGCCGTCGCGGTCGTAATCCAGGCGAACACCGGTCCATGGGCCGTGATGTGACATTCCAACATTCCACGTGACGTCGTTGAACCGACGTCCTGAGTCGTTGAGATACAGGCGTGATCGACGTGTGGCACCGGCACCGAGTTGCTCATAGGAAATCTGGCCATGCCATAGGTCCTGATACCCATCAAGATCAAGGTCGCCGAAGCACATTCCGGCATTCATTTCGTAGAATTTCAGGCCTCCGTTGTTAACGGTCCGTGGAGCAAACGCCGGTGCCGCAGCACCGTTGTTAACCCAGATCAGCGATGGATTTGAATAGCGAGCACGTGAGTCCGGATGGCCAAGGTTGCCAACGGCAAGGTCAAGGTCTCCGTCGTTATCGATGTCTGCCCAATCACTGCCCATGCCATGGCCATAGTAATTCGGCTCTGTGGTCTGCATGCCAAGCACGCCGCTCGAGACAGAGATCTCTTCGAAGGTACCGTCGCGCTTGTTGCGATAGAGTCTGTCCGGTGCCAGGCGATAGGTTGCGACGAAGATGTCTGTCCACCCATCATTATCGACGTCTGCAACGCTTGCACCCCAGGTATCATAGAACGGACTGCGCTCTCCTAGCGCGATCTTCGATGCCGCCGTCACATCGACGAATGTGCCGTTATCGTTGCGCCAGAGTTTGTCTTGGAAGTAGACCTCCTGCCCGTTCTGTTCGGTGCGACCATTCGCGATGAACAGATCAAGGTCGCCATCGTGATCGTAGTCCAGGAACAGTGGCGTGACGGTAGGCGCGTCGTTTACGATGCCCGATGCCGCTGTAATGTCGGTGAATGTCCAGTTGCCGTCATTACGCCACAGCTTGTCGTTCTTGAAGCCAGCAGCGGCAAAACAGTCAACGTCGCCGTCGTTGTCGATGTCGGCCCAGATCGTTGCACCGCCGCCAAAGGGGACGCTCTTGCGCTCAAAGGACCCATCGCCCTTGTTATGGAACGCAGCAGAGGCTCCGATCACAACATCATCGTATCCGTCATTGTCGATGTCCGCTACACTGCTGATATCGGTACGATATGGGGCATTGCTGGCGTCAACGAGGCCCGCTGCGCGCGTAGCATCGAACATATGGGGCAGTGCCCGCGTAGCATCAAGCCGTTCCACGACCAGTCGCACCATGTAGTCGCCGCTGGCACGGTAGTAAATGCCGGGAATCTGATAGAAGTTCGGATTCGGCGTTACCGGATCATAGAAGAATGATCGAACCGCAGACTGTCCTGCATCCTGGCCGAACTGGGGGCCTCCGGGTCGTACGAGGTGTTGGACGACGACGCGGTCGTAGCCGCCCAGAACAATGTTCTGGTCCGAGACATCAACTTCAACCCACCCTGCAGCGGTAACCGTTACAGTCTGCATGCCCAGCGTGTTGTAGTCGAAGCAATACTGCGTAGGCGGGATAGCTCCTTCCGCGGCGTCGCCCGTGATGCGGAGCACATCGTCGCCGGTGCCGCCTGCATAGTAGACAAGAACCTTTGTGATCCTACAGGGTCCGTCTGCAGTGATGATCACGGATTCTTCCCACTTGTCGCGGGCCGTGTTGACGCTGGCATAGCGTCCATCATCGTATCGCAGTGTGTCGGTGCCGGCCATTACCGATGTTGCTACGGCAAACGGCAGAAGAGCGAGGAACAGGGCGCGCATGATGGTGCTCCGTAGGAAGTTCGGCTACTGCATGAAAAGATTGATCGCTCGAAGGTATTGTCCGCCGATCAGAACCCATGCTACGATCATGCCGATCACAAAGAATAACGGCATGATCAATCCTGCACGGGAGCCACGAGGAGTGACCATTGTGAACATTCCGGCACGAGCGCTCACATCGTCGATCGTTACCTCGCCAGGCGTCACACCCTTGGTATTTGCCGTTTGGATAATGAGCGTCAGACGGCGTTGCTCACGCATGTAATCAAGGCCCCAAAGCGTGAGTAGGACGAAGTAAATGAACGTCTGTCCTGAACGAAGCACCATGTGCGTCTCTAGAGGGAGGGCATAAATGACGATCCAAAAGATGCCGGCCATGGAGAATGCCAGGCGTAACAGGCGTCCGTAGGTGGTACGCTCACGGACGTAGCGGTCTGCGATGGTGTGGTGAAGCATGCTGCAAAATACGGCTTGTCGGTCGACTCCTCTGCGAGACCGCCGTAAACGAACAACGCCCCGCAAGCGGGGCGTTGAAATCATGATCGATTGATCGCTCGTGTTTACTCAGCGGCGCCTTCTGCAGGCGCGTCTGCAGAAGCTTCTGCAGGTGCCTCGGCAGCAGCAGAAGCGGCGGCTTCGGCGGCGGCGCGAGCTTCGGCCTCGGCAGCAGCAGCGGCAGCGCGAGCTTCAGCCTCGGCAGCAGCGGCAGCAGCGCGTGCTTCAGCTTCGGCGGCGGCAGCAGCAGCAGCGGCAGCGGCTTCGGCGGCCTTGATCTTGGCCTCGGCGCGCTCAACGCGCTTGCGCTTCATGCGGTCCCAGCGTGCTTGAGCCTTTTCGCGATGCTGAGCCACGGCGGCGGCGACTTCGGCTTCGCTGTGCCCCTTGGCAAGCAAGTGGCGGCGAAGGAGAACACCTTCGCGGCTGAGGATCTGATGGACGATGTCCGTCGGTTGAGCGCCGACGCCCAGCCAGTAGCTGGCACGGTCAACGTCCAATACAACGGTCTTGGGCGAGGTCATCGGATCGATGTACCCCACGCGTTCGATAGCAGCGCCGTCACGACGTGCGCGTCCGTCGATCGCAACGATGTCATAGAAGGGAGCCTTCTTACGACCGCGGCGACGCAAGCGGAGTTTTACCATGGGTAATACCCTTGAGTAAGTGAGTGGATTATCGACGCAGGCCGGCTTGCTGACCCATCATTTGGGCCATCCGACCACGCGTCATGTTCTTCATCATTTTCTGCATGTCTTCGAACTGCTTGATCAGGCGATTGACATCCTGGATCGACGTTCCGCTGCCTGTCGCGATGCGACGGCGGCGCGAGCCGTTCAACAGTTTCGGATTCTGACGTTCCTCGCGTGTCATCGACAGGATCATGGCTTCGACGCGGGCGAAGGCGCGCTCGTCGATCTCGACACCACGCATTGCCTTGTCCATGCCGGGGATCATACCCAGCAGGTCACGAAGTGAACCCATCTTCTTGATCATTCGCAGCTGGTCAAGGAAGTCCTCGAACGAGAACTGATTCTTGCGCAGCTTCTCTTCCAGGCGCTCCGCTTCCTTTTCGTCGATCTGCTGTTGCGCCTTCTCGACAAGGGTGATGATATCGCCCATGCCCAGAATACGCGAAGCGATCCGCTCGGGATGGAATGGCTCGAGCTGGTCGATCTTTTCTCCGACACCGACATACTTGATCGGCTTACCAAGAACAGCGCGGATCGAAAGTGCGGCTCCACCCCGTGTGTCGCCGTCAAGCTTCGTCAGTACCACACCTGTGAGCTCAAGGCGCTCATGGAAGGCCTGTGCCGTTGTCACGGCGTCCTGACCTGTCATGGCATCGCAAACGAAGAGGATCTCATGCGGTTTTGTGATGGCCTTGAGGTCTGCCACCTCCTGCATCATGTCCTCATCGATCGTCAGACGACCCGCCGTGTCGATGATGACGACGTCACGTCCAAACTTGCGGGCATACTGCATTGCCTCGTTGGCAATATCCTGCGGCTTGCCGTCATCGTTCGAAAACACCGGAAGCGACATCGACTGGCCAAGCGTTTTCAGCTGGTCGACGGCGGCCGGACGATAGATGTCGCAGGCAACCAGAAGCGGCTGTCGCCCCTTCTTCTTCAGATTGTAAGCAAGCTTGGCACAGAACGTCGTTTTACCGGAGCCCTGCAGGCCGGCCACCATGACGACGGTCGGTGCCTGCGAGGCCAGTTTGATCTCCTCTTTCGACGTTCCCATCAGGCTGACCAGCTCATCGTGGATGAGCTTGATCATGAGCTGACCCGGCAGGACGTTGCCCTTGACTTCGAGCCCAAGCGACTTTTCGGTGACGTCGTCGATGAACTTCTTGACGACGCCAAAGTTCACGTCGGCGTCAAGCAACGCACGGCGCACCTCGGTGAGTGCCTCAGCGACATTCTCCTCGGTGATCTTGGACTGGCCCCGAATACGCTTGAGCGCGCTTTCGAGTTTTTCTTGGAGTGATTCAAACATAGAGAACCGCAAATATACGATAAGGAGTCATTCTCCCAGCTAAGCGCCCGAAACACAACGGAAGAACCGACAGCCAGGAGCGTTTCGTCCTTTGGAGGTCCACGCTGCGGATGGATCGTCTGTCGTTCGTTGCACAGCGGCTACAAACGACACGAGCGCCGGTTTCGGCGCTCGTGCTTGTGTACGTAAGCGGCTCAGCGGTATGGGTCAGCGGCGGACGAACTGAGACGTGCCGAGGAGCCTTCCATCCGGCAGTGTCGCTCTGATCAGATAGGTGCCCGGGGGCATACCTGTTGTCGAGATCGTCGTCTGCAGACGTCCGGCAGCATCGGCCGACTCACGGGCGACGACCGTACCGGTGACATCATAGACGGTGAACTGTGCTGCGTCTGCGGGCGCATCAATGGCAATGGATACTTCGTCATCTGCCGGAACGGGAGCGATCATCCACGCCGAGGCAGGCACAAGTTCTTCACGAACACTAGTTGTCGTATCCGTCGTATCCGATGTATCCTGCTTGACTTCCGGCATCGTCGCGTTAACAGCACCGGAGGCATCGATGAGCAACAGACGGAATGCTGCGCCGTTACCGTTGGCGGCCGGATCAAGGAAGCCTGAGGCAAGAGCTACGAAGGCCTTCTTGTTGCCACGAAGGTCGGCTAGATATCCCTTAAGGCGCTTCTTGGAGGCAGGGTCTGTGACCCACAGCGTGTCTTGCGCCGGCTCCACGGCTGCGTATTCAGCCGATGCTTCGCCGTAGCCGATCGGATTGCCAAAGGGTGTGCCATCGGACTCAATAACAACGGTCGGTGCATCGGTTGCGCCGTGCGCCACGCGAAGGCCAGACTTACCGTCTACCGCCGATGCCTCCAATGCCCCTTCCAGTACCATGATCGATACCGTGATATTGCGTCCTTCGGGATTCTTGGCGAAGGCGGCGGTGTCGGTGATGCCGTTGACGATCATGGTATAGGCACGACCCGGGCGGAGTGCCGGAACGCTTATCGTCGCGAAGATCTCCTTGGCATCCTTGCTTGTCGCAGGGGCAATCCCGAAGTTCAAGGACTGGCCGGCAGGCATGTCGGCGAATGCCGTAGCCTTGCGGAATCCGAAGTTGTCGATGCGCCGCTCGCCGTCAAGATACAGGTCTACGACACCGGCAGCTGCAACGGGTACGTTGTGGACAAGCTGGACGCGGGCGGTCTGTGAGCCGGCAAGCAGAGGGAACAAAACGACCTGCGCATCTTCTTGCACGGCAATAAGACTCAGCGTGTCCGTGCTGCTCTTGTTGTCGCCAGGAGTCTTGAAGCCGGAAAGCTGAAACACGTTGACACCGGAAAGGGCAGCAAGGTCAACGGAGAAACTTGCGAGGACCTTCGTCTTCTGGCCTACCTGTGTAAAGTCGAACGTTACGCGCTCACGAGCCAGTTCGACCATGGTCGTCGTCATACTGCCGAACTTGAAGTTCGTTGCCAGGGCCTGAGTACGGCCGCGAACATAGACGTCGCATGCATCGAAGTCCGTGGATCCGTGCAGCAGATATACTCCGGTCTTCGTGGGGTCCGATGTCTCGGCCACCGTCAGGATCGAATTAACCTGGGCTCCTATCGCAACGCCTGCAGGGTTCGCAGCCCAGCCGCCGGCAGGATTGACGACGCCGATCACGGACATTACATAGGCTTCGCCGTCTTGCGCTGTAAGGCGTTCCGTGATGAGAGCCTGACTGGGATCTGCGCTATTACCGGGGGCGATCTGAATGGTCACCTCGAGATCCGGAAAGAGCGTGACGACACTGGAAATGTTCTGTGCCGAACGATACTCGAGATCCTCGATCTTGTTCGTGATACCGCCCTGGGTGATATAGATATCTACCGTTGCAGCCGCCGGATCCGGGGCATTGTGAACCAACGTGATGTCCACAAACTGTGCAGAGGCGATATGCACGCCCATGATCAGGGCTAGGGCGAGGTAAAGACTCTTCATTGCATGCTCCGAAAGTGATCGTGTTGAGGCCGTCGAGGGTAAGGCAGAACAACCGCCAATCCCGCCGAAAGTTTCAGTGGGTACCAGCGTATAGCACATGATGTGCGTCAGCCAAATTCGTGAAAGTTTCGTGAACGGGCACTATGCGGACCGTACATCCCAGCACACCGCTGGAATCGCAGACATAGGTGCCCTCAAACACTACGGACGAGCCGCTGATCGACACCGGATGCAAGTCCGTAAATCGTGGCGAGGTGATGACACCGCGGGAGTCGACCGGACCTTGCATGGCCTGGACAATGACATTCTGTGGCGTTAGTGATCCGAGATGAACGGTGGCCCGCACCGTGATATCATTGCCAACATGTGCTGCGTCGGTGCCAACAACGTCAACATGCTCAATATGCACGTTGTCCCAGCTCGCACTAAGACCGTTTACAAAAACCTGTGCCGAACGCAGCACGCGGCCGCCATCAGCAGAGAATGCTGCCCGCTGCCTGATTGCCGGCGCGTAGCATTGGCTGGCATAATCGTCAACCATGCGCGTTGCAGCGAAACGCCAACCATTGGTTACGATACTCCGTTTCATCATTGTGGTCCACCCCATCGGTACGCCGCCGGTATCGCGCGTGTAAAACAGGGGTGCGATCGTATGCTCGAGCAGGTCATAGAGCGTGTATGCATCGGCAGCATCTTGTTCGTCCGACGAAAAGGTCTCGCCATGGCCTATGGCAAACCCATTCGTGCCGTCATATGCCTCTGCCCACCACCCGTCAAGGATGCTGCAATGCAGACTGCCATTAATGGCAGCCTTCATGCCGCTGGTACCCGAAGCTTCATGAGGGCGTCGGGGCGTGTTCAACCACACGTCACATCCTCGCACAAGGAATCGTGCGATAGACATATCGTAATCTTCAAGGAACAGGATTCGATGGTCAAGGCCATGGTTGCGGATCTGTGCATGGACCTTCTGGATGAGCTCCTTACCCTGGAGATCTCGCGGATGTGCTTTGCCGGCAAGCAGGAGCTGTATCGGACGATCAGTGCGGCAAAGAATCCTCGTAAGACGATCCATATCGTGCATAAAGAGATCTGCCCGCTTGTACGTCGCAAAGCGCCGTGCGAAGCCGATCGTGAGTGCGTCCGGCTGCAGACACTCCTCGATCCGCAGTGCTTGATCGGCCGTAAGCGATGCACTGTGCCGAAGCAGCACGTGCGATCGTGATGCGTCTACAAGGACTGCTCTGCGCCTATTCCGGACATCCCACAGCTCCCGATCGGGGATCGATACCGTTTCAGCCCATGATGACGGGTCGTGGGGACGTTCCCGCCACGCCTGTCCCAGGTGGCGGTCATAGAGTACACCCAGTTCCTTGGAAACCCACGTGGCCGTATGTACACCGTTGGTGATGCCCTTGATGGGAATCTCGTCGATATGGAAGCCGCGCCATGTCTGATGCCACATCTCACGCGCGACGGCACCGTGAAGCTGACTTACACCATTGCGGAACGATGAACCACGAAGTCCGAGTACCGTCATGGAAAATCCGATCGTATCGTCGGGCTCTTCCTGTGCACCAAGACGTAGGAAGTCATTCCATGCAATGCCAAGCCGTTCCACGTAGCGGTGGAGATAGGTATGCAGCATGTCGTGGGTGAAGACTTCGTTACCCGCGGGTACCGGCGTATGCGTAGTAAAGACGGTCGAAGCCTGCGTCAGCCGCCACGCCTCTTGGAACGTCAGATGCAGGCGCTCCATCGACCGATGGGTACGCTCGAGTAGACAGAAGGCCGCATGTCCCTCGTTGACGTGAATGACAGCCGGATCGATTCCCATGGCATGTAAGGCCCGCATCCCGCCAATACCCAGCACAAGCTCTTGCATCACGCGGGTGTCGGTCGTTCCGCCGTACAAGCGGTCGGTCACGTCGCGCAGGACAGGGTCAGTATTCTCCGGAATGTTCGTGTCTAGCAGGTACAACGTCACACGGCCAACATGAAGGCGCCATACCCGTACATGACACGTGCCTGCGGGTAGGTCGACTACAATAACCAGAGGGAATCCATCATCACGAACCACGGGTTCGATGGGCAGGGAAAGCACGTCCATCTCGGCATAGCGCTCGTTTTGCCAGCCGTTCTGCGTCAGATACTGTCGGAAGTACCCCTCCTGGTAGAGCAGTCCCACGCCGATCAACGGCAGCGCAAGGTCTGAAGCGCTCTTCAGGTGGTCGCCCGCCAATACGCCCAGGCCGCCGGAATAATTCATGAACGATTCATGGATGCCGAACTCGGCACAGAAGTATGCAATGGTCTGTTGCGTCGTTGCATCGCCTGTCAGGCGTCGCGGTGCATCCATGTATGCACGAAACCGTTCGTGGATCGACGTCAGGGTGTTCATGAAGGCTGAGTCGTTTGCCAATGCTTCTAGCCGCGTTAACGGCAGACGATGTAACAGCATCACAGGATTGTGATGCACGTCTTCCCACAACTGCCCGTCGATCTTCTCGAACAGATCACGAGACTCCGCGTCCCAGCACCACCAATAATTGTACGCCAGGGCACGCAGCGGTGCGAGTAGCGAGGGTAGCGTTGGTCGGACAAGAAAGGTTGTTACTGGTCTCATGCAGGCGTCGAGGTCGTAGATTAGGGGGCAATGAACACTTCGAAGATACCACGCGTAACGGAACGACTTGATGCAGTAAACGACGTAGAAGCGTCGATCGCTCATGCTGCGACGTTGCTGAATGCCGGCGGCATCGTCGCTCTTCCCACCGAGACCGTCTACGGTCTGGCTGCATCTGCGCTGGATGCCGAGGCGGTCGAGCGAATCTTCGCGGCAAAGGGCAGGCCAGCAGACAATCCGCTGATCGTACACGTTGCCGACGTTGCGGATGTGGCCACGGTAGCTGTTCCCGATCCACTGTCGATGAAGATCCTGCAAGCATTTGCCCCCGGCCCGATCACCGTTGTGCTGCCCAGGATTCCCGGACTACCGATCGCCGTGACGGCCGGCCTCGAGACCGTTGCCGTGCGTGTGCCCGCCCACGATGTAACGCGCGAGATTCTGCGTCGTACGGGCCCTCTGGCCGCGCCTTCGGCGAACCGATCCGGTCGTCCAAGCCCTACCACCGCAGACCATGTTCTCGAGGATCTGGACGGACGTATCAACGCCGTCGTCGATGCAGGACCTTGCCGCCAGGGCCTTGAATCAACCGTGATCCGGGTTGATGACGGTTCGGTGACGCTGTTACGTCCGGGGGCGCTGGAGGCAACGGCTATCGAGACTCTCATTGGAGCTCGACTGCGTCGCGCCGCCGATGCCGAGGGCGGCAGTCCGGGCATGCGGCATCGACATTACGCGCCATCGGCACCGGTCATGCTCTGTGCCACGGTAGATGAACTCTTGTCCTTGATCCGTCAGTCTGATCGTCCCGTCGTGCTTGCGCATCCCGACGTTGTGCTGCCGTTCGACCATCGCCCCCTGACGGCGCATAATCTGTACGCTGAACTGCGGTTGGCCGATACGATGGGTGCCGATAAAATTCTCGTACTTTGTGATCAGAACATCGTTGCCCAGGAAGCACTCTGGAACAGACTCCGGAAGGCTGCCGAGGTAACCTCTGATATGATGGGCGAAGGGACATGATCGAAACGCACGTACATGTGGTGAATCGCGCCGGGCTGCACACGCGGCCCGCAGCAATGCTCGTGAAGATTGCCTCGCGATTTAAAAGTGAGGTGTATCTGATGCGGGACGGCTTCAGCATCAATGCGAAGAGTATAATCGGCGTAATGACGCTTGCTGCAGAGCAGGGAGCACCGCTGGGCCTGACCGTGATAGGAGAGGACGAGCGGGAAGCTGTCGATGCTATCGTGCAGCTGTTTGCCTCGGGATTCGACGAGCCGTAAGTGGCGTAAGAAACGGACTCTGCATGACATTGTCGGTGGGAACCATAGCATGGACAAGACCATGAGCCGTCACCACGGATCATCGGCAGAGCGCGTGCTGAAAGGCGTTCCCGCGTCGCCGGGCGTGGCCATCGGCCGTGCCTTCGTCCTAAGCGTCGATTCACCTACGATCAGAAACGATCGGTTACGCTCTGAGGACGTTGACGCCGAACTCGCACGCTTTGCGGGGGCGGTGGAGGTGTCGACTGCCGAGCTCCATCGTGCCGTCGAGATCGCCCGCACGGAGAAGGGGACCGTGGCGTCGATCATCGAGTCATTCGTGCACATCGTGAATGACCCTTCGATAACGACTGCCATCATCGATCGCATCAAGCATGGATATCCTGCGGAATCTGCCGTTGTGGCCGAGTATGACACGCACAAAGCCGTACTCTACGGTGCCCGCGATGCCTTCATGCGCGAACGTGCTCAAGATCTGGAACACGTGAAAGAGCGATTGCTGGCTGCCATGCGCAATCGTCACATGAGTCATGCAGCCGCTGCGGACAGTATCGTTGTTGCCGGGAGTGTCACTCCTCAGGATATGCTCTTCTTCAAACAGAATAGCACGTTGGGATTCATTACCGAGGTTGGTGGCATCAACGCCCATACGTCTATCCTTGCCCGTGACATTGGCATCCCTGCCGTCATCGGTGTTCGAAACGCAACCTCTGATATTCCCCGTAACGCAACGATCATTGTTGATGGCTACTCCGGCCTGATCATCATTGACCCGACACCTGCGACGATCACCGAGTACGCGGAGAAGCGTCTGCGTGCCGAGGCCTACCGCCAGCGTCTGGGCGAGCTCCGCGAGAAAGACAGCACAACAACCGATGGTGTCCATGTTGCACTGCTAGCCAACATCGATACACCTGATGATGTCGATGTGGCTATGATGCAGGGCTGTGAAGGTGTAGGGCTTGTTAGGACGGAGTTACTGCTTGTCCAACTTGGACGGTATCCAAGTCTGGAAGAACAAACCGCCTGGTACAAAGACATCGCCGAGCGGGCATTCCCGCTGCCGGTGACGTTCCGTGCATTCGATGTTGGCAGTGATAAGTTCCGGGAGGGCATACCCCATCACGAGGATAATCCGGCGCTGGGCCTTCGAGGTATCCGATTCCTGCTGTATCGTCCCGATATCTTTGCCCAGCAGGTCTTTGCCGTCCTCCGCGCCTCGGTAAACCGCAACGTCCGCTTCATGCTTCCGATGGTATCGGTGTACGAGGAGCTGCAGCAGGCTAAGCAGATCATTGCGGCGTGCAGGCAAGCGTTGATGGCCGAGGGCGTTGAGTTTGATCACAATATGCCTGTTGGCGTGATGATCGAGACACCGGCAGCTGCTCTGCTGGCCGACGTCTTCGCACGAGAAACAGACTTTATGAGCATCGGAACAAATGATCTTGCACAATACGCCCTTGCAACAGACCGAACGAACGAACTTGTGGCAGACATCTTCGATGCCTGCCATCCATCCGTTCTGCGGATGATACGCATGATTGTTGTTGCCGCCGAGGCGCACGGCCGTAGTGTAAGTGTCTGTGGTGAACTGGCTGGTCACGCCGCCGCAACGGAAATGCTTGTGGGCTTGGGAATACGCGAGCTCAGCGTTACGCCTCGTCTGCTTCTCGAGGTAAAGCAGCGCGTACGGACCACATCCAATGCCGAGGCATGCCAGCTCGTTGAGCAACTCCTGCAATGTACCTCAACACTGGGTGTGCATGCCCTGTTGACAGGGAGTCGCTAAACTATGCGTTATAGGCTGTTCGTGCTTTTGATGCTGTGCCTGCCAGCAACATTGTTGGCACAACCGTTTATCCGCTCGCTAACCATCGAGCGTCTTGATGTCTTCGATGATCGACAGCAGGACTGGTCGCTTGGCGGACGCATCATGAACGCCCTGCACGTCGTCACCAAGGAATACATCATCGAAGACGAGCTGTTGTTTGACGAAGGTGACGAGGTCGATCCGGATCGCCTGCTCGAGCTGGAGCGCAATCTTCGTCGCACAGGGCTGTTCAGCAATGTTGAGGTCCGTGCGCAGACGGTGTCATCCGACAGTGTTGACGTTACGGTGATCACGCAGGATCGCTTCTCGCTGCGACCAGCCGTTCTCTTCGGCCTTGGTGGTGGTATTGCCAATGTCGGGGCAAAGGTCGATGAGGTCAATCTTGCTGGGACCGCTACGTACGTCCTTGGCAGCGGACTGTACCGCACCGAGAACGACATCGGTGCCGAAGGGATGTTCGCTGTAGGGCAGCGTCGGTTGTTCCGCAGCGAGTTAGGCATGTATGGGTCGGTCCTTACCAACCGGTTCAGGACGGATCAAGTGCTTCAGGTGTACAAGCCGTTTCGAACCATGGCTACACCGTGGGCTATGGCTATTACGGGTGTCCGCTCGTTCGGCCGTGACTTCCTCTACAGCGGTGAGGGTCTGACCCTTCTTCCGTTCCAACAGCAGACCATCCGTGGATGGGCGAGTTATGCAAAAGGGGTCAACGAGGCACGGCAGTTTGCGACCATACATGTCGATCACAACGCAACAGAGCGCACAGTTGCGGCGTCTCGCGAGGCGTTTGACAATACCACGCGCATGCTAGTGTCCTTCTCATCGATCGCTCAGCAGTTCCAGCGTACGTCAATGCTTGATGGCTTCGAGACAGAGGATGTGCAGATCGGAGGATGGGGCTCGGCTATCATTGGTCGTATACTGATACCCGACAGTCTTGGTGGCTCCATGTGGTACATCGGAGCTGAAGGGGAACAGTCCGCCTACCTTGCTCCTGAACTCTACGTCTTCGGAAGGTTAGGTGGGGGCTCCGGTATACGCCCGGGTCGTGCCCGATACACGGCCGTGGAATCTCACCTGCTAACGCATTATCGCATCACGCCACGGCTTACGCTGGCTGCTCAACTACGGCAGCATACGGTGTGGAATTGGGATGCCTTTCATCAGCTTATTCTTGACAACGATGCCGGACTACGAGGCTACCGCGCCAACATGCTAACCGGTGATAATCGTATTGTGACCAATGCGGAGCTTCGCTGGATGACGGACTGGCGCCTGTGGATCCTTGGCTTCTCCGGAGTCCTGTTCCACGATGCCGGCACGGTCTGGAATCAGGGTGACGATCTCCGCTCCGTGCGCGTCCACCATAGCATCGGAACGGGCATTCGTATTCACAACCTCAAGGCATCCGGCGAGGATACGACGTTCAGGTTTGACGTTGCCTACAACGTCGATGAACGGCGATTCAGCGGCCTCCTGTTTTCCGTGCGACAGCTCTTCAGCGCCTTCGGCAGCCATTCGTTCCGTCCGCCAGTGCCCTTCGGTGCTACCATTGATAACCGTTGACCCTCAGGAATGCTCATGCAGTTGACCAACGAACAACTCGCCCGTACGATCGACCACACGTTGTTGAAGCCTGATGCAACGTCGCAGCAGATCGAACAGATCTGTGCCGAGGCCGTACAGTACGGCTTCGCCAGCGTGTGCGTTCTTCCATGGCATGTGGCTCGTGCAGCCTCGATCGTAAACGCCACGACCGTGGCCGTGTGCACGGTGATCGGATTTCCCCTCGGTGGCACGTTCGTAGAAACGAAGGTAGCCGAGGCAATGCGAGCTATGGACCATGGGGCAACCGAGCTCGATATGGTTGCAACGATTACGGCATTGAAGAGCGGTGACGCTGATGCGGTGTTCCATGATATCCGGGCCGTTGTGTCGGCCGTGCATGAACGTGATGGTATCGTAAAGGTGATCATCGAAACATGTCTTCTGACTGATGACGAGAAGCGAACGATGTGTGCCTTGGTCACGCAGGCCGGAGCTGATTTTATCAAGACGTCAACCGGCTTTTCGACCGGTGGCGCCACCGTCGCCGATGTACTGCTCATGCGTGACCATGTCGGTCCGGGCGTGAGCATTAAGGCATCCGGCGGCATTCGCGAATTGAGCACGGCTCTTTCTATGCTGGCCGCAGGAGCGACACGTCTTGGAACGAGCTCCGGTGTAGCGATTGTGAACGGCCTTGCCGGAACTTCCGCATACTGATCGCCTGCTGAACTTCGCGTAGTTCTACAACTCGCGATCCGTTCTCTCAGCACCGACATTCGTAGCCCAGCATCGATGATGCACCCGTTACTTCACGGGGCACTCGATGCACGATGTCACGTTAAAACCTGAGGGGTTGTCATGCTGATGGCTGTGCTAACCGTGCGTCTTAACGCACGATACGGGCTTGCCATGTCCGTATTCGTCTGTTGTCTGCTCCATGCAATGGCGATGCGCGCCCAAGTGCCGCTACCCTTGATCTCACCCCGCACGGATACCCTTTGGACACGCCTTGCATCGGCGAGCGGCATCGTCGAGTATCAGGCCAGCGATCTTGGTGGATCAGTACCCACGCTTGTGACGGCAGTAACATTGCACGCCGATGCCGCCACAAGACGTCAGCTTCTTGTATGCTATGATCCCCTAACTGGTGATTCTCTGCGGTCGATCGAAGCAGGGCATCGTGCATCGATCAGGGATGTTGCCTTTGCTGCGCAGGCGGATCTGCTTGCAACAGCCGAACATGGCGTGATCAATCTGTGGAGCTGGCCCACGATGCATCGTTTGCATACGTTCCGTGGTTCGTTCACAGCTCTGCCGAGTGTGCTTCTTACACGCGACGGCAAGCGGTTGTTCAGCGGGCTCGATGCGGTGATGTACGACACCGAATGTGGCGATACCGTGTGGAGATTTATCACGATTCTCGATGGGACGAAGGCCCGTCCCGTGATGACTCCGGATGACCGATACATTGTACTGGCTCGAACACAGTATGTCGGTGCGCGTGACGTTGGCGTGCTGCTTGACGCTGCCACGGGATTGCCCGTCGATGTGTTTCATGGTGGTAGCGGGGCAGATGCGATCGCATCGATCGCCGTAACAGACGATGCACGCTATGTTGCCATAAGTCGAATGCCGCGATCAGGCGGCCATGGCTCATGTGTCATCTACGATCGCTTGAGCAGGGACGTCGCCGGTGTCATCGCGTTACATGGCGATCCCGACACCGATGGAATGCGATGTCGGTTCGCGCCGAATGGTGGCGGACTGCTCCTGTATCGCAATGTTGAAGGATGTCAACCCGGTGACTATCTGTATTCCAACACCGGCGGTAACCCGACGGTCGTTTGGTGGCCGTTTTTCGAGCAGCGATTCACCAGAGATGGGACACGTCAGTTTGGTGCCAACGGCAGATATGCCTGGGTTGGACCCTTCGCAATGCCGGTTGCAAGTGTTTCAACACCCCTTGACAGCGCCCCATTCTCGATATGTGTGAGTGGTGTTCAGACCTTGCACATCAGCGGATTGCCAATGGCAGAGGGCATCCTGACTGTTGAAGCAATGACGTATGATGGCAAGCTATGTGTAAGCTCGGACGTGGATGTGCGAGACGGTTCGTGCTGGGTAAACCACACTGCTGATCTCCGAGGGCCGATCTTGATGCGCGTGCTGCGTGATCAGGAGCTTCTGGGTATGGCGGGTGTTCTGATACCGTAAGTCGGGAACGAATGAAACGTTGCAAGAATGTGTTGCAACACGTATATTAGTGTTGAAACACATAAACACTCGCCACCAACTACCGGAGAACGACCATGGCAACATGGACTGTAGATACTCTGCACAGCGATGTGCAGTTCAAGGTCAAGCACCTCATGATCAACACCGTCACAGGTGAATTCACTTCATACACGGTCACCGCAGAAGCTGAGGCCGAGGACTTCTCTGACGCCAAGATCTCCTTCACGGCAGACATCAACTCGATCAACACCAAAAACGAGATGCGCGATGGGCACTTGAAGTCCGATGACTTCTTCAATGCCGAGCAGTATCCGACCATGTCGTTCGCATCGACGTCGTTCACAAAAAAGTCCGACGGCACCTTTGACCTGGTAGGAGACCTGACCATCCGCGACGTCACGAAGTCCGTGACACTCAACGTTGAGTACGGTGGTCGCATGACGGACTTCTACGGCAACGAAAAGGCTGGATTCGAGATCTCCGGAACGATCAACCGCAAGGAATTCGGACTGGCATGGAGTGCCATTACCGAGGCCGGCGGCGTGGTTGTGAGCGATGATGTTCGACTTATGCTTAACATCCAGCTGCAGAAAGCAGCCTGATCAACGTTGCGAGGCGAGGCATCATGAACAGAACGGTTCGACTCATCACATCCTCACTCCACACCGGCGTGGGACCATTGCGCGTAGCACAGCCACTGCCTGTAAATGCTCTCCGTGATGCCGACCCGTTTTTGTTGCTGCATCATGCCGGACCACAGCGTTTCGAGGCGGGGGGGCAGGCGCACCGTATCGATCCCCATCCGCATCGTGGCTTTGAACCTGTTACGTTCGTCTATCGGGGGAGCGTGCTGCATCGCGACTCCCTCGGTAATGCGGGCTCAATCGGCGCGGGCGAGGTGCAATGGATAACGAGCGGTAGTGGTATTATTCACAGTGAAGGTCCCACGGCCGACCTTATGGAACAAGGGGGCGAGCTCGAGTTGATCCAGCTTTGGATCAATCTGCCCGCTGCGAAGAAAATGATCACGCCTGCGTATCAGGAATTGCACCAGCAACAGATTCCCACTGTCCAAGTGCTCGACGGAGCAATGGATCTTGCCGTCGTTGCCGGCACCTATGGTGGAATCACTGGACCGGCAATCACCCATTCACCGATCACGGCGATCATGGGATCGATGACGGCAGGGGGCAGTGGTATACTGGCGGCTCCGGCAGAACGAAGAATG